>JAVEUJ010000151.1:0-5651 GCA_034005635.1 Kiritimatiellia bacterium | reverse complement strand
GCTCTTCCGATCTGGTGGAATGATGCTGGAGAATCATGGCGGGCTGGCCGGGGTTTTTGATACGCACGTCGCCATTTACCGGGAAGAGGATCAAAAAACTGCGTGAGTCATGCGTGACCTGGCAGGGGGCGGTGACAGCCCATTCCTCGACTTGGAAATGCGGATCGCTCAGTAGAGGGCGGACGGTCAGGCCGGGCGCGCGCGGTATGATCGGTTGGATCGGTGCAACCGGGCTGCCTGTTTGGTTCCAGTCGATCACCTGCAAGGCCTGATCCACATGCAGGGTCCGGGGCTGCCCATTGAGGCCGAGACGGTCCCAGTCGTAGAGGCGATAGGTGGTGTTGGCATCCTGCTGGACTTCGAGCAGCAGGCAGCCGGCACCAATGGCATGGACTCGACCGCCGGGCGTATGGAAGACCATGCCCGGGCGCGCGGGGAAACGTTGCAATAGAGACGGGATGGTGCCGGCAGTGCGCGCTTTCTCAAAATCATCTGGGGTGACGCCGGGCTTGAAGCCAGAGTAGATATGCGCATCGGGTGTGGCGGACAGCACGACCCACATTTCGCTTTTGGCTTCTCCGCCGAAACGAGCGGCGGCGGCATCGTCCGGATGAACTTGAACGGAGAGCGTTTCGCGCGCATCAATGATTTTAACCATGAGGGGAAAAGAGATGTCATGGCGACCGGTACCCAGCAGGTCGGGACCACGGCGCCGAATGGCATCGGACAGCGTAGCACCGGCATCTGGGCCGTTGATGATGCGGGTCTGGCCGTCGGGGTGGTCGGCGACTTCCCAGGATTCGGCATAGATACCTGGGTTGAGGCGGCGATGGAATTCTTGTCGGAGACGGGTGCCGCCCCAAATGTACTCCTTGTACACGGGTTGCAATAGAATGGGCATATGCAGGATAGAAGCCATGAAATACTAATGGTGCCCCGTCATGCGCTCGCCGACAAGCAAAAGAATGTACAAAAGGACGCACCGCTGAATGAGGCACTTTCTGCTTTACCGGCGGCAGACGGTGGAACACACTAGGCACAAAGGGAAAAACGTGTGGCGGGGTGTCGCCTCATAAAAACCCTTCCAAGGAGAAGAACATGAAAAGGATCCTGTCGAGTACGGTGGTGTTGATTGCACTGTTTGCGTTGTCGGCCCAGGCGGGATTTCGTGCCACGCCCCTGGCAACATCCAGCCGCAAGGCGGGTATGCCATTTGCGGGACAGCTCTCTCTGGGGCTGGTCAATGGGGAGGCCCAAGAGCATGTCTACGACTATGACGGACCGGGCGGCAGCCGACGTCAAAGGTGCCGCCTGGACTGGGACATTAAAAATGTTGTCATGGGCGGCGGCAGTCTGTCCGTGCGCCCGTTCAATCAGCAGCGGAATTTCCTGGAGCGATTTACCCTTAACGGTGGAATATGGGTGGCGCTGACCAAGGGCAGTGGCGAGATGGAAGATTTTGATTGGCGGGATACCAGTTCATCGGGCTGGACCCACTATTCGCTTTCGGATGTGGATGTGACCGAAGGCTATATCTTTGATCTGAACCTGGCCTTTGACGTGTGGGCTAACCAAGCGTTCACCGTGCAGGTCATGGCAGGTTATAAGCAGGACGGGTGGACCTGGGAAGATAGTGGGAAGTTCTTGCTGTATCCCCAATATGGTTATATTCCGCAAGATTTGGGCGGCGATAACATGATCAACTACGAGCAGGAATTCCGCATGCCCTACCTTGGCGCATCGGCCGATTGGAAGTGGCAGGAGCTGACGATCTCCGGGTATCTGACCTGGAGCCCGATCGTGGAGGCGACAGATTGGGATGAACATGTGGCGCGTGACATGCATTATAAGGAAACCTTCAAGGACGGAGATATGCTAGGACTCGGCCTCGAGGCCCGCTATGATCTGACCAAAATGGGCTTTTCCGGCTGGTTTTTAACCGCAGCGTTGGATTACCAAAAGATCGATCGTATTGTGGGTGACATGCAAGCGCACGATGGTGGAACTGGAAAGACCTTCAGCGAAAAGGATATAGCCGGCATCGAGAACAACACTCTGCTGATTTCATTAGGCGGAGGACTCCGCTTCTAGGCTAACGAGAGGAAACCAACAGCATGAGACGATGGATGATAGTGGGCGCGGCCGGGTTGGCCGTATGGAGCACGCTGGTGATGGCGGAAGCGCCATCTGAAGGCGATGTGCTGTTGGCGACAGAGAATCCGGAATGGGCCCAAGGATTGTGCGCCGCCGTGGAAGATGGTGTGCGCTTGCTAGAGACAAGCCACCTCGTCCCGGCGGCCGCAGTCGCCCGTTCCGCGCTGCTGGAGGCGTTGATTCGAGCAGCCGAACCGGGCGTGGAGTTTCTGGATGCTGATACAGTGGCGGCCCGCAGCCAGACCGCCCTCTCGCAAGAGTGGGATGCGGGGGTGTTGCTGGCGCCCATGGATAATCGCTTCCGTGTGGCAGCGGTCCGGAGCAACTACCCCGCGGCGGCCGCGGGGCTGTTACCTGGGGAGTTCGTCGACCAAATTGCGGACAATCCCATCGCGGTGGATACACCCTTAAAGACCGTGCGCCGTTGGTTGGCGCAAGGGGACAAGGCCGAGTTGGAGTTGGGCGTTCTCACCGCGGATGGAACCCGACGGACCATCGAACTGGAACGGGTGCGCCGGCTCGAGGCATCCGTGGCAGAAGTCGAGAGACTCCCGAGTAATATGGGGTATGTGCGTGTCGCGGGAGTCTTCCCGGGCGCGAGCGATGAACTCTCGGCTGCGCTAGAAGAGTGGCGGGGGACGGATGTCTTTGGCCTCATTCTGGACCTGCGCGGTGCGGCCGGAAATGCGGAGGCTGAAGTGGCCCCGCTCGCAGCGCCTTTTGCCGTGGCGGGGACAATGCTGTATGTCAAATCTGATCGGCAGGGGCATGAAGAGGCCGTGGTGAAGGCCCCGGCGGCATCGGCGAACGCTTTGCCGCTGATGGTGCTGACCGATGAAGATACCGTTGGCGCGGCTGAACTGTTGGCTGCCGTATTGGGGGGCAGCGTAAAGGGAGCCATGCTGATTGGACGGGAGACAGCGGGCGACCCGCTGATTCGTGAGCCGATACTCTTGTCCACTGGGCGTTATGCCTTATTGGCCACGCGGGAAATTCGCACCGCTGATGGCGTGGTGTATTGGGGCGCAGGGGGAGTGAAGCCAGATGTTGTCATTACGGATGCTGCCCTGAATGAGACCGTGTTTGAGCCCGATACACCGATGTTGCGCAAAAGCAAGATTTTGACTGAGGAAGACAAGGAAGACAAGGCGCTGCGGGATCGGACCCGTCACGATACCTACTTGCGACGGGCGACGGACGTGCTGCTGGGCCTTCAGGCGCTCGGCTATGACGGCGAACGCTAGCCCCGCCAAGGGCATTGTTCCGGCCACCACCACCAGCATCCGCCACGCGGCAGAATACTGCCGGGCGGGTGAGCTGGTCATTCTACCCACAGAAACCGTATATGGCGTGGCTGTGCGCGCGGATTCACCTGCAGCCTTGGCGCGACTCTGTGCCGCTAAGGGGCGTGAGGCCGCCAAGCACCTGACCCGGTTGGCAAGTGGTCTAAATGTCATCCGGGATGCGGGAATCAGTGTGGATGAAACGACCCGGCGACTGGCGGCCGCATTCTGGCCCGGCCCACTGACGATGGTGCTCCCGGATGGCGCCGGCGGGTGGTTGGGGTTTCGTGTGCCGGATCACCTAGTGGCACTGGCGTGGTTGCGTGAGTTGTCCTTTTTGCCGGCTGTCACTAGTGCCAATCGCAGCGGGGAGCCGTCGGCATTGACCGCGCAAAACGCCTGGGCGGCGTTGGTGCCACACGTGGCGCTGGCATTGGATGATGGACCCTCGCCGGGCGGACAAGCCAGCACGGTGGTGCGTGTGACTCAGGGGGCCGTGCAACTCCTGCGCGATGGCCCCATCTCGCGTGAAGACATCGCCAAAGTATCTCGTCTGCCAGTACAAATCGTTACAGAGGAGAGGAACACAGCCGATCACCGGGAGCGGAACACCTAATCTGGCGCGGGCGAAATGCCCGGTGGATCAACTCTTATGGGAGCGGACCAGCGCGAAAAATCGGTCTTCGTAGTCCGAAAACTTGTCGAGACGGGTCAGGAGCTGGGCTAGGGGGGCGAGCCGGTTGCGATCGCCGGCTGCCAATCGGAAGGCGCGTTCAATTTCATGGCGTGAGCCGTCAGGATCAGCGCGCAGGTCACGCGCGTTGGTCGGTGCAGATCGTTTGACCACTTCATAAAGTAGTTTAAGCAGACAGACTTCCCACGGTTCATCCACGCCCACAACCAGAGCAGAAAGGGGGTCGGCTTTGGCCTTAAGGTCTGCACGCACTCGATCCACCACGTTGTCCACCGAATCATGGATAATAGATTCGGTGACGGTTTCTTGCCGGATTTTGAAGCCATATTTGAGCAGGACGAGATCGGCTTCATTCTTACGCAGCCAGCGCATGAAATCTTCAGCCTGCCCAGCCTGGAAGCCCTCCAGAGGTGATTCTGTGAAGGATTGCGGCGTTAGAATCTCCGGGCGAAAGGACTGAATGCGGCCTTCACGGACGCGGACCTGGCCGATGGAGTCCATCAACTCGGTGATCAGGCGGTAATTGATTTGAGTGGACCCGAAAGTTTCAAGCTGGCCACGCGGCAGCTCAAGCACTTCGGTATTGTTTACCGCATACCAAAAATCAAATTCTTTAGGGGAATGTGTCATTATGTTTAACGTACGGTATTTACATCTTGAACGCAAGACGAGAGGGGCCTGACAGGAGGCACGGGAGGCAGAGGATCGCCAGACTCGCTACGAATCACGCGAATTTAACGAATGGAGTTGACCTGAGACTGCGGGATAGGAGTGATTGTTAAGCATCGGACGCCATGGTGCGTTGGCGGACGACTTCGTAGAGGAGGATGGTGGCAGCGGCGGCGACATTGAGGGAATCGGCTTGGCCAAGCATGGGGATGCGGACGAGTTCATCGGCCTGGGTCATCCAGGCATTGCTGAGACCGAACTGTTCGGCGCCAACGACAACGGCGATGGGCTGTGTCATATCGACAGCGGTATAGTTTTGGGTGGCGTGGGGGGAGGCGGCGAGGGAACGGATACCTTTTTTCTTTAGCCAGGCGAGGGTTTCCTCTGTGGAGGCTTCGGCGACGGGGACGGTGAAGAGGGTGCCGATAGAGGCGCGGACGACGTTGGGGTTGTTGATATCGGTGCAGCGGTCACAGACGATGAGGGCATGGGCGCCGGCGGCATCAGCGGTGCGGAGCATGGTGCCGAGATTGCCGGGCTTTTCAATGTGTTCGCCAACGACGATGAAGGGATTGCCGGGGAGAACCAGGTCAGAGAGAGACCGGTGGATCTGGGGGCAGAGGGCGAGGAGGCCTTCGGGGCGGTCACGGTAGGCAATCTTGCGGAAGACGACGTCGGTGCACTCGAAGAGGGGGATATTGAGCTCGGCACAACGGGCGACGAGGGCGGGCTCGTTCTTACCCTGGTAGAGGGGGGGGCAAAAGAAGAGCTTGGCGACGGGGACATGGTTGTCGAGTGCGCGCTTGACTTCACGGTAGCCCTCGACAATGAGCAGTCCGAGATCGGAAGAG
>JAVEUJ010000022.1:18271-24163 GCA_034005635.1 Kiritimatiellia bacterium | reverse complement strand
TGGGTGTTTTCGAACAGTTGTTCACGGACGCCGCGCGCCGCATCGCCGAGCAGATGCAGATAGATGGCAGAAAAGGGGAACGTGGATTGCGCGGCGGCGCCGCGATCAACGACCAGCTTGGCGGTGGGCAGATTGGAGGCGATGAGATGGAAGGCGATGAATCCGTTGGTGGAATTCCAGCTGTCTGAGGAGCGGAAGGCGCGCTCGGCGCGGAAGTAGGCGTTGGAGGTGTAGTCGGGCAGGTTGCATTTGCCAGCCTCCCCATAGCTGGGTGCATTCTTGAAGCCGTAGAAAAGTGAAGCGCTGACGCCTTCGACATAGCGGACACGAGTGGGGAAATCCTGGCAGAGGACGAGAAAGTCGATCTGGCCGGAAAGTCCGTTGGTGGCGATGTGGTTGGTGATGGGGCTCACCAGCAGGGTGTGGAAATCGTTGGACGTCAGCGAGACAAGATTGGCGGTGATGCCTAGCCGGCAAATATGGTGGGCGGGGATGGCGTGGGCCGCAGCGTAGTACTCACCCAGTTCGACGGAATCGGTGGAGTTGGTATTGACGACGACGAGAGTGCGGAAGGCGTTGGGCGAGCCGGCTGCACAGGAAAAGGCAGCAGTAGCCAGCAAGGCCAGACTGGCTAGCATCAGGCGGTAGGAGGATCGTGGTGGAACAACCATAAATAATATCCAAACGAACAATAACCTTGCCGGAGCGGGAGTCAACAAGGTTGCACCGCAATTTTTACAAGTCATCCCGGGCCCCAGGGAGGCGTGCGCGCGCGCAGCCGGGGCGCACGATAAAATTCGGGTAGGATGAGGATTTGACATGGTGGGGTGAGTTGCTCAATCCCGGCGCAGGGCCAAGGGCCACGGGCGCCGCTGTTTTCGGAACAGCCCGGTCGCAGCAAGCTGCGCCCCTGCAAAACAAGTCACAGGGCGGTTGGTGAAGTTTTTTGTCGCGTGCGGCGCCGTTGCCGGGCGGCAGTTGACGCTTGCTTGTGGCGGGGAATAACCTATACTAAGTTTCAAACAGAGGATGGCTGATATGCATCCGTTTTCCGGTTGCGGCTGATCCACTGAGGAGAAGGGAGGCGCCCATGAGCGCAGCAACGACAATTCACCCGAAAAAGAGGTTGCCCATCCAAGGACAGACTATGCCCAGCTTGTTATTGGTGGAAGCAGATGCAGCGGCCCGGCGTCGGATGGCGTCGCTCCTGAACAAGATGTCGCCCGATATCTTCGTGGCCAAGGCAGGAACGGTCGCTACGGCGATTAAACAAATTGATAAATATCAGCCAGGGACCATCCTGCTGGATCTAGCGTTACCGGATGGGAATGGACTGGAGGTGCTGCGTCATGCCATGGCGCTGGACGAGCGCTGTATGGTGATCATTCTGACGGATCGCGCTACGGCCGCCAGCCGACTGCGCTGCTTTGAAGAGGGCGCGGATTTCGTATTCACCAAATCCGCTGCGTTTGAACGCGCTTTGGACACCGCCCGCCGTGCCTCAAAGCGCGAGTTGACCCGCGCGGCACGGCGGCCGTCCCCCCAGCGGGTTCATAGTGCGGAACTGCGGCTGGCGAATAAGTCCGGGCTGCACGTCTTGCCGGCGGCGCGCCTGGTGCGGCAGGCCCAGCGGTTCATCGCTTCGATTCGGATTACCTACAACGGCCGCGTGGCCGATGCCAAAAGCATCATGGACGTGATTGCCCTGGGCGCCGAATGCGGCGCGGAGATTGTCCTGACGGCCGAAGGGCATGATGCTGCCAAAGGTATCGCCGCTATTCGCAGTTTGGCGGTCCGTCACTTCCACGAGGATCCCGCGGGTACCAAATCAAAAGCAAAAACCAAGGTGTCGGCCACATCTGCTGGACCGTCGGCAAAGAAGTAGATTGTAGCGACAGGGCGTCCGGTCGACAAGGGGGGGGCTACTGGCTTTGGTTAAAGCGAACGCAGTAAAAGAGATTTTCGATTTCGAAGGCGATATTGATATTCTGAACGATGAGATTGGTAGCGGGTTTGAGCTGCACCGGCGTAAAATTAAGCACCCCCTGGATACCGGCGGCTGTAAGTTGATCGAAAATCGCAGCGGCGGCCGGTTCGGGGACGGCGAGGATGGCCACCAAGATTCCGTGTTCTTTTACGAAAGCCGAGAGTTGGCTTACTGGTAAGATAGGGATGGGGGCGTCGGGAGCGAGGCGGTCGGGGTGGTTGTCGAACCCGGCTACGATCCGAATAGATTCGGATGAAAACCGCGGATAGTGCATGAGCGCGGTGCCGATTTTGCCGCATCCGACAATAATGACGTGCTGTTGGGTGTGGGTGCCGAGGATGGAATCCAACCCGAGAGCGAGTGCATCGATGGGATAACCGCCGCGTTTGTTCCCTACTGTCAGCCGCGCCAAAGAGATATCTTTGCGCACCAGTGCCGCAGAAATACCTGCAGCCTCGCCCAAATTATCGGAAAATACTCGCGTTAGGCCTAACGACTTAAATTTTTGGAGGGCATTTTTATAGCGCACCAACCGCTGGATCATTTCTTTTTGGATATTGATATTCTGTTTGGCCATATAAGACCTCTCTTGCACTGTCTATATTGTGAATGAATAACCTTAAATGCCTAATTTATGTAAGTCAAGTGAAACAAAAGATAAAAAAGGCTTGCCGTAAGGAAAGCGTTTTAATACCTTTCACTTATTTACATCGCGATAGGTGGAGGCAGAAATGGCAACAGTGGAACAGGCCGTGGCCCCGGCAGAGGAGATTCTGACACCGGAGCTGGAAGCGTACATTCGCAAATGGAAGCCCGTGCCGGGTAATCTGATTATGGTGTTGCACAAGGTGCAGGAGCATTTTGGCTACGTGCCGCGGCCGGTGGCGTTTCATGTGGCGGAGCAGTTGAAGGTGCCGGTGGCGCAGGTGTATGGTGTGCTGACTTTCTACCATTACTTCAAGCTAACGAAGCCGGGAAAATTTAAAATTGCGGTGTGCATGGGTACGGCGTGTTACCTGAAGGGGGGGGCGGACCTGCTCCATGAGCTGGAGCATATCCTGGGAGTGGGAGTCAACACGGTGACGCCCGACGGCCTTTTTTCAGTGGAGGCGGTGCGCTGTTTAGGATGTTGTGGTCTGGCGCCGGTGCTATCGGTTAACGGGACGATGCATGGCAACCTGAAGAAGGAAGACGTGGCAGGGATCGTCGCACAGTATCAGGCGCAGGCAAAGGCCGGAACCTAAAGGTAGGAACTATGCTGCTCACGAGTTGCGACACCTTGGTGGATATTACTCAGAACGCGTTCGAGTCCGGCGCGTCAAACGTACGCGTGCAATTGGCGCGGAACGGGACGTGGTTGGCAGCGGAAGTACAGGACAACGGACGCGGTATGGATGCGCCGACGCTGCAGAAGGCACGAGATACATTCTGGACGGACGGGGTCAAGCATCCGGGCCGAAAAGATGGCATGGGTCTGCCGTTTGTAAAACAGGCGGCGGAGCAATGCGGCGGAGTGCTGGAAATTGCTTCGGAGCCCGACCACGGAACGACGGTACGGTTCACGTTCGACCTGTCGCGGGTGAATGCACCGGCGCTGGGCGACGTGCCCGCGACGCTGGCGGGGCTGATGGCCTGGCCGGGCGAGCACGAGTTGACGGTGCGCCGCGAGGAAAATGGCCGGGCCTTCGAAGTGCGGCGAACGGAACTGGAGGACGCACTGGGCCACTTGGATACCGCCGGGTCGCTGGTGCTGATGCGCGAATATTTTTTGTCGAATGAAGAAGAGATCGGAAACGAGGTACAACATGGCGAAGCTGACATTAGCTGATTTGAAGAAACTGCGCGCGGCGAAGGTGGCGGAGTTTAATCCGCGTCTCATGGAGAACAAAGACGTTCGGGTCGTCGTGGGGATGGGCACGTGTGGCATCGCGGCGGGCGCGAAGATGGCGTTTGACGTGTTCGCGGAGGAACTGGACCGGGCCGGGTTGCCGAACGTGACGGTCCGTCAGTCCGGCTGTATGGGGATGTGCCACAGCGAACCGATTGTGGAGGTCGTGGTGCCGGGCATGCCCACGGTGGTCTATGGCAAGGTGGACGCCGAGACGGCGCGCAAAATCGTCAACCAGCATATCGTGCGAAAGCTGCTAGTGAACGACCACATCTTTGACAAGCCGGCAGTGGACATCGTCCAGAAATAGCGAGAGGAATTGGCGATGGCGATCAAAACTTATCTGTTAGTGTGCGGGGGGACGGGATGCGTGGCCAGCCACAGCGTCGAATTGTACGATGCATTCAAGAAGGAGCTCACGGCGCAGGGGGCGCAGGGCGAGGCTCAGGTCGTGCGCACGGGCTGCTTCGGTTTCTGTGAAAAGGGGCCGATCGTGAAGGTGCTGCCGGACGAGACGTTCTATGTGAGCGTGCAGGCGGAGGATGCAAAGGAGATCGTGGCCGAGCACGTCATCAAGGGCCGTCCCGTGACGCGCTTGCTTTACGACAAGTCCGAGAGTCCACAGCACGTCAAGCAGGAGGACCTTTCGTTCTACCAGAAGCAATTCCGAGTTGTGCTGCGCAACTGCGGCGTGATTGATCCGGAAGAGATCGACGAATATATCGCACGCGACGGCTATGCGGCGCTGGCGAAGGTGTTAGCAGAAATGACGCCGGACCACGTGATCGACGAGCTGCGCAAGTCGGGCCTGCGCGGCCGCGGTGGCGCGGGATTCCCGACGTGGATGAAGTGGAAATTCACCAAAGACGCGGTGAGCGATCAGAAATATGTGGTATGCAACGCCGATGAAGGCGATCCGGGCGCCTACATGGATCGCTCAACCATCGAAGGTGATCCGCACTCGGTGCTGGAGGCCATGGCGATTGCAGGCCGGACGACCGGTGCCAACAAGGGCGTGGTGTATATCCGCGCAGAATATCCGCTAGCGATTGCGCATCTGGAGCGGGCGATCGCGCAGGCCCGCGCTTACGGGCTGCTGGGCAAAGACGTCCTAGGTACCGGGTTCGATTTCGATGTGGATATCCGGCTGGGCGCAGGCGCATTTGTGTGCGGCGAAGAGACCGCGCTGCTGGCGTCGATCATGGGCCAGCGCGGCATGCCGATTCCCCGCCCGCCCTTCCCGGCGGTGTCGGGCCTGTGGCAGAAACCGACGGTGATCAACAACGTCGAGACCTACGCCAACATTCCCATAATCCTCCTGCGGGGCGGCGACTGGTTTGCAAAGATTGGCACGCCGAAAAGTACAGGCACGAAGGTGTTTGCGCTGACGGGCAAAATCAATAATTCGGGCCTGATCGAGGTGCCCATGGGGATCACCCTGCGCGAGATCATCTACGATATCGGCGGCGGCATCCCCAATGGCAAGGCTTTCAAAGCGGTGCAGACTGGCGGGCCCTCGGGCGGTGTGATTACAGCGGACTACCTTGACACGCCGATCGATTACGAACACTTGCAGGAACTCGGTTCAATCATGGGTTCAGGTGGGATGATCGTCATGGACGAAGACGACTGCATGGTGGATGTGGCGCGCTTCTATCAGGAATTTTGCGTGGACGAAAGCTGCGGCAAGTGTGCGCCCTGCCGGATCGGTACGCGTACGCTGCTGAACCTGCTTGAGAAGATCACCGCGGGGCATGGTGAGGCAGAGGACCTCGACAAAATCCGCGAGGTGGGCACGGCGATGCAAAAGGCGGCGCTGTGCGGACTGGGACAAACCGCGCCCAATCCGGTGCTGTCCACCATGCACTACTTCGCCGAGGAGTACCGCGCCCATATTGAAGATCAGCACTGCCCGGCGGGGGTGTGCAAAAAGCTGGTCATTTATGAAATTGATGCGGAAAAGTGTATCGGTTGCACATTATGCGCACGCAAGTGCCCGGTGAATAAGATCGGAAGA
>JAVEUJ010000022.1:0-18261 GCA_034005635.1 Kiritimatiellia bacterium | reverse complement strand
TGCCTCAAGGCCTGTAAGTTCGGTGCCGTGAGTCGCCGCTGAGAAGAGGAAAACAATGAAGATGGTTCATTTGACTATCAACGGGCTGCCAGTGGAAGTGCCGGAGGGCACCACGATCCTGAACGCGGCCAAGCATGTGCACGTGAAAATTCCGAGCATGTGCTACCACCCCGACCTGCCGGCTTGGGCGGCTTGCGGTATTTGCGTGGTGAAGGTGAAGGGCTTCAATAAGCTGGTGCGCGCGTGCGTGGCACCGGTCGCGGAGGGCCAGGACGTCACCACCCACGACCCCGAGCTGTATGCCATTCGGCGTACCGTGATCCAATTGATTTTGTCCACCCATCCGGACGATTGCCTGCAATGCCCGCGCAACAATAATTGCGAATTGCAGCGGTTGGCGGCTGAGTTCGGCATCCGCAAGGCGCCTTATGGCAAATGGCTGCGCGATCTGCCGGAGGATGACACAACCGGCTCGCTGATTCTCAACCCGGAAAAATGCATCCTGTGCGGACGCTGTGTGGCGGTTTGCCAGCAAATGCAGGGAGTGTGGGCGCTGGAGTTTATCGGGCGCGGTGAAAACACGCGCATCGCGCCGGCGGCGGACGTAACCCTCAACGAATCGCCCTGCATCAAGTGCGGGCAATGCTCGGCGCACTGCCCGGTAGGGGCCATTTATGAGCACAGCCACGCCAAGGAAGTCTATGCGGCGCTGGCGGATCCCAAGAAGCATTGCGTGGTGCAGATTGCGCCGGCGGTGCGCGTGGCCCTTGGCGAGGATTTCGGCTATCCCCCCGGCACGCTGCTGACGGGCAAAATCTATTCGGCGCTGCGACGCCTGGGATTCAATGCGGTCTTCGATACCAACTTTGGTGCCGACCTGACCATCATGGAAGAGGGCTCAGAGTTCATCGAACGCTTTGTGCACGGCAAGGGCGAG
The DNA here is from genome assembly GCA_034005635.1 of Kiritimatiellia bacterium. GTDB lineage: Bacteria > Verrucomicrobiota > Kiritimatiellia > CAIQIC01 > Lenti-01 > JAAZFE01. Next base: position 17,324 of record JAVEUJ010000022.1, on the reverse strand, counting down.
TTGCCGCTGATCACAAGCTGCTGCCCGTCGTGGACGGATTACATGGAGAAGTTCGCACCGGACTTTCTCTCCAACTTCTCAACCGCCAAATCGCCGCAGGCGATGGTGGGCGCGCTGGCCAAGACGTACTATGCCAAGCGGCTGGGGTTTGATCCTCAGGATATCTTCGTGGTTTCGATCATGCCCTGCACAGCCAAGAAATTCGAAATTCAGCGCAGTGAAGAAATGAGCAGCTCAGGCCAGCAGGATATTGATTATTCGCTGACAACGCGCGAGCTGTGCCGGATGATCAAGAGCGCCGGGATTGACTTCCCGAACCTGCCCGATGACGAGCAGGTGGATTCGGTGCTGGGCGACTACACCGGCGCCGGCACTATTTTCGGCGTAACCGGCGGCGTAATGGAAGCCGCACTGCGCACGGCGCACTGGGCCTTGACGAAGGAGCGTCTGCCCTCGATGGAACTGACGGCCATTCGTGGTCTCGAAGGCGTGAAAGAAGCGACGTTGCAAGTGGCGGGCAAAGAGGTCCGCGTGGCAGTGGCGCATTCGATGGCTAACATCGAGAAGGTCCTCGACAAGGTGCGCGCGGCGCGCGAGAAGGGCGAAGAGACGCCGTACCACTTCATTGAAGTGATGGCCTGCCGCGGCGGCTGTGTCGGCGGCGGCGGCCAGCCCTACGGCGCCACGGATGTAATCCGCAACCAGCGCGCGGCCGGCATCTATCGCGATGACGAGAAGAGCGCCTTCCGCTGCTCGCACGAAAACCCCATGATTCAGAAGCTCTATGCGGACTTCTTGGGCGCGCCGCTGGGGCCCAAGTCCCACAAGCTGCTGCACACGGGCTATCACCAGCGCCGGAAATACAAACGCTAGGAACGCGAGGTGGTGCGCAGCAACCTGATGACGCGGCAGACGGCACAAAGGCCGTCCCGCCTCCGGGATGCGGCGGCGGGTGGGAACGTTTTCCACACTGTGGTCCCGCATGGGCGGGATCTTCCATGGTGTGGAAGAATCGCGGAAAAATCTTCCATAGCGTGGAAAAACTGCGAAAAAGTTTTCCATAGCGTGGAAGAATGGCGGGAAAATCTTCCATACCGTGGAAAACTGGCGATTTATTCTTCCATAGCATGGAAAACGTGTGGTGGGAGGGCAGCATGAGCAGCTACCAGCCGTCGAAATACACGCTTAGCGAGGAAATCGCCCATGCGGTTACGCACGGGATCGGGGCCTTGCTGGGCATTGCGGGGTTGGTCGTACTGCTGGCGGCGGCGGCTGAGCGCGGGGAGGGCGCATGGGAAATGGTGCCCTGTGCCATCTATGGTATCGCGATGGTGCTAATGTTTACGACCTCGACGCTCTACCACAGCTTTCCGTGGCCGCGGATTAAACGCGTGTTCCGGATATTAGATCATGAAATGATTTTTCTGATGATTGCGGGCACGTATACCCCATTCATGCTGATTACCCTGCGGGGGGCATTGGGGTGGACGTTGTTCGGGATTGTGTGGGCCATCGCCGCAGTGGGGTTGGTGTTCCAAGGGTTTTTCACTGGGCGTTACAAGGGTGCGAGTACGGCGCTTTATGTGCTGATGGGCTGGGTGATCGTCTTTGCGATACGGCCGCTACTGGAGCACATGAGTGTGGCGGGGGTGCGCTGGTTGTGGGCGGGGGGGCTGTGCTATACCGGCGGGGCTGGAATTTATTTGCTCAAGCGGATGCGCTACCATCACGCTATTTGGCACCTGCTGGTGTTGGCGGGTGCCGCCTGCCACTATTTTGCCATCCTGTGGCATGTGCTGCCATAGCGGGGGGAGGAAGACCGTCGGACATTACTGTCCACTGTCCACGTGGGGAGTTGGACATGAATCTGAACTCAGGAACTCAGGAAAGAACAGACGAGCAGCCACCACGGATTACACAGATAACACGGATGGGGAGGGAGAGATGGGGAAAGCCGAGGTCCGAGAACGGAGGTCCGGGGGAAGAAAGAAGGGGCCCAATATCCAATGTTCAATTTTCAAGTTGGGACAACAGCCGGAGAAGAAGCTAAGGCTCCCCTGTTTCCTCTTCTCCCACTTTCCCTCATCTGTACTACAATCCCTCAAAACCGTGTTCTTAATACACATTTTTCATGTTACCATCTCCACAACTCACTTTCTAACAGGATGTTACAGGATTGGAAATGATGAAGGACAGAGGGGAAAACAGACGATGAGTTTTCCACGCTATGGAAGATCCCGCGCATGCGGGACCACACTGTGGAAAACGTGGCTCTCGTAGCGTGGACCTCCCGGTCCGCGCATCTTCCAGTTCTGTTGCACGGCTTCTTCTGCTCGGCGCACCCAGCGGGCGCACCTACAGGAAAGCCGTCTCCTTTTCGTAGTATATCTTCACCGTTATTCTTTCCTGAGTTCTTGAGTTCAAATTCATTTTCCTCTTTGTCCTCTTTTTCTCAATCTGTGAAATCGGTGTAATTCGTGGTGGTCTTAATTCCTTTGGTTGCGGCTATGCCGCGCGATGGCCCTCTGTGGTTTAAAATGGATCCAGATGATCCAACGACCAACGGTCTTGCGCGAGGCGGGGGGGGGCCGTATAGTTTGACGCACATCATGAGCACAACACTATATGACAAGGTTTGGTCGCGGCACGTTGTCCGCGAAGAGGCGAATGGGTCTGCGCTGCTGTATATCGATCGGCAGCTCGTGCACGAGGTCACCAGTCCGCAGGCTTTCGAAGGCCTGCGGTTGGCGGGACGAAACGTGCGCCGTCCCGAGCTGAACGTAGCGACAATCGATCACAACGTGCCGACGGTGGATCCGCATAATATTATGGACCGGATTGCCAAGGCGCAAATTGACATGCTGGAACGCAACTGCCGGGAGTTCGGTCTGGTGCTCCATGGCATCGGTTCGCCGACCACGGGCATCGTCCACATCATGGCACCGGAACTGGGGCTGACCTTGCCGGGGCTGACGATTGTATGCGGTGACTCGCACACGGCGACCCACGGGGCGTTTGGAGCGCTGGCATTCGGTATTGGCACCAGCGAAGTGGAACACGTGCTGGCGACGCAAACGCTTTGGCAGCGCAAAAGCCGTTCGATGCGCGCGACCTTCACCGGGCGGCCGCGCCAATGGGTCACGGCCAAAGATTTCATCCTGCGGCTGATCCGCGAAATTGGAACCGCCGGCGGGACGGGCTGCGTGCTCGAGTATGATGGCGAGGCGATTCGCGCGTTGCCGATGTCGGGGCGCATGACGATCTGCAACATGTCCATTGAGGCGGGAGCCCGGGCGGGGATGATTGCGCCGGATGAGACGACGTTCGAGTACATCGCCAACGGGGACCGGCCCCATGCGCCGCGCGGCGAGGCTTTGGAGAAATCCATTGCATTTTGGAAGACACTGAAGAGCGACGAAGGGGTTGTTTTTGATCGCGATATCACGATTGATACCTCGGTCCTGGCACCGCAGATCAGTTGGGGCACGAGTCCGGGGATGGTCGTGGATATTGATGCAGCGGTGCCAGGGCGCAACGATGTGCCGACGGTGCAACCGCAGGATGTCGACAAGGCACTGGCTTACATGGATCTGAAATCCGGGACGCCAATGACCGACATTGCCGTAGATGTAGTCTTCATCGGCAGTTGCACCAACGGGCGCATCGAGGATTTACGCGAGGCGGCCGGCGTACTGAAAGGCCGCACCATCGCCAAGGGCGTGCAGACGCTGGTGGTGCCCGGTTCGGCGCGGGTCAAGGCGCAGGCCGAGGCGGAAGGGCTGGACCAAATTTTCACGGCCGCCGGGGCTGAATGGCGCCATCCGGGTTGCAGCATGTGCCTGGCGATGAATCCAGACCGATTGCAGCCGGGTCAGCGGGCGGCCTCGACCTCAAACCGCAATTTCGAAGGCCGGCAAGGCCAGGGCGGCCGTACGCACTTAGTCAGCCCGGTGATGGCGGCGGCGGCGGCGGTGGCTGGTCATTTCGTGGACGTGCGCACGTGGCTCGAAGGAGGCAACTGATGGACGCATTCAAGACATTCACGGGTACAGTGGCGGTCCTGGAGCGGGCCAACGTCGATACTGACCAAATTATCCCCAAGCAGTTTTTGAAGTCGATCGAGCGCACGGGATTTGGCCCGGCGCTGTTTTTCGACTGGCGCTATCTCAAGGATGGTTCGCCCAATCCGGAATTTGAGCTGAACGATGCCGAGCGTCAGGGCGCTTCGATCCTGGTCGCCGGGAATAACTTTGGTTGTGGTTCGAGCCGTGAACATGCGGTCTGGGCGGTGCAGCAGTACGGCTTCCGTGCGGTGATTGCCCCGTGGCGCGGGGAGGGCGACAAGCGCATTCCCGGTTTTGCGGACATCTTCAAAAACAACAGCTATGGCAACGGACTGCTGCCGATCGAGCTGGCGTCCGACGAGGTGCAATGGATCTTCGACGAGGCGAAAGGCTGCAAGCTGGAGGCCACGGTGGATCTCGTCGCGCAGACAGTGACGGTGCGCGGTGCGCAGGAGCGCGTCTTCAGATTCGAGATCACCTCCGACGTGAAAGAAAAACTGATGGGCGGCCTGGATGCCATCGGGGTGACGCTGGCACATGAGGCGGAGATTACGGCATTCGAGGTCACGCACGACGTGCAGATGGCGTGAACAGCCAAAAGCGGGAAACTACGAAAGTCGCGGAAAACGCGAAATGGATTTCTGGTTAGGGACAGCGCGCCGCGCGGTCCGGGTTATTTGGTTATGAACCTGATTCTGCTGGAGCCGGACGAAATTGACGCTGATGGAGCAGCGGTGTTATCGGGCAACCGCGCGCGGCATGTGCGCGAGATACTGAAGACGGCTCCCGGTGACGAAATTCGCATTGGGGTTGTTGACGGTCCGCTGGGCACGGCCACGGTTGTTGAGGACGGTCCAACCATCCGCTTACAATGCCGCTTCAGCCCAGATACGCCACCGATCCCGCGCATAGATTTGCTGCTGGCCATGCCGCGGCCCAAGGTGATGAACCGACTGTGGCCGGTGCTGGCCGCGCTGGGGGTGGGGCGGGTGATCATCTCCAATGCCTGGAAAACGGAGCGCAACTATTTCGACACGCATGTTCTGGAGTCGGCGCACATCCGCCAGGGGTTGATCGAGGGGTTGCAGCAGGCGCGGGATACGCGCTTGCCGCAGGTGAGCATTCATCGGCAATTCAAGAAACAGGTGGAGGATGAACTGGACACGTTCGGCCCCTACGCCGCCCGGCTGGTGGCGCATCCGGGGGCGGCGGACTTTCCGCTGTCGCAGCTCGCGGGGCTGCCGCGGGCGAGCCGCGTCCTGCTGGCGGTGGGACCAGAGGGGGGCTGGACACCCTACGAACTGACGCTGCTGGCGGAACATGATTTCGCGGCGGTTTCCTGGGGGACGCGGACGTTACGCACCGATACGGCATGTACTGTGCTGTTGGGCGCGCTCCATCTCTGCCTGGGTGCTGCCGGGGAACAAGAGGAATCTTGATTCTGCCACGCGGTTGGCGCAAGATAGATGGATAACGGGAGAGAGATCATGCGCAACACAAACCGGACTGGATTCACATTGGTAGAAGTGCTCACGGTGATTGCAATCATTGCCTTGCTGGCGGCGCTGATTCTGGGGCTGGCGGGCAATGCACAGAAGAAGGCGGCGCGCAGTCAGGCCGAAGCAGAAGTTACCCAGTTGGAGAGTTTCGTGACGAACTACCAGATGAAATACGGCCAGGTGCCCGGTAAGGTCAACACAGAAGACAATGCTGCTCTTAAAGCAGCCTTAAAAGACGCCAATCATTCACTGACGAATTATACCGATCCGTGGGGGGAGGAGTATCATTACTTCAAGAGTTCGAAAGTGACCTTCTACCTGTGGTCGCACGGTGGCGATAGCAAGAAAACAAACACTGCCGTGTGGATCGGGAATCCGAAGCCGAAGTAACCAGTTTTCTTTGTACGGGTACCAGCTCCGGTTTGTCCGCCCGTGGCGGAGTGAGCCGCGGTTGTTTAGAGTCGGAATTGTTGGCGTTTTATCGGGGGGGCGGGGGCGGCGGCAGAACAGGATCGAGCTCTTGCAGCAATTGCAGAAACTCGGGCAGGTTGCGGATCGGAGCGAGGTCCGGGTCATTGAGATAGCGCCGGAATTCAGAGGGATTGGTTTGTTCCATGGCGTGGCGGAGCCAGGGGATGGCCGCGGGGGCATTGGTTTCTGCGGCATAGAGCGCGCCCATGTTGAAGAGGGCGGAAAAGTTACCGGGGTCTAGTTCCAGCAGTTCGGTCAATTGCTCCCGGGCGCCGGCACGATCACCAGTGCGGGCAAGGGCGACCGCCAAATTATTGCGTGGCCCGGGCATCTGGGGGAAGGCCGCGACAGCTTCGCGGAGGACAGCAACCGCTTCGGTGGAGCCGGGGTCAGCCAATAGCATCAGGCCATGCTGCAAGAGCGCGGGTTTGTAATCGGGGTGGAGCCGTCGGCAGGTTTCGATGAGCTCGAGCGCGAGACCGGGGTTTTGGGCCTGAAGATAGGCGAAGGCCAGATTGGTGAGGGCCTCGGGATGAAACGGCTCATTGCGCAAGGAGGCTTCCAGCACGGAGATGGCGCGGTCAATGCGGCCCTGCTGGAGATAGACCAAGCCGAGGATGCGCTGGGCGGCGGCCATATTGGGGTACAGGCGCAGGGATTCGAGCGCGCGTTCTTCGGCCTGATCAAAACGTTGAGCGTTTAGGTGGGCGCCGGCTTCGCGAAAGGCGGTCAAGGCGCTCTCCATTCGAGCGGATTCTTGCAACGCGGGCGAGGTCGATGGAGCGGGCGTGCTCAACTCAGGCCGGGGGGCGGCGGGTTGGGTGACTGGAACGGAGCGCGGCGCGGGTGCTGATTCCGGGGCGGCAGTGGGCGTGGGCAGAATCAAAATGCCACGGCGTTTTTCTTCGCGCATAACCAGCCAAATCGAACCGATGAGCAGGAGAATGAAAATAGTGATGAAGACGCCCATGCGCCGATTAGCAGCAGCGCGCTGGGGATCAACGGGGTCAGATGGAGGCGCAGGGGTCATGTCAGTTTAGGGATCCAGATTAACGAGTTGCCCAGTGGCAAAATCAAGTCGGCGATAGTAGCAGTTGCGGGGTGCGCCCTGTTGATTACGGGTATGGCAAATATTGCCGCGCCGGGGACGGACGATGTAGACGAGCGAATTTTGTTCGCAGTTTACGCGGATGTCGAGGAGTTCAAAAGTTTCGCCGGACGTTTTTCCTTTCTCCCATAGTTCGTTGCGCGAGGTGCTCCAGAAGATGGCGGTGCGCTCGGCGATGGCCTTGGTCAAGGCCGCTTGATTAACATAGGCGATGAGGATGATCTCGTGTGTATCGGCATGCTGGACCGCAACGGGGATTACACCGGGGCAGGCCGCGACGGCCTTGGTCAACTTATTGAAATCGAGAGTGAGGCTGGTGCCTTCTTCGCGTTCGTTCATCTGGGGGCTCCTTGCGGGGGGATGGCATCGGGGGCGGCCAAGGGGGGGCGGATTTCGATGCCGCGTTGGGCGAGGTAGGCCTTGGCCTGCGGAATGGTGAATTCGCCAAAATGGAAGATGGACGCGGCGAGCACGGCATCGGCATGGCCATCGTGGATACCGGCATACAGATGTTCGAGAGAGCCGACGCCACCGGAGGCGATGACCGGGACCGGGACGGCATCGGCAATGGCGCGGGTCAGTTCCAGATCATAGCCGTCGCGTGTGCCGTCACGATCCATGCTGGTGAGGAGAATTTCACCGGCACCGCGACGGACACATTCTTGTGCCCACTCGACGGTATCCAACTGAGTGGGGGTGCGCCCCCCGTGGGTATAGACCGTCCAGCCGGGGCCATCGACATGGCGCCGCGCGTCAATGGCCAGGACGATGCACTGGGAACCGAACTGCCGGGAGGCGTCGTCGATTAGCGCCGGGTTGAGGATAGCGGCGGTATTGAGAGAAACCTTGTCAGCACCGGCTTGGAGCATGCGGCGAATATCGGCGGGGCTGCGGATACCGCCCCCGACGGTTAGGGGCATGAAAACTTCACGCGCCACGGCGCGGACAACATCGACCATCGTTTCGCGGTCGTCGCTGGACGCCGTGATATCCAGAAACACCAGTTCGTCAGCCCCCTGAGCTTCATAGGCTCGGGCGACCTCAACGGGGTCGCCGGCATCGCGCAAATCAACAAACCGGATACCCTTGACAACACGTCCGCCCGCAATATCAAGGCAAGGAATGATGCGCTTGGCCGGCACGGAAAACCTCAGGGCCAGTATTGGACGATTTGGTTGACGATACGGCGGCCGAGGTCTTCCGCTGCGGGGCGCAACGCGACCGCCTTGGAGGAAGTCATGTCCCCGGCAAAATCAAAATCGTACCACCCGGTGACGGAGGGGGACTGGGCCACGACGGACTTATCAGCGCGACGGTAGAGGACGAAGGCCGCGCGGATGTTCATGCGGTACTGGTTGGCAGTGGAACTTTCTCCGGACACATAGGCCACCGGGTCCAGCCAGAATTGGTTGAGGGTGATATTCAGGACGGTATCGGCCATATCATCGGGCGCCAAGCGCAGTGAGCCATCCATTTGGATTTGCGAGAGAATGGCCTGAGTGACGTCTTGTTCGATCAGCGGTTCACTGGTCTTGTTGTTGCACGTCGGCATGTAGACGGTGTGCACGTCGGGGGGCAGCATGGAGCCGAGGCGATAGGATGCGCACCCGGAGGATAGCAGCAAAATTAAGGCGAATGGGGCGGCCAGGCGTTTCATGCTAGTTCTCCTGTTGGGGAGGGGGTGGGGCATCAGGACCGAGTTGGCGGGTGAGCTCTTTGACGCGACGGCGGGCCTCGGCCGCTTGTTCAGCGTTGGCGTGGCGAGCGAGGAACGCGCGGTATTCAATGAGCGCCGCGGCTGGATTGTGGAGGATGTGGTCATAATAGCGGGCGCGGGCAAAGGCGTTACGCGCCTGGCGCTGGAGGAGGTCTTGGCGGGAAGCACGGATTTCATTGGACAAGGGCATGTCCAGATAGCGCTGGAGATAAAGGTCGCAGGCCGCAATGGCCGTTTCGACCGCCCGGTTATCCTCGGGCGAATCCTGTGCAACCCGGATGTGGCAGATGGCCTGACCATAGGCCGCTGGTTCTGCAAAGGGACTCGTTGGAAAACGGTTCAGCGCGGTGAAATAGGCATCGATTGCCTGCGAGTACTCGTAGACGCGTTCATGAGCTTGCCCAATTCGATAATAGGCTTCGGCCGTGAAGTCGCTTTCTGGAGCATTTTGGACAATTTTCTCGAAAAGGGGAATGGCGCGCTCCGGGGCATTAAACCCGGGCAGGAACAGAAATTTTCCTTTGCGGCGTTTCATGACGTCCGTGGCCAGGTGCATTTGGCGCGCAATAATCTCGTTGAAATCGAATCGCCCCGGATAGGTCTCGACCAGATGCTGATAGGCATCGAAAGCCTGCTGGGGATGTCTGCGGCGGTCGAGGCTGCGGGCGTAGAATTGCTGAGCCTCGGGCGCTTCATCAGCATAGGGCCAGAAGAGGCGCAGGGCATAGGCCTGACGGGCAGCCGCGCGGGCCTTGTTGGCGCGATCCAGCGACTGGACATAATCCCATTGGGCCGTAGGATCTTTTTTATGTGGGCGGGTAAATAGATGAAAGCCACGCGCAGGCGTGGATTCCACATACGGTTTGGCGTCGGCCAGCGAGGTGACCGCCAGCATACCGCTCAGGCACAAGAGGCCCAGGATTCGGCCTCCAGCCGTAGCTGCAGATGAACTCGACATGGACGGAACATTACGCAACGGGCCGATAGCGGTCAAGGCGCGTTCTGAGCCATAGACGGCTTGGGTAAAGAGAGGACGGCAAGACCTGGATACTACTGATCTGCGATTATTGCAAAAAATGTACTCTATGTATTGCAACATGTATACTATAGATATTGCAATAATTATAGTGGCGCAGGGCAGGAATTAGTCAGGAAGATGGGGTGGGGGCGCGCCCGGATTACCAGGTCTGGATGGAGGATAACCGTGTTCTGGGGTTGCGATGGCGTATGAGTATGGCATAGTAATCGGAATGTCGAATTCACAGCAGCGGAACTGGAAACGAATAGCGATGGCGCTGGTCCTCTGGGCCACAGCGGCGGCGGGGTCGTCGTTTCAGTTCACGGTGGACCCATTTTATGCCGAAACCATGTTAACGGGACGGTTTGGCGATAAACCGGTGTATTTTTTTCTGGGGCCATCGCCCACGATGGAAAAGGCGCTGGTGGCGTTTATTGCCTCGGCAGAAAAAACGCTGGATGTGTGCGTTTTCGACCTGAATCTGCCGCAGGTGGCGCAGGCGCTGTTGGCGGCGCAGGCACGGGGGGTGAAGGTGCGGGTCATCATCGCTCGCGACAATGCCGAACGCGCCTATGACGTCGAGGACGAATTGGCCGAGATGGAGAAGCGCGGGATGCTGACCCTGGCTCATAATCGCTCGGGCCTGATGCATAATAAATTTATCATTGCCGATGGCGTGCGGGTGTGGACGGGGTCGTACAACTTCACTCGCAACTGTTCTAACTTCAACGACAACCATGCCATTGTGCTTGAGAGTCCGGATTTGGCGGAAAACTACACCCTGGAATGGAAGGAAATCTTTGAAAAGCGGCATGGCAAGCGGTTTGCCTATCCCACGCCGCATCCGCAGGTCACCATTGGGGGCACGGTGATCCAAAATTATTTTACGCCAGAAGACGATGTTCGCGGGGCGCTGGTGGCGGAGTTGGGCAAGGCCACCAACGAAATCGCGATGATGGCGTTTTCGTTCACAGATACGGCCCTAACCGAAGCGATTCGCCAGGCCTTGGGCCGCGGCGTGCGCGCGATCATCCTGCTGGATTCGGGTATGGCCAAGCATCCCGGAGCCAACACGAAGGAATTAGAGGACATGGGCGCCAATGTGCGCAGATCGCCGGGCATACGGCTGCATCACAAGGTGATTGTGATTGACCGCGAAACGGTAGTGCTGGGCTCGGCTAATTTTTCCGCGTCGGCTCTGGATCGTAATGATGAGAACGTGCTGATCGTGAACGCACCCCATTTTGCGCAGGCGATGCTGCGCGAGGCGCTTCGCTGCTGGCGGGCCGACCCATATTGGATCACGAAATGGCGCACCCCGCTGCCAGCGGGAATGTGACTGGAGGGGCTTTAGTCGGTTAGTCATGAGGAAGGTGCTGGTTGGCCGCCATAGCGCGATCCTCTGACCTGCTCCACCTGCGAATGTGTGGGCGGATCGGTCGGATCGGTTAAATTTGTCAGATCGGTCAAGCTCCTCTCCTCATTTGCAGTTGGCCTATTCAACCCTTCGTATTTGGGTAGTCCTGATCTTGCCGGATGGAGGAGAGGACGGTAGTGTTTATTTGAATTTAGTTAAAGACAGGGACGTGAATGAAAAAACTGATACAGATCATGCCATGCTTGGACATCCAGGGCGGGCGCGTTGTGAAGGGTATACATTTCGTTGATCTAATTGATGCCGGCGATCCCGTGGCCTGCGCCATCGCGTATGAGGCATCTGGGGCCGACAAGCTAGGGTTTCTGGACATCACGGCGACGCTTGAAAAACGGCGGACGGTGTTCGATATGCTGCAGCGGGTGACGGAGGCCGTTAAAATACCGGTGATTGTAGGCGGGGGTATTCAGACGCTAGCCGATATCGAGGCGGCCTTGGCGGCGGGCGCGGCCAAGGTTAGTATTTCATCGGCGGCCTTCCGCAACCGGGACTTTATGGCCATGGCGGTGAAGGAATTTGGGGGTAAGACGATTATTTTGGCCATTGATGCGGATCGCAATGACCAGTTGCCCTCCCGCCGGGAAGTGTTCATTGATGGTGGGCGGACGCCAACGGGCATGGATGCCGTCGAATTTGCTAAAGAAATGGCAGGCGTGGGCGTGGGCGAGATGTTGCCCACTAGTAAATTGGGCGATGGCGCCAAGCGTGGCTACGACCTAGATTTGATTCGTGCGATTGTCGATGGTACTAAGTTGCCGACCGTGGCCAGCGGGGGCGCCGGCAAGCTGGTGCATTTTTTAGAGGCAGTAAGGGAAGGCCATGCCAGCACCCTGTTAGCGGCGAGCGTATTTCATTTTGGAACCTTCACGGTGCAGCAAGTGAAGGCCTATCTGGTCGGCAATGGCGTGGCTGTGCGCAACCCTCCCGTTGTCCGAGTGGATTGACCGGGGGAGGTAAGGGATTAAGACCACCACCGATTACACCATCTTGCGAGTTGGAACAAATGGTTCCTGAGGGCGCGGGGCTGGTTGGGGAATGTTAGGTTGGCGCGCAGCCTTAAGCACACCGGGGCAAGCCCGGTGGATATTTTCTGTAGGTGTGCCCGCTGGGCGTGCCAGAACGGAGAGGGACAAACGGCCGCCGCGCTCAGCGAGCGCAGCTACAGGGCGGATGGGCAGATGGCCAGTCGCGTCTATCCGTTGAGAACATCACGGATTTTGTAGGCGAGTTGGGTTCGGCTGAATGGTTTGCGGATAAACGGGACGTTGGTATTCTTGAAATCCTTTTCATCAAACAGGTTGCCCGCATAGCCGGACATATAGAGATAGCGTAGCTTCGGCTGCAAAACCAGCAAGCGCTGGATTAATTTGGGACCGCTCAGATTGGGCATCATCACATCCGTTAGCAGGAGATCAAAGGCGTCGGGGTTGGCCTCAGCAAACTCCAGGGCTTCTGCCGCAGAAGGATAGGCTTGGACGGTGTAGCCCAGTGCTTCCAGCATGCGCTGAGTTGTCTGGAGCAGCGTGATTTCGTCTTCAACAATGAGGATGGTTTCTGTTCCATGAAGTTCTTCCGGGCGAATTGTGTCGGCGCGGTCTGGGGCATTTGCAACAAAGTTTTCCGGCAGTTGGCGGGGAAAGAATATCTGGAAATCAGTGCCTATTCCCGGGTGGCTGAGAATACGGGGGATGGCGGAATTTTGCTGGATGATGCCGTAGGTGGTGGCCAGGCCCAGACCCGTTCCCATGCCCATCTTTTTGGTGGTAAAAAAGGGTTCGAAAATATGCTCCAATACGTCGGGTCCCATGCCGCATCCGGTATCGGTGACCGAGAGACGGACATAGTCCCCGACCGGGATGTCTCCGTGGAGGTTGCGGATGGGATGGGCCACATGCACATGACGCGTTTCGATGGTAATGGTGCCGCTGCCAGCGATAGCATCGCGAGCGTTGATGCATAAATTAGTGACCAACTGATCCAGATGGCTGGGATCGACTTGGACCCACCCCAGATTAGCTGCGGGTTTCCAGTCGAGGTGAATTCTTTCGCCCAAGAGGAACATGAACATGCCAAGCATATTTTCGATGGCGGCATTGAGATCGAGGTTTTGCGAGCGCACCGGTTGCTTGCGGGCAAAGGCCTGAAGCTGCTGGGTGAGCGCCTTAGAGCGTTGGGCGGCCTTCTGAATTTCGATCAGGTCAGCATGAAGTGGCTGATCGGGGCTGACCTGTTCCAGGCTCAATTCGGTATAGCCCAGAATAGCTTGGAGCATGTTGTTGAAGTCGTGGGCAATGCCCCCGGCCAAGCGGCCAATGGATTCCATCTTCTGGGCCTGCAGCAGTTGTGATTGCAAGGCTTCCCGTTCTTGTTGGTCACGCAGTTGCTGGGTGATGTCGCGCTTGACAGCCACGAATTGAACAATGCCGCCATCGGCATCCCGCACCGGGGAGATGGCTGCCACTTCGGTGAACAGAGTGCCATCCTTGCGCTTATTGATGAGTTGGCCCCGCCACGTGCGGCCAGCGGTGAGGGTTTGCCACATTTCCTGGTAGAAGTTGCGGTCCTGGCTAGCACTCTGGAGGATGCGCGGATTCTGGCCAAGAGCTTCCTGGCGGGAATAGCCGGTGACGGTGCTGAAGGCCGGGTTGACATAAAGGATGGTTCCCTCGGCATCGGTGATGACAATGGCATCGTCGGATTGTTCAATGGCGGCCATCAGGCGTTCGCGTTCCAGGCCGGCGCGCTTGCGCTCGGTGACATCGACGATGAATCCCTCCAGCGCCAAAACGCGGCCGTCGTCGTCATAGACGCCGGCGCCTTTTTCCCAGACCCACTTGGTTTCGCCTGTGCGGGTTGTGATTTCGTATTCATCTTCGAAAGGAATCTGGCGCGGCAGCAGGTCCTGCCATTTTCCCCACACGCGGGTGCGGCAGGGCGCCGCCATCAAGTCGCTATAGGCCAGAGTCTGGTTGCCGATGAGGTCCTCGGGGGCGTAGCCGGTCAGCTCGCGGCAGCCATCGCTAACAAATTCCATGGTCCAAGCCGGGTCGTTGGCGCAACGATAGGCCATACCCGGCAGGTTGGCCACCAGCGCAGCATATTGACGGCGACTTTCGCGGAGCGCCTGTTCGGCATTGTGGGCGGTGGTAATATCTGTTTCAAACCCTTGGTAGCCGCGTAGCGCTCCCTGGTCGTCCAGGATGGGAATCCCGTTGGTGGACATCCACAGGAGTTGGCCGCTTTTCGACAGAACGGGGTTGATCAAATTGCGGAAGGGCCGCCGGGCGTGGAACTCGGCCATGACGCGCTGGGTGAAGGCTTCGCGTCCCTGCTCGGGATGCAGATCACAGACATGCCGTTTGCCGATCAATTCGTCCGGGGCAAATCCCCAGACGTCGATGGCCACGTCACTGACATGGACAAAAACGCCCTGGGCATCCGCCTCCCAGGTGAGGGTCCGGCCGTAACGCGCGAGATCTTCGTAGCGGTGCATGCTGGAGGCCAGCGCGCGGGTACGCTCTTCTACCAGCCGCTCCAGATTTTCGTGGCGGTGGTCAATGATATTGCCCAGCAGGGCCAGGACCGCCGTGATGGACAACCCGCCCAGCAGAACAAGCCACCCCGCATAGAAGATCTGTTGATGGAAAAATTCAGGAGAGGGGGTTGCCACGACGGCATAGGTTCGGCCGAAAGTCAGGATGGGCAGAATCCAGCGTTTTGATTGGTCCACGGGTGGCGGGCGCTTCAGCGGTGGTGGATTGGTTGCAAACGTTGCCGCCAGGCGGACGGGGGGGGCGTCTTCCTGCAGCTCTACAAGTTCCATGTGAATTAACGGGTTGGGGGTGAAATAGGTGTTGAGGGCGGACTGGATAAATTTTTGGGGTTCAAGGAGTCCCATCACAAAACCATCCAGATGACGCTGGTTGTTGCTGGTATATACGGGTCGGAAGATCAAGACCAGCGGCGGGGCTTCGACGGCATGGCCCAGGAAAATCGGGTCGCTGGCAAAGGGGAGCTTTTTCTCGGCCGCGGCGGGGAACGCCCGGGAGAAGAAGTCCAGCGAGGCCAGGTCAAATCCCGGGCCAATGTCGAGTCCGCCTGCGGGGCCCGTCGGCTCCAGGTAGAGCAGCGGGAAATGGCGGGGTCGTTCCGGCGCGGGAATCGGCTGGCCACCGGCATCGTGTTCCCAGAGGTCGAAGTCGGCGCCCACTTCCTGGCGGGCGTGGTGAACAAAATCCTGACGCGATTCAGGTGTCACCAGCGGCAGCCAACCCCAGACCAGACCTTTTGAGGCCCGGTTGAGATAACTGGTATAGCTGCGGAATTCATCGGCCTTGACTTCTTCGCTGCTTTCAAAAAACAGGCCCAGGCTCTCGATTTCAAAATTTCGCGTGTTCTGGAATGCCTCCACGACCGGGCTGGCCTTGAGGTGGGCCATTGCCAAGAAGTTCACATGCTGATGGCGGGCCTCGTACAGGTGGGTCACCCACACCCCCCCCAGGGTCAGCAGCGTGCCAGTCACCATGATCAGGCCACCTTCCAAGTGGCGCCAAGGGCGGGTGAATTTCTCGCAGTTTCTGTTTTTGTAGCCCAGTAGCGCGTACCCGATGAGTAGAATACTGATAAGCGCGAAAGTCAGCAGCCCCGGCACCAGACCCGCTCGCCAGGCTTTTGCGTGCCAGTTCCCAACGTCGACATCAATGCCCATCACCGTAATCAGTTGGCCTGTGGCACTGTCGATCACGGGCGTGTACACGCTGACCCCGACGCCACCGGGGCCCTTCTGCGGGCCTACTGTCTCGGCGCTACGAGTATCAAATATCTGCGCCAGACAGGGGGGGGGCTTGCGATAGACCTGCCCCGGCCCGGTCGGTTGAGCGGTGTCGAAATCGTGCGAACTCATCTGGAAGAATATCTGGCCATCGGGATGGCGTCCCAACAGATAGATCCGCTTCCAAGCCGGGTCGATCTGGGTGATTCGCAGGAGCTGAGTCTTGAGTCGCTGGTACTCAGGTTGGGAGGATGCGGAGAGATTAAAATCGATGGCCTGAAGGCGGTCCATGGGAATGGCGTGGGCGACGAAGAAAGCTTTATAGAGCAAATCGTCGCGGAAGAATTGGTCTTGGCGGCGGACCGCCCAGCGGACGGTCAGCGTTCCCAGTAGCAGGATCGCCAAGACAGCCACGCCCAGGAGCAAGCGGGTCCAGTACTGGGGGGCAAGTCGAATCGACACTCTCGTCACGTAGTTATCTCCTGCCGGTGTGGTTTCAGCCGCGTCTTATGCTGAATCAGACTGTACCCATTTGGAGTTCGGATCGCAATCTCGACTTGGAGAACTGGCGTCAGGCAGATAGGATAAGCCCATGAAATTGCGCAAGATTGTGTCGGGCGGACAGACCGGGGCAGATCAGGGGGCCCTGGCGGCATGTGTGCAACGCCACTTTCCCTATGGGGGCTGGGTGCCAAAAGGCCGTAGGTCCGAAAAAGGGAAGGTGCCAGCCAAGTACCGGATGCGCCAGCATTGGTCGCGACACTACCCGCCGCGCACCGAGCGCAATGTCATGGATTCAGACTGCACCGTCATTTTCACTTACGGCAAACCCGACGGCGGATCGCTGCTCACGATCGATTTTGCCCGCCAGCACGGCAAGCCCTGCTTGAAAGCCGATTTGAACCAGCCGCGCGATGTCGTGGCGGCAAAAGTGTTGCGCTGGCTCAAGCGGCACTGCCCGGACAACGGCGTGTTAAATGTGGCGGGCTCGCGGCGCAGCAAGGCCCCGGGCATTCATATGGCCGTAAAGCGGGTGATTCGGGATGTGCTGGACTCGTTAGCGGATGAGGGGCGCACGTGACTTCTGAGCACAAGGGTTAATCGGTGTAAAAGGAGAAACTACGAATTACACGGCGCGGCAAAGCCGCAACCAAAGAAGAGAATTTAACCACGGATGAACACCCGCCTTCGCCAAGGCTACGGTGGGCAAGCAAGATGGACACGAATGGGGGAAGGAAGGG
>JAVEUJ010000021.1:0-24502 GCA_034005635.1 Kiritimatiellia bacterium | reverse complement strand
TGCTGTTCGACTTTTTCCGGCTTTCATTTCCTGGAATATTCGATTGCAAAAGCGTTTTACGCCGGGTAACGTTTCCACATGTATTCACGCCGTCTGTTGGGTCTAGTTTTGCTCTGCCTTGGTGTCGCCTCCCCCGCGCGGGCTCAATCGGCACGGCCTGGCATCGGCGCGACCCCGTATGCCGATACCTCTGGCACTGGCGTCACCTTCCGCACATGGGCTCCCAACGCTACCACGGTGAGCGTCCGAGGCAGCTTCAACGGTTGGGGCTCCACTGTGCTGGCCAAGGAGAGCTCTGGCGGGTTGTGGTCCGTCGATGCCCCTCGCGCCAAAGCCGGCGACGAATATAAATTTATTGTCAATGGCGCTTATAAAAAGGATCCGCGGGCGCGGCGCGTAGTGAATTCGGCTGGCAATTCCATTGTCTATGATCCCGACAAATTCGATTGGGGCACTGGCGGGTCCTACATTCCCTATCATAACGATTTGGTCATTTATGAAATGCACGTGGGGTCTTACAACGCCGAAGAGTGGCTCCCCTCCACCTTTGACAAGTGCGGCGAAAAAATTGCCTATCTTAAAGCGCTCGGAATCTCTGCCGTAGAACTGCTGCCCATCAATGAATTCCCCGGAGATCGCTCGTGGGGCTACAACCCTTCCGATCCCTATGCGATCGAATCCTCGTTCGGCGGTCCCGACGGCTTCAAGCGCTTCGTCAAGGCTTGCCACGAAAACGGCATCGCCGTTCTCGTTGATGTCGTCCACAATCACTATGGGCCCTCCGATCTAGAAATGTGGCAATACGACGGCTGGTCGCAAAACGGACTGGGCGGAATCTATTTCTACAACGACGCCGCCAGAGCCAGCACCGACTGGGGACAAACCCGCCCCGACTATGGCCGCGCTGAGGTCCGCGACTACATCAAGGGCCAGATCCGAATGTTTTTGGAAGAATACAAGGTGGACGGATTCCGCTGGGACAGCGTCTTCAACATCCTCTACTACAACAACGGTGGAAGCGAAAACGACTCCGGCCGCCAAATGCTCGCGGAAATCAACGACATGATGGCCGCCGATTTCCCGAACGCCCTGCGCATCGCCGAAGACCATGCCTTCGACAAACCTGTCAATTTTCAGGCCCAGTGGGATCATGGCTACCTCAACGATATCCGCTGGCTGGCTACCGCCGCCAGCGATTCCGATCGGAATATGAACACCCTCGCCTACCACCTTGGGAATGGCGGCTTTAACCGCGTGGTCTATGTGGAAAGCCACGACACCTGCGGCGATCTCAATAACAAACACCGGCTGCCCTATGACATCGACACCGGCAGCCCCCAAGGGTATTGGGCCAAGAAGCGCGCGCTGCTGGCCAATGCCACGGTCCTGGTCTCGCCGGGTATTCCCATGATCTTTGCAGGTTCCGAAATGCACGAAGACTGGACCTTCTCTAACGATACAGCCTTGCGCTGGGCGCTTACCAATCAGAACGCCGGCATCGTGCAGGCGTATAGTGATCTGATTCACTTGCGCCGAAACGCCTACGGTAACACCTCAGGCCTCAAGCAACCCGATAAAGTTGATGTGCACCACGTAGACAACACCGCCAAGGTCGTGGGCCTCGTGCGCTGGGATCAGGGCGGAAAAACAGACGATCTGGTCGTCGCGCTCAATTGGTCGGCCACGGCCCGGACTGGCTATGCCATGCCGTTCCCCTCTGCGGGCACGTGGTACTGCCTCTACAATTCTGACGCCAAATCCTACGACTCTTCCTTTGGCGACGTCGGTCCGGCCGCGGGCGAGTCCATCGTCGCCACCGCCAACGCTTCTCTCAACCTGGGCGCCTACTCAATGCAAATCTACTCTAAAACCCCCATCCCGGATGACTCCGCTGCGACCTTCGATCCCCCCAACCCCGATGGCTGCGGCACCACCGTCACTATCACCTACACCCCCGGCGAAGGCCCGCTCACCACTGCCACCTCCGTCTCTGCCTATATTGGTCGCAACAACTGGCAGTATCCCTCCAACCACCCCATGACGCTCTCCGGCGGAGTCTGGACCCTCGACTACATCATCCCGGAACTCACCTACGAGCTGAATCTGTCATTCACCGATGGTACCAACACCTGGGACAACAACGACGGCCTGAACTGGAGCGTACCCGTCTCCAACTGTGGTGATCTGCCCTCGGAAGCAAACTGGTCGCCTTATGTCCCACAGGGCTGCATTCCCCTCGCAATCACCTACCACCCGAACGGCGGCCCGCTCATGGGTGCCAGCAATGTCACATTGTTCATCGGTCGCAACGCGTGGTCCGCCGAGGCCCAATCCATCCCCATGACTGACGTGAGCGAAAATGAGTGGACCACCACTTACTCCATTCCCGACGATACCTGGCAGGTGGACTTTGTTTTCAACGGACAGGTGTCCTCCAGCCAAGTCTGGGACAATAACAACCAGGCCGATTGGCATGTGCAGGTGCAGGGCTGCCTGGCGGATGATCAACCCTATGTGACCCTATCTTACCCTGCTCCCGTCACCCACGTGGCCGCCGCAGTCACGAACATGGCGCTGCAAGGATCGGCCCATCTGCTCCAGGGCCACCTGCGCTGGACCAATCTGCTCAATGGCGCGGCCGGCGCCATCGTCTATGCCCCCACTTGGACCATTGCAGCGGTACCCCTCGCCGAAGGCGTCAATGTCATTCGCGTTTCCGGCACCAATTCCGCCATCAATCCCAATGACGGCGCTTGGGATTCTCCCACCAACGCCGCCTATGTGGCGGCCTGGCCCAACGGGTCTAACGGCGGACAAAAATTCGAGCCTTGGATCATCAACGGCACCGGCGCTTCCATAGCCTCCAGCGCTGTGGACACCAATACCCTCTCCCTCGGCCCCCGCGCCTGGGCCTTGCAGGCCGACGGCGGGTTCGTCGAAGTCCTCCGGCCCTTTGCCAAGGGCCTGCAACCCGGCGATACCGTGCAGTTTGTCTTTGAAAATGGAGGCATTGACGGCGGTGCAGGTGCCTCTTCCATCGGCATCGAATTTCAAAATCGATTCGGTCAACGCCTGACGCAATTCCGATTCGACGGCGGCACCACCAACTTTGTGATTGATGACGCCTCCCTGCGCCACACGGGCCTCCCCTGGAGCAACACCCCCAAAACCAATACCCTGGAAATCCTGTCCAGCTTCACCTACCGCCTCACTGTTAATGGCCAGGACTTTGATGGCTCTTTCGCCGATGCCTCCACCTATGAACCCGCTGCGATCCGCTTTTGGAACTGGAATGCCGGCGGGGGGCCCGAACGAAAACTCTACATCGGCGATCTGTCCGTCAACGGCGCCCCCCTCCCCGTCTTCACCTATTCCGCCGAAACCGCCGTCACCCGCGCGCTCTCCCCGTACCGCACGACGGAATCAGTGACACTTGACGGCCCCCGCCTCGTGGCCACAGTCAGCAGCCTCTCCGGTATTCCCGGCAATGTCTGGGGCGCCACTGTTCTCGCCAACGGCGGCTGGAACTGGGCGCTCCTGCCCACCAACGAGTACGCCATTACAAACAACACTATTGTTATTACCCCCGCTGTAACCAACATCCTCCAGCTCTATTCCATCGGCAAGCCCGGCGGCAGCCACTGACCGGGCGACTGATGGTTTTTAGAGCGGGTTAAGCAATTCTGCAGCCGATCTTGAAGAGCAGAACGCCCGACTCGGCAGAATGATAACCCCCCAAGTCCCTTTCGCGGTGCTTTTGGCCTCAAAAAGAGTTTTGGGGTCAGCCCTTAAAAGTTAAGTAACCAATGCTTAATATTTAAGGGCTGACCCCAGCATTTCCTGTTATCCCTCCGTAGAATATCGATATTGTTCCCTTCTTTCCCCTCCATTCCCCCTTCACGTCTTAGCGTGAGTCTGCCTGAGTGATCTGTTCATGAGTTCTTGAGTTCAGATTCATTCCCGCCCTCGCCGAGCTAGGTCGACAACTGCTTCCGCAGAGCCTCCGCTGCCAGTTGCGGATTAGCTTTACCCCGCGAGTGCTTCATCACCTGCCCGACCAGAAATTGCAATGCCGCATCCTTGCCCGACTGGAAGTCTGCTGCCACTTTTGCGTTTTCCGCAATTACTTGTGCCGCAAAACTATCGATTGCACCTGTGTCGCTGACTTGCGCCAATCCTTTTTGTTTCACCACGGCGGCGGGATCCCCGCCCTCGTCAAACAGCACCTGGAATACGTCTTTGGCGGCCGTCGAGCTGATGGTTTTGGCGTCCACCAGTCCAATCAGTTGCGCTAGCGCCGTGGGAGTAATCTTGGCTTCGGCAATAGATATCCCCTTCTCGCCCAGGGCGCGCAGCAACTCGCCCATGACCCAGTTCGATGCTGCCTTGAAGTTGCCCGACGCCTGGGCGACCGCTTCAAAGTATTCTGAAATCGACTTGTCAGCCACCAGCACCCCGGCATCATACTCGGGCAGGTTGTAGTCCTGAATAAAGCGCGCCCGCCGTACCGCTGGCAGCTCCGGCAGCTCCGCCCGCCATGCCGCGACCAGGTCCTCGGTCAGGAGCACAGGCGGCAGATCGGGTTCCGGGAAATAACGATAGTCGTGGGCATATTCCTTGGAGCGCATGGGCAAAGTGATCCCCGCTTCATCGTCCCAGCGCCGGGTCTCCTGCACCAGCGTACCGCCGGCCCGCAGCGTCTGCTCCTGCCGCTCCAACTCGTAGCGGAGCGCGCGGTGAATGCCTTTGAACGTATTCATGTTTTTCAACTCGGATTTTACCCCGAGCTTGTCTGTACCTGCCGGTCGAATAGACGAGTTTACATCGCAACGCACATGCCCCATTTCCAGGTTACAGTCGCTGATGCCCGCATAGATCAGCATCTCTTTCAATGCGGTCAAAAATGCAATGGCCTCGTCAGCACTGGCCATGTCCGGCTCCGTCACCAGTTCCATCAGGGCCATGCTAGCACGATTAAAATCGATTTCCGTAGAGTTCTCCATGTGAGTACTCTTGGCCACATCCTCCTCTTGATGGATATGGTGCACGCGGATGGTTTTCTTCTGCCCACCCACTTCAATCTCGACTGCACCGCCAATGCACAGCGGCAACGCCTGCTGTGTGATCTGGTAATTTTTTGACATATCCGGATAAAAGTAGTTCTTGCGGTCGAACGTGCTCCGCAGGGAAATCTCTGAGCCGATCATCAGACCCACCTTGACTGTTTTGCGGATGGCCTCACGGTTCATCAACGGCATCGCCCCCGGCAATCCCAGACAAATCGGGCACACCGCGGTATTCGGTTCGCCCTCTTCGTGAGCCGGACACGCACAAAACATCTTTGTGCGCGTCTTCAACTGCACATGCACCTCGAGCCCGATGGATGGAATATATTTGCTCATCAGAATCCTCTTAAATCATCTCTCGCCAAGCGCGCTAAGTTCGCCAAGAAGTTCTACTCTCAATTCCTCGGCTTATTGCCATTTCAATTCTATATTGATCCAGTGTGTTTCATTTAAGCCGTTCAACCCATGCCATCTGCTTCTTGGCGTCCTTCGTGTCCTTGGCGAAAGATATCTTCATTTTTCTTCCGGCAGGCCGTTGACAACCCGCACAATACCTTTTTTCATGAGCACTTCGCCAAAATTCAGCAGAACCCCAAGTTTCTTGCCGCTCAACTTAAGATAGGTCAGCAGTTGCTTTTTGTGGACATCACGAATGGCTTCGATGGATTTCAATTCCAGCACCACCCGATCCTCCACCAAGATGTCTGCCCGATACCCTTCGTCGATCTGTTTTTCCTTATAAAATATAGGGATAATGACTTGCCGAGCAACAGTCAATCCACGCTCCACCAACTCATCCGCCAGAACCGCTTCATAAACAGACTCTAACAAACCAGGCCCCAGTGCACGATGAACGGCAATCGCTGCATCCACCACCACCCTGCCGATCTCATTCTCGCTCATCTTGGTTTGTCCCGTATTGTTCATCCTACACTTCTTGGCGTCCTTCGCGTTTTTGGCGAGAAACTCCTAAATCTTTGGGCGTTGCAGGTGCCAGTTGGTGGCATGTTGGTAGGCCGCACCGATTTTCAGGATACGTGTATCCGCGAAGGTCGGGCCCATGATGTGCAGCCCCGTCGGCAGCCCGTCCGGCGTGAACCCACAGGGCACGCTGAGCCCGCAGATTCCAGCCAAATTCACGTTCACGGTAAAAATATCGCCCAGATACATCTGGAGCGGATCTGCAATTTTTTCACCCACCCGGAATGCCACTGTCGGCGTCACTGGACCGATAAGCGCGTCGCATTGCTCGAACGCCCGTTCGAAATCACGGCGGATCAGGATACGCACCTTCTGCGCCCGCAGATAGTAGGCGTCGTAGAAGCCGCTGCTAAGCACATAGGTTCCCAAAATAATGCGACGTTTTACTTCTGCGCCAAATCCCTGTGTCCGGGTCTGCTCGTACATCTCCTGCAATTCTTCGGCCGGCGCACGAAAGCCATAGCGAACGCCGTCGTAGCGCGCCAAGTTGGCCGAGGCCTCCGCCGGCCCCAGGACATAGTAACAGGCAATGCCATACGGACTATGGGGCAAGTCCACGTCGACCAGTTCAGCTCCCAGTGCCTGGCATTGCGCCACCGCCGCCCGTGTCAGTTTCTCCACCTCTGGATCGAGGCCTTTTGCAAAATGCTGACGCGGCAACCCCAACCGCATCCCCTTCAGATCGGTGGCAGTTCGCATTTCGCCCAACACATCGCCCACCGGCCGCGCCGACGTTGTCGAGTCATGCACGTCTTGCCCCGCCATGGCCTGGTAAAGGGCCGCCACATCTTCCACCGAGCGGGCCATGGGTCCGATCTGGTCCAGCGACGAGGCGAAGGCTGCGCAACCGTAGCGCGACACCCGCCCATAGGTCGGCTTTAATCCGGTTATCCCGCAAAAGGCGGCCGGCTGGCGAATGCTGCCAGCGGTGTCGGATGCTAGTGCCGCTGGTGCCAGCCGGGCAGCCACCGCGGCCGCGGGGCCACCGCTGGACCCGCCCGGAACACGGTCGAGATTCCACGGGTTGCGCGTCGTGCCGTAAACACTCGTTTCGGTACTGCTACCCATCGCGAATTCGTCCGTATTGGCACGTGACATAAATACGCATCCTGCTGCCCGAAGCCGGGCAACGACGGTCGCGTCGTAAGGGGCCACGTAGCCCTTTAGAATCTTAGACCCCGCCGTACACGGCTGGCCTTTCACGCTGAGCAGGTCCTTGACGGTGATGGGTACCCCTAGCCAGGGGCGCTCGTCGCCTGCGGCGCGCGCGGCATCCGCCGCACGGGCCTCGGCTAACGCCGTTTCCGAATCCCTCCATGTCAGCGCATTCAACTCCGGCTCCAGCGCCTCAGCCCGAGTCAGCAGCGCTTGCACCAGTTCCTGCGCCGTGATCTCCTTCTTGGCTAGCGCTTCCGCTGCCTCTAGGAACCCCAATTCGAAAAGTTCTGTGCTCATTCGACCACCTTCGGCACCACAAATTGGCCATGCCGTGCCAGCGGTGCGTTGGCCAGTGCTGCATCTCGAGAAAGCCCGACTTGGGGTTCGTCCTCGCGCCAAGTGGTCTGCGCGTCGCTGTTAATGTCCGTCAGGTGCACTCCGGTCAGGTCGAGTTGCTTCAACTCATCCACGTATGCCAGAATGTCCTCGAGCTGCCCCTGAAGCAGTGTCGTTTCATCATCGGACAACGCCATCCGCGCCAGCTTCGCGACATAGCGCACATCTATCCGGTCCGGGTGTTCTGAAAATTTCATTGTCATGTGTCGTCCACTTTCCGCCTGTCGGTTGGGCATTTCAAGTCCGCTGTTGTAGCATTCTTAGCGCCATCCCTCAATCCAAACCCGATCTGACACCGAAGATAACAGCGCAAGCTCCCTGCGGGAAAAATGGACGCCCCTTCTCCCCATTTGAGAGCGAGTGGAGAATATGTCGTCTTGACTCCTATCATATATCACTCATTTTCGTCCCAGTTGAAAACTCGATTAGTATAGTTATTGCAACATCTATACTATACATATTGCAATATGTATAGTATTGGCTAAAGCGTCGAAACTTACCGGGCGTACGACAATAATCTTCACGGTTCCGTCTTGTGCCTGTTTTGTAGGGGCGTCCCGACACTCTGAGGTCGGGGCTGCGACCGGGCTGTTCCAAAAAGGTGGCGACCTTGACTCAAAGTCCTCGAGGAGGGATCGAGCAAGCTCGACCCCTACGTTTCAAAATCACATCTTGCCTAAATTTTGTCGTGCGCCCAAACTCACCCTATTGCATAGGCCAGAGGCCATGCTGCTCAACATATCTTTCCCTTCCTTCGTGACTTGTTGCCGAGGGATCGCGGCACCGGCACTCAGGCCCTGTCCGTGAGGTTGAGCCGAGATGGTTTGACTCCGCTCACCATGATCGGAAGCGGTCAGCTCGTTACGGTAAAGGCGATTCGCTGCGGATGGTCGGGGTCGAAGTCGGCCTCCACCGTGGCGCCATCCGGGATTTCACCCGCCAGCACCTTTGTAGCCATTTCATCGAGCACCTGACGCTGAATGACGCGCTTCAGCGGTCGCGCACCGAAGACCGGATCGTAGCCCTCCCCGGCAAGTTTTTCGGCCGCCGCTTCGGTCACCTCTAGCCGAATGTTTCGCTCTGCCAGGAAACCCTGCACCCGTTCGATCTGGATCGCCACAATCTTTCGTAGCTGATCAATACCCAAACTCCGGAACAGGATGATCTCGTCCACCCGGTTTAGAAATTCCGGACGGAAGCTCAGGCGCAGCGCCGCCAGCACGGATTTTTCCATGTCGGTGTAGGAAGCATCGCCCCGCTGCATCTGCGGATGGCTTTCAAGGGCCTCTTGGATTACAGAGCTGCCCAGATTACTGGTCAGGATTAAGACTGTGTTTTTGAAGTTCACAGTCCGCCCCTGGCCATCGGTCAAGCGGCCGTCATCCAGAATTTGCAGCATGACATTAAAGACATCCGGATGGGCCTTTTCGATCTCGTCGAACAACACCACCGAATAGGGTTTGCGGCGCACATGCTCAGTCAAAGCCCCGCCTTCTTCGTAACCAACGTAGCCGGGAGGCGCACCGATCAGACGGCTTACAGAATGCTTCTCCATGTATTCGCTCATATCAATGCGCGCCATTGCCTGCTCGTCGTCAAACAGGAATTCCGCCAACGCACGCGCCAGCTCGGTCTTGCCCACTCCCGTCGGACCCAGAAAAATAAAAGACCCAATGGGGCGGTTGGGATCCTGCAAACCCGCGCGCGAGCGACGCACCGCTCGCGAGACCGCTTCAACGGCCTCCTGCTGTCCGACGACCCGTTCGCTTAGTCGTTCTTCCATCCGCAACAACTTTTCTTTTTCACCTTCAAGCAGTTTGCTCACGGGGATGTGGGTCCACGCCGCCACGACCTCAGCGATATGTTCCGCCGTGACCTCTTCCTGCAGCATACGCATGCCCTGCTGCAACTCTGCCAGCGCGGCTTGCGCCTGTTGGATTCTCTTCTCAGCGGCCGGCAGTTTTCCATACTGAATTTCGGCTGCCTGTTCGTACTCCCCACGCCGCTGCGCCTGCTCCTGCTCCGTATGCAGAGCATCCAGCTCGGCGGTTCCGCCGCGGATCGTGCCTAGGATCTGCTTTTCACGCTCCCAATGAACCTTTAGCGCCGCGCTTTGCTCGCGTAGTTCCGCCAACTCTTTTTCCAGCGCCTGCAGGCGCTCTTTCGAGGCGGCATCCTTCTCTTTTTTCAGGGCTTCACGCTCGATCTCCAACTGCATGATCCGCCGCTCCAGCTCATCAATCTCGACGGGCATGCTATCAATTTCCATCCGCAGACGGCTGGCGGCCTCATCGACCAGATCAATGGCCTTGTCTGGCAGAAAGCGGTCAGAAATATAACGATGCGACAGCTTGGCGGCCTCTACCAGCGCTCCATCCTGAATGCGTACGCCGTGGTGGGCCTCATAGCGTTCTTTCAATCCGCGTAGAATCGCCACCGTATCCTCGACGCTTGGTTCTTCTACCAAAACCGGCTGGAAGCGACGCGCCAGCGCCGGATCTTTCTCAATATATTTCCGATACTCGTTCAGGGTCGTCGCCCCCACGCAGCGCAACTCGCCCCGTGCCAGGGCGGGTTTGATCATATTGGAGGCATCCACCGCACCCTCTGCCTGACCCGCCCCCACCAGGGTGTGTAACTCATCAATGAACAACACAATCGCCCCCGCACTATCCACCACCTCCTTGATGAACGCCTTAAAGCGGTCTTCAAACTCTCCGCGATACTTTGCCCCCGCCAGCATCGCGCCTAAATCCAGCGACACCACGCGTTTGTTCTTCAGTCCATCGGGGACGTCACCGGCTACGATCCGGCGCGCCAAACCTTCGGCAATCGCTGTTTTGCCCACCCCGGGTTCCCCGATCAACGCCGGATTGTTTTTGGTACGGCGTGAGAGCACTTGCATCACCCGGCGAATTTCTGCATCGCGCCCGATCACCGGATCCAGCTTGCCCTGGCGCGCGTCTTCCGTCAGGTCTCGTCCGTACTTTTTCAATGCCTCGTATTTGTCTTCCGGTGCCTCATCCGTCACCCGCCGACTGCCGCGCACCGACTGCAATGCCCGCAGGACCGACTCGACCGTGATCCCAAGCCCGCCCGCCGCCTGGGCCGCTTCGCTGTTCTTGCGCCCTAGCGCAGCCAGAAAGAGATGCTCTGCACTAAGGTACTCATCCTTCATCTGCGCCGCCAGCTTCGCGGCCGCCTCCAGGGTCGTCTGCAACTCACGCGACACCCCGCGCTGCAGTCCTTCGCCCTGCACCTGCGGGCGCGAGACTAACTGTCGCTCCAGCACATCCGCAAACAGCGATGCCTTGACGCCGATCTTCTCCAGCACGGACGGCACAACGCCACCCTCTTGGCGAACAAGAGCCAGAACGAGGTGAATTGTATCCACCTCGCTGTGCTGGTATTCCCCAGCGAATCGTTGCGCATCCCGCAGGGCTTCCTGAGCCTTAGTCGTCATTTTGTCGATATTCATTGACGGTACCTCCCTGATGCAACGCCCAGAAAAGACATCATATCAAACTGTCTCCCAGTAGATAACGCTGCTTTTATCCCGGTTGATAAATCATGCTATTTAGAATATCGCAATCCTCTCAAAATTTCAAATGCAAGCGTGCGCAGTGCAAGGGCGAGCGAGTGGTGGTCGTTAGCACCCTGCTCTCCCGTAAGGTGGACCTCTGGTCCGCGCCGCCTTTGATTGATCGGTCGGATCCATCATATCGGCCTCACCACCTGAAATCGGCGGCCACCCATCTGGGCACGAAAAAAGCGCCGCAGAATATCTGCGGCGCCTGTCTATTCCCTTGCAAGCGGAAATGTCAGCTCAAGGTGGTGTTGATCTCCGCCTCGGCCAACGACCAGAAATAGGCGCTGTCGCCATTAAAGTCATGGCGTTCAGCGATGTAATAGGCGGCGTCCTGGATCATCCGGTAGCGTTCTTCCGGAGTCGGTGCGGCCTTGGCCACCGGAGCCTTTTTAGGGGCCGGTGCAGTTTTTTTCGGGGCCGCGGTCTTGGCCACTGGTTTCTTGGCGGCGGCGACGCGTTTCGGTGCCGCTTTCTTGGCGGGTGTCTTCTTCGCTGGCTTCATGCTCACTCCTTGCTCCAGGGGCGATCCGGAGCCGTTTAATTCTCGATTTAGTGCGCCCCAACGCGGGGTGCAAATTCGTGCGAACTCTATTGCACCCTATCGAGATTGCAAGTCATATTTTCAACCTTAATCAAGAATTAACTTCCATCACAACCGTTAGTTACATGCATCTCATGGTTATGCAACCAGATAGGAGGTCAAGGACATCGAAGCGTTTTACCTTATCTTTTTTTGTTCCAACCGGCTTATTATCCCCTGAGAGCTGAAAAAGGGGGTGCCGGGGACCCATTGACATTACTCCCGCTTTGCTAACCTTTGCCCCTAATGTTGGGTGTGAGCTGTTCAAGAGCATGGCGAGCCGCATTCATCTCCGCCTCGCGCTTGCTGGCCCCCTCGCCCTTGCCCAGACATTCATCAGCTCGATACACGGCCACGCAGAATTGCCGGGCATGCGGTGGGCCCTGTTCCGCTTGGGTTTCATAGCGCGGGCTTTCCTGGTAGTGGCGCTGCATCAGTTCTTGCAGGTCACCCTTGGGATTATCATCCTCCCCCGCCTCCACGGCAACCGCGATCTCATCCGCAAACGCCTCTTCAAAAAACTGCCGTACCGCACCCACCCCCCCATCCAGCCACAAGGCGCCAATCACCGCCTCGAGAGCGTCAGCCAGCAGCGCGCGTTTCTCACGACCGCCACCTCGGTCTTCCCCCCGTCCCAATAGCAGGTGCGCGCCCAACTCTAACTTGCGGGCCACCTGTTCCAGCGTATGTTCATTGGTTAAGCGGCTGCGCACTTTGGTCAAGGTGCCCTCGCGCCAATCGGCGCGCTGTGCGACCAGCCACTCGGCCACAATTGCGCCAAGCACGGCATCTCCCAAAAATTCCAGCCGTTGGTTTTCCCCCTGCAGCGGCAACTGTGCTTCTGCGGCGTAGGAGCGATGCGTCAGCGCCGCAGCCAACCGTTGCGGCTGCTGAAATTGATATCCCAGGCGCTGCTCCAATTCCTTGAGCGACAGGTGGTCTATTGCATCGAAATCCATGATCGACTCTTTCCTGTTTATGCCCGCGGGTGATAACGATGGTGGACGGCTTGCAACCGCCGCTGGTCCACATGGGTGTAGATTTGCGTCGTCGAAATATCAGCGTGCCCCAGCATTTCCTGAATGGTGCGCAGCGAGGCGCCATTCGCCAATAGATGCGAAGCAAACGAATGCCGCAATACGTGCGGCGAGATTTCTTTACGAATTCCCGCCTGCCGCGCATAGGCACGAATATGTCGCCACAGGGTAATCCGCGACAGCGCCCGCCCCAGCCGCGAGAGAAATACCGCCCGCTCGCCCGGTGCCGCCCGCCGCGCGAATGTTGGCCGCCCATTCTCCAGCCACGTCAGGACTGCGACTTGTGCCCGGGTGCCAATGGGTACCACCCGCTCTTTGTCTCCTTTTCCAATGCAGCGAATATAGTCGGCATCGAAGTGCAGGGCATCCAAGGTTAGCGCCGCCAATTCGCTCACCCGCAATCCCGTCGCATAAAAGGTCTCCAAAATCGCTCGGTCACGCAACCCGCGCACCGTCGCCGCATCGGGTGTCGCCAGCAGCCGGTCCACCTCGTCGATGCTTAGCGTTGGCGGCAATACGCTCCAGAGTCGCGGAGAATCCATCGCATCGGCCACGTTCGTGGCCAGCAGGCCTTCGCTCGACAGATGACGAAAGAAAACCTTGATCGCCACCAATCGCCGCGCCAGACTCGGCGTGGCCAAGCCCTTCTGCTTACTCGCCATCAAAAAATCGAGGATGTCACGCCGCGCCACCTCCTGGAGGCCCCCTCGCCCACGTCGCGCCAGAAAGGCTAGGAATTCAGATAAATCATGCCCATAGGCGAGCTGAGTGTTTTCACTGAGGCCGCGTTCCAGCACCAGATAATCCATGAACTGATCCAGCAGGAAGTGCATGGCAGGCCCCAACCGTCAGTCGTCGTCGCGCGCGTGGGCCGCCCAGTCCGCCAGCAGACGGGCGGGTACCAGCGTGGCCCCGGCAGCACCATAGGACTCATCCTTTTCCAGCCAGGCCGTCCCGGCAATGTCCAAATGCGCCCAGGGAATATCGTCGGGCACAAACTGTTTCAGGAACACCCCCCCGGCAATGGTTCCCGCCGATCCGTCGCCGATGTTCTTCAAATCTGCAAACTGCCCCTGAATCATGCTGGTGTATTCCGGCCAAAGCGGTAATTGCCACAGCCGTTCGCCCGTGGCCTCCCCGCTGCACATCAACGCCGCTATCAAGCGATCATCATTGCCCATCACGGCCGTGGCGTCATGCCCCAGCGCCACAATCACCGCCCCCGTCAGCGTGGCGATATCTACAATTGCCGCGGGTTTCTCCTCCGCGGCAAATGTCAGCGCATCGGCTAGAATCAAACGCCCTTCAGCATCGGTGTTTAGTACTTCGATCGTCTTGCCGTTACGGGCGGTCACAATGTCGCCGGGGCGGGTCGCCCCGCCCCCGGGCATATTCTCGACCGCCGGAATGTAGGCCACAACCGGCCGAGGCAATTTCTGCTGTGCCGCCAGCAACACCGTCGCCAGTGCTGCCATTCCGCCGCACTTGTCGTACTTCATCCATTCCATGCTCTTGCCGGGCTTCAGGCTGATGCCCCCGGTATC
Source organism: Kiritimatiellia bacterium (assembly GCA_034005635.1). GTDB lineage: Bacteria > Verrucomicrobiota > Kiritimatiellia > CAIQIC01 > Lenti-01 > JAAZFE01. The sequence goes on along the minus strand of JAVEUJ010000021.1, from coordinate 10,151 downwards.
GAACGTCACGGCTTTGCCCACGACCACTAGCGGCCGCAGCCGTGTTCCACGCTGGCCCGCATAAGCCACCCGAATCAGACATCCCGGTTGGCGACTGCCCTGCGCCACCGCCACCAGCGCACCGCACTTTTCTTTCTGGAGCGCTGCCACATCCCACACCTTGCAGGACAGCCCAGCATCCCGTGCCAAGGCCCGCGCCCGGGTCGCCAAATTCATGGGGGTCAGGGCATTCGCCGGCAAGTTGGCTATGTCACGCACAGCGCTCAGCGTGGCCGAGATCAGGGCGGCGCGCCGCACGGCGGCTCTAATAGGTTTGGCTCCCAACTCTCCCCCCAGCCATTCCAGAACAATAGTCCCTGACTGTTTATCTGCGCGGTAGTGATCAAACGCGTAGGTTCCCTGCGCCAGCCCTTCCGCCGCCAGCCCCGCTAATTCCGCCAGTCCCATGGGGAAGGCCGTATTCGCGGGCCATTCAAATGCGACGGTGCGCGCGGGTGCAGCCTTGATCAGGGCGCGGCCCACCGCGGCCCAGGTCCGTAGCCAGCGCGCCGCATGGAATTCATTACTGGGGCCGATCCCGGCCAGCACGATTCCCGCCACCGTCTGCGGCCAGACCACGGTCCCTGCTTTGCCTTTAAATTTTGCTGCGGCTATCCAAGCCTCGATCGCCTGCCGGTCGCCCGCAGTTAAGGAAGTCCCGGCCAGCAACTGCCCCCCCTGCACTAAATATAGGCGCACAGCTGCGCGCGATGCCGTCGCTGATGCCCATTTAAATGTCACGCGCTTATTCATCGCCACGGCACTCCGCGGGCAGACGTGCCTGGGCATCTTTGTCAGCGGGCAAATCGTTGACGGCAAAACCAGCATGCCGCACCGCCACTTCAACATTGCGCCGCCCCAAGCGGACATTATCGAATTGGACCCAGGCCTTGCGCAAGTCTACATCTGTCCGGACCTCCTTGATTGTCCCATCCGGCCCCACCCCCAAGGTGCCGACCGCTTCTCGCACCAGCCGCGCACAGGCTTCCGAACGCATCGCTGGGATGTCGAGTTCCATCTCCGAAACCGTATTACGGAAACAGCCCGCGCTGAGCGCTAGCAACACTGCCAACCCAATCCCGCTGAATGTAAGTCGTTTCATCTGCTTATCCTTTATCATGGCTCAATAAACTATTTCACCGCTGGGCCGCCCCGTCAATCTTCCCGGTCCAGCGCGATCTGCCGCACGGCCAGTTCTAGCGCCAGTTGTGCCCGCCGTATCAGATCCGGATGGGCTGCCATCGCCGGGTCTTGGGCAAACTCACGATACAGCTCCACGGCTTCTTCGCGCCGACCTTGCTGCCACACGGCCAACGCCAAATTTAACCGCACATTGGGCGCGCCCGGTTCCTCCTGCAATAATTCACGATAGGCCCGCTCAGCAGCGTCCCCATGCCCCTGCCGGAGCCATTCGCCAGCTTGGCGATATTGGAAGTATGCCGAACGTCCGTGGCGAGCCGCCCGCCCATAGAGCATGGCGGCACGATCATGCCGGCCCTCACCGGACGCCAATTGCGCTTGCCGCTCCAGTTCTACCAAGTCGGTCACCGGTGGACGCTCCCGCTGGACAATTCCCCGCCCCAGTAGCAGCAGCAGCAGCAGGGTCGCAACCCCTAATCCCGCCCGAGCCACGCCCCGGCCATGGGTATCTAACCAGCGCACTGCGGCGGGAATATCGTGGGTGTAGGCAGTGCGGGCCTGCTCCGCAGCGGCCGCCAGCACACCCCAAACGGCTGATTCAATCGGCGTGGGAGCTAATGTCAATCCCTCGCGTAGCAATCGCGCGACCAACGTATTGTGGGGTGTGCGCAACAACAGCGCAAAAATCAGAATTTGAGCACGCACAGGCCAGACCCCTACTTCCCCGTGTGTGGCCCGCCCCCGCAACGCTTCCGTCATATTCTGGGTGCGCCCTCTCCAAACCAGCGGAATTAAACCACAGGGCGAAGCATCCGGGATATTGCGCCCCAGATCATAGCGGTGAAACATCGCCGTATCGACGTTCCAAAAGGTCTCCTTTAACCAGACATCCAGTTCCCGCTGCTCCCCTTCGGCCATGTCTAATGTCTTGGAATACTCCTGTTCGCGGTCTTTACCCAGGCAGCAGAAGGCTTCTGCCTCATTCCATAGGAGAACCGCCAAATCTACCGTGAAGCGTTCCGGGGCGTATTCTGCTGGAAATAGCGCTTCTGCTTCTGACGGCCATACTGGCAGGGCTGTCCCTTTCACGTCATAACGGTCAAAGGCCCCCTCCAAATAGCGAGCCAATTTGGACAATATCCGCCAACGAAAGGTATCCCCCTCTGGTAGAGCTTGGCTCACCCATTCGGCCCATTGGCACACCACCGGACACGATGGGCTCAGGTGCCCCTTCTCGTCCGCGGTGTCAAGCCACGCCTCCAGCAGCTCCGCCGCCATGATCGGATCCGCCAGAATCCAAGCGGCCACCACCAGCGGCAGCGACTCGCCCGCCTCTTTAATATCTCGAGGCAAAGCTTCTAGCGCCGCACCCGCCGCCTTGCGTTTGGCAAACGGCAGCGACGCCAGCCAGACCCGGCCCGCGTCACATCGTCCGGATGGGTGATCTGTCAACTCCATCTCGGCAGTATAGCTTGAATTACTCACGCGACAAGTCTGGCCCTACCGTGCCCCGCATTGCCCCGGGACGAGGGCGTACGACAAAATTAGGGAAGGATGCGGATTTGAAATGGTGGGGTCGAGCTTCCTCGATCCCTGTTTGTGGACTGCGGGGTAACGGAATTGTCGTTTTTGAAACAGCCCGATCGCAGTCCCGACCTCAGAGTATCGGGATGCCCCTACAAAATAGGCACCGGACGGGACCGTGAAGATTTTCGTTCTACACCCCCGGACCAAACCCGCCCGGCGACTATAGTCATTGCAATACATATAGTATAGATATTGCAACAACTATACTATACATGTTGCAATATGTATACTCACCCTCCTGGCCTTGCACCCCCCGCCGTTCCCCGATAGTATGCCGATTATGAAAGCGAACCCTACCTCTTGGATATCCTCGGCCATTCTCTACCAAATCAATCTTCGTTCGTTGGCAGCCCGCGAGCCACGCAACGCCCTTGAAGCGGCCATAGAGCGACCGCTCACCGAGTCCCCCCTCGCCTATCTCACACGCTATCTACCGCGCTTGCGACGTCTCGGCGTCAATACTCTCTATCTTCTGCCGCCCTTTCCGATTGGAAAGTTCGCCCGCAAGGGTATCGGCTCGCCCTACGCCTCCAGCGACTTTACCGCCGTTGAACCCGAATACGGCTCGCGGGCCGACATCGTTGCTTTCATCCGCCGCGCCCATAACCTTAAATTCAAAGTCATCTTCGACATCACTCCCAATCATACTGCCCGTGACCACGTCTGGATGACTCACCATCACGAATACTATGTCCACGGCCCCGACGGTGCTGCCGCCTATGACGCCGACTGGACCGATACCGCCAAGCTCGACTACACCAATCCGGACCTGCGCGCCGCCATGATCGAAGTCTACGACTTTTGGCTCTCCATCCTTGGTCCGGGCGAAGATGGCCGCCCCGATGGCATCGATGGCTTCCGCCTCGATATGGCCCACTTTATCAACGACTGCTCATTCTGGGACGATGCCCTGCCGGTCCTCCGCTCCCGTCACCCCGGACGCGACCTCCTGTTCATGGCCGAATGCTACGGCTTCCAGAACAACCTCGACCTGTTTGCCCGCGGCATGGATGCCGCCTATGACGACGACTTCTATAAACTGGGCCAGTATGCCTATGCCGTGGACGAAAATGGACGTTCCCAGCTCCGGCTGGCTGAAGATGCTCATCACAATCATGATTTTCATCCCATCCTCGATGCCTGGGGAGATGGCGGCATTGCCGCTGCGGCCGCGCATGTCCTGATGCAGTATGAAGAGGCGGCCCCCCATTTTGCCGGGCCCCGCTTCGCCGCCCGCTACACCGACAACCACGACGAAGGCCGCGGCATCTATCGCTTCGGGCCCGGTGCCTTCCGCGCGCTTAACACCCTGGCCTTTCTCTCCCCCCGCACGCTGCCCTTTCTCTACACGGGCCAGGAATACGGCGCAGTCAACCGCCCCTCCATTCATGCCCGCTGCCAACCCTGCGACAAAGGACGCCGCGTCCTGAATCTTGATGGTCGCGAAACTCGCCAGGAAGGCGTTGAATTCGAAGGTAATATTTTTGCTCGCGGACTCGAAGACCGCCAGCGCTGGTTTGACTTCTTTCACGACATCATCGCCCTGCGCAAAAAACACCGCCCGCTCATCGATGGCGAATGCGCTATTCTGGATGTTGGCGAAAATGCCCCGCCCACCGAGCGCACAGTGATCGCCTTTGACCGCCGACTCGGCCGCCAACTCATCCGCTGCGCAGTTAACTTGGGCAACCAATCGCGCCAACTTGAACGTGCCCCCCACTTATTCACCGGACAACCCCTCTATGGTGAAATGGACCCCGGCGCCACCCTCCCCCCCTTCGGTGCCTACGTCGTCAAAATGTCGTAATACCGGGCAAATATCACCCAAACCCCATTACATCTTATTTGTGTCCATCAGGGTTCATCTGTGGTTGCCCTTTTCCCTTCCCCCTTCACGCCTTTGCATCTTGTCGTGAGCCCAGCTCATTGATTTGTTCATGAGTTCTTGAGTTCAGATTCCTTTCCAGTTCCCCCATCCTTCCCCATCTGTGCCATCAGTGTAATCCGTGGTTGTCTTAATCCTTTTGTTGACTGCCATGCCGCGCTGTGTCCATTAGTCTTCATCCGTGGTTGTCCCCTCCTGCCTGTTTCTATTCTATTCCTGAGTTCATGAGTTCAAATTCAATTTCCCTGCGTTGTGGTCCATTTTCTAAGCTCTTGGGTTCAGATTCAGTCCTCGGCTGCCCCTTGGAAATTGGATATTGGACATTGAACATTGGATATTGAATCCCTCCGCCCACTCGCCGCTTGCCATCCCCCCTCCCCTCCGGCATCATCCCACCCATCATGCGAATTCTGATTTCCAACGACGACGGCATCCAAGCCGCTGGCATCCACGCCCTTCACAACGCTGTCAAAGACCTCGGCGAGATCCACGTCATCGCCCCCGACCGCGAACGCTCTGCAATTGGCCATGGAATCACGCTCAGCAAACCGCTGCACGCCCGCTCTTGGCCTCCTGGTGAGCCGCCATTTGGGACTGCCATCAGCGGCACCCCTGCCGACTGTGTCAAACTCGCCGTCAGCCTGCTGCTCAACCCCAAGCCCGACCTCATCCTCAGCGGCATCAATCTCGGCCCCAATGCCGGCATCAGCGTGCTCTATTCCGGTACCGTCTCTGCCGCCACCGAAGGCCCCATCATGGGCATTCCCTCTATCGCGCTTTCCCTCGACACCTTCACCGACCCCTGCTGGGACACTGCAGCCCGCGTTAGTCGCGAGCTGGTCGAACAGGTCGTCGCCGGCCGCCTGCAGATTGCCCCGGGCATCTTCTGGAACGTCAATATTCCCAACTGCCCCTACGACCAACTCGCCGGCTTACGCATCACCCGCATGGGCTCCTCCCGCTTTGTTGAACAATACGAACAGCGCAGTGACCCTTGGGGCCACCCGTATTACTGGATGACGGGCGAACTCTTCGAGAACGGCGATATGAGCGGTACCGACCTCGAGGCTCTCCGCGAGGGTTATGTCTCGCTGTCGCCCATCGGACTCGACCACACCGAGCATGCAGCTATCGAAGCCCTCACCGCCCATCCCCCGGTGTTGACGAAATAAAAGTCGCCAGAATTGGAGTCTTTATTCTGACCCCTAGCTTCTGAATATCCCCTGGCCTCCTACCCATCCTGAACCCTGACTCCTGAACCCTGACCTCCCCCCCCCTCCCCCCATGCTCATCGACTTCCATACCCATGCCTTTGAGGATACCCTTGCGGCCAAGGCCATCCCGTTCCTGGAGGAAGAAGGCCATATCCAGGCCGCCACGGACGGCCGTACCTCCTCGCTAATTGCCTCCATGGACCGCGCTGGCATCGACCGCTCGGTCATCTGCCCCATCGCCACCAAGCCAACCCACTTCGATGGCATCCGTCGCTGGGCGCGTAAAGTCCGGACTCAGGAGCCGCGCCTTGAAATGCTCCTGTCGGTCCACCCTGACGACCCCGAGGCCCTCGCCCACATCGACCAAACCGCCGCCGAAGGCTTCAACGGCCTCAAGTTCCATCCCTACTACCAGAAATTTGTGCTCGATGACGAACGCCTCTTCCCGCTCTATGAGCGTATCGCCGCCCGCGGCCTCTTGGCCGTCTTTCATACCGGTTTCGACATGGCCTATCCCCCTGAACGTATCTGCGATCCTATACGCATCCGCCACGTCATCGATACCTTCCCCACGCTGAAATTGGTGGCCACCCATTTGGGCGGATGGCGCGACTGGGAAAACTCGCGCACCTATCTGATTGGCCGCCCCGTCTATATTGAGACTTCCTTCTGCCTCCATGAAATGCCACCCGCGGAAGCCCGCGCCATGATCCTTGACCACGCCCCCGGCTATATTCTCTTCGGAACCGACAGCCCCTGGTCCGACCAGACTGAGGAACTAGCCCGCTGGCACACCCTGGGCCTCCCCGACGATGTTCTCGCCGCCGCCCTCGGCGGCAACGCCGCCCGCCTCCTGCAAGGCTAGATTGTTGGTCGTTGTTGGTCGGTCGTTGATCGTCCCACACCCCCTCCGTGGTTTTCTCCATTCGTAATATTTGTCTCATTCGTAGTCATTGGTCGAATGCGGACGGCACGGAGGCCGTCCCTCCAGAATCTTTTCGCGCCTTTCGAGTTTTTCGTAGTTCATCTGGAAATTAAATTTTAAATATTGCCTCCCTCTTCCTTCTTCTTTATGTCTTTGCTTGCCCACCTCAGCCTTGGCGAAGGCGGGCGTCTTGGCGTGAAATCGGCTGCCCATCCACCGGGCTTGCCCCGGTGTGCTTAAGGCTGCGCAGCCAACCTAACCATCCGCCCTGTAGCTGCGCTCGCTGAGCGCGGCGGCTGTTCGTCCCTCCCCGATCTGGCGCGCCCAGCGGGCGCACCTACAGAAAAACTGTCCGCCTTGGTCTTCCGATCCAGCTCACAACAAAACCCTCCCCCCTTCCCTGAGTTCCAGATTCATTCCCTGCTGCTTTGCCCCCCATCCCGGGCAGGACGGAGCCTGCCACTCCAGAAACCCCTTTCGCGCCTTTCGCGCATTTCATAGTTTATCTTCTCAGCTATTCTATTCATGAGTTCTTGAGTTCAGATTCATCACCCGTCCCTTCTCCATTCGTGACATTCGAGTGATTCGTAGTTAACTCCCCGGCTGTTTCCTATTCTTTTCCTTTCGTGCCTTTCGCGTCTTTCGTAGTTTAACCGCCCCGGTTGTCTTGGTTGTGCCCCTTCAAATTCTTTCCACCTCCCCCTTGCGTTAGGCTCACTGGTCACTTATTGTGAACATGCCAATAATAACTAAACCCCACGAGCAACCTGATATGTCTACCCCCCCTTCTCCCATCCGTTCTCACAATCTGGGCTTTCCCCGCATCGGCGCCAACCGCGAACTCAAACGCGCGCTGGAATCCACCTGGGCCGGCAAGTCCTCCACCGCCGATCTCCTCGCCACCGCCCGCCGCCTCCGTGCCGAAAACTGGCGGTTGCAGCAAACCATCGGCATCGATCTTATTCCCTCCAACGATTTCAGCCTTTACGATCAGATGCTCGACACCTGCCTGCTGGTCGACGCTATCCCGCCGCGGTTCGACTCCCCCAGCGATCTTTCGGACCTGAGCACCTATTTCGCCATGGCCCGCGGCGGCGCCAATGGAGCCGCTCGGGCGCTGGAAATGACGAAGTGGTTTGACACGAACTACCATTATCTTGTTCCCGAGTTGAGTGCAGACCAAACATTCCGGCTGGCCTCCACCAAACCCTTTGACGAGTTTACCGAAGCCCTTGCTCTAGGCATTCGCACCATGCCGGTCCTTATTGGCCCCGTCACCTTCCTGCACTTGGCCAAGACCACTGATGCCAGCTTTGATCGCTTCTCGCTGCTACCCCGCCTGGTGCCTGTCTATGCCGAAATTCTGCGCCGTCTGCACGAGCTTGGCGCCGAATGGGTCCAGCTCGATGAACCTGCCTATTGTCTCGACCTGGATCCTGCGCACGTCGCAGCCGCCCACGAAGCCTACACCGCCCTCCGCCAAGCCGCTCCAGACCTCCACCTCATGCTGGCCACCTACTTCGGCGGCTTGGGCGACAATCTCACCGCCGTTTGCCACCTGCCGGTAGATGCCCTCCATATCGATGCCGTGCGTGCCCCAGAGGAACTCGACCGCTGCCTGGCCGAATTACCCTCCTCGATGGCCCTCTCTCTCGGCGTCATCGATGGCCGGAATGTCTGGAAAAATGATTTTGACGCCTCTCTGATCCTGCTGCACCAAGCCCTTGCGGCACTCGGTCCTGAGCGATTGTTCGTCTCGCCATCTTGTTCCCTGCTGCATTCGCCTTATGGCCTGGCTTGGGAAACCAAGTTGGATAAGGACATCCGTAGCTGGCTGGCTTTCGCCCAAGAAAAACTGGTCGAGACTGTTCAACTAGCCGCCCAGCTTGGCCCCAACGCTGATGCCGAAGCCTTGACCCTCAACCGTGGCGCTGCCGCCCGGCGGCGTGCCTCCCCCCGCGTGCGTAATGACGCCGTCCGCGAAAGGGTTGCCGCCGTTGCGCCTGCTGATTTGAGCCGCCACAGCGCCTTCCCCGAACGCCGTACTCGCCAGCAGGCCCGCTTAAATCTGCCGCCCATGCCCACCACCACCATCGGATCCTTTCCGCAAACCTCTGAAATCCGTGCCGCCCGCGCCCGGTTCCGCAAGGGTGAAACCAGCGCCGCCGACTACGAACAATTTCTGGAGGCCGAAACCACTGCCTGCGTCCGCTGGCAAGAGGATGCAGGTTTGGATGTGCTGGTTCACGGCGAATTCGAACGCACCGACATGGTGGAATACTTCGGCGAAAAACTCGCCGGGTTCGCCTTTACTACAAATGGCTGGGTCCAGAGCTACGGCTCGCGCTGTGTCAAGCCCCCAATCATTTTTGGCGATGTCACGCGGCCCAACCCCATGACCGTGCGCTGGTCCACTTTTGCTCAGGCCCTGACTTCCCGGCCCATGAAGGCCATGCTCACCGGTCCCATCACCATCCTCCAGTGGAGTTTTGTCCGCGACGACCAGCCCCGCCGTGACACGGCCTGGCAAATTGCCCTGGCCCTGCGCGACGAAGTCCGCGATCTCGAAGCCGCTGGCTTGCCGATTATCCAAATCGATGAACCCGCTCTTCGCGAGGGATTACCCCTGCGTCGCGCCGATTGGCGCGCTTATCTCGACTGGGCTGGCCAGGCCTTCCGCCTAGCCTCCTCCGGTGTCCGCGATGACACCCAAATCCATACCCACATGTGCTACTGCGAATTCGACGATATCATGCCCGATATTGCCGCACTGGATGCCGATGTGATTTCCATCGAAACGTCGCGCTCGAATATGGAGCTGTTGCAGACCTTCGCCCAATTCCATTACCCCAACGATATTGGACCTGGCGTCTGGGATATCCATTCACCCCGCGTCCCCTCCACCGAAGAAATGCTCGCCCTCCTGCGCGCCGCCGCCCAGGTCATCCCCCGTGACCGCCTCTGGGCCAACCCCGACTGCGGACTCAAAACCCGTCAATGGAAAGAAGTCGATCCCGCCCTCCGCAATCTGGTCGCCGCCGCCCACGAGTTCCGCGCGTCGAGCTAAAATATTTTGTGGTATTATATTGCACGTTTCGACCCTAACAGCTGCGGCTCACCCGGAGGGTTCGCCCTACCAATCGCTTGCGATTTCGACTTTGGGTAGGGCGAGGAGTCTCTGCTGATCCGAGCTGTTTTTGATCTTCAAGACCGGCTGCAAAACAACCTGAGCCGCCCTAATCAGCCCCCCGCACCCACAGAGAAAGTGGATTTGAAATGTAGGGGTCGAGCTTGCTCGATCCCTGTTTGGGGGCCAAGGACCAAGGACACACGCCGTTGGTAGGGCAACCCGTTCCGGCTT
>JAVEUJ010000150.1:0-5738 GCA_034005635.1 Kiritimatiellia bacterium | reverse complement strand
CTCCGGTGACCGATAGGTGCCGGGCACGGCGCGAAAGGCAATGGCCAATCGGTTCCAGCCATTGATGGCCACGATGGCCAGCGTGAGATCGACAAGTTCTTTTTCAGTAAAATGGGGATGAACGGACTCGTACACGGCATCCGGGATTTGGGTCTGATCTACGAGGGTGACGGCTTCCGTCCAGAGCAGCGCGGCGCGCTCCTGTTCGCTATAGTACGGTGTTTCGCGCCAGGCGCTTAACCCATACAGCCGTTGTTCAGTTTCGCCAGCAGCACGGGCATCTTTGGTGTGCATGTCAATGCACCACGCACAGCCGTTGATCTGCGAGGCGCGCGTCTTCACGAGATTCAGTAATGACGAATTCAGCCCGCTGTTGTGAACGTAGTTTTCCAATCCCACCATGGCTTTAATACCATCGGGGCTGGTTCGCTTGTAATTTAGGCGCGGTTCCATGGGAATCCTCCATTTATGCATTTTTGAGCATCTCTTGTTCCTGGGCGATGCTCTTGGGGTAGAGAATGTTATTTTCCAGATGGATATGCTCATGGAGGTCGGCCTCCAGCGCTTGCAGTCCTTCGTACAAGGCGGCGAAAGTTTGGCAGGCATCGGCCGGAAGCTGGTAGTTGCCGGTGAGCTGACGGAGTTCGGCGAGTGCGCTGCCGGCGCTTTCATGCTCATGTTCCATCTGGCTAATCGGGTTGGCGACACTGCCGCACTGCACAAATGGTCTGACGCCTGTTCCAGACATAAAACTGTCAATACCCTTGATGGCCGGGAAGAGGATCTGCTCTTCCTTCATCAGGTGGGGCCCAAGTTCGTCGCGCAGTGATCCATAGACCCGCCGTAGATGACGGAGCATCTCGCCATGCTCTGCCGCGTGCGCCTTTTCCACCCTGGCCCCCAAATCGTTGAGACGCGGTAACTGCTCCTTTGTGAATACGTGGTGCGTATTGACGATGTGGTCGACCAGCACGCTGAGCGAAACACTATTCCAATCCGTGCTATCACGACTCTTCGGTTCAGATGTCAGCACATCTTTCAGCGCCGCCAACATCATGGACCATTCTACCCCTGCCTGCGTCGCCGCAGCACTCAGGGGCAGCTTTCCGCCGCAGCAATAATCAATGCCCATTTTCTCGAGATGGAGCCGCATCTGCGGAAATTGAACGACCAGTTCACTCACTGTCATGTCTGGGCGGATATCGCTCCTTGAACGGCTTGGATCCTGGGGGGTATTTTTCATCGGTGCACCTTGGTCTCATGTTTATGTTATTTGGGGTCAGTTATTCTCATGTTCGACACCAAGTTTATTGTACCACAAACACGTGCTTCAAACCAGTCGGAAAAGTGGCCCGTTCTCTTTTTCTCTTTTCTCTGTTCGCTGGCCGGGCGGCAGACGGAGCAATTGAAAGGGTGGGGGAGGGAGTTGCGTCGGCAAGAGAGCCGGGGTAGGCTGATGGCTCAGTCGAAAGGAAGGCAAGGCAATGAAAAAAGCTAAGCGGGAATCGTTGCATCGAAAATGGTCCCAGGCCGTGACGGATGGGGCGGAGCGGGCCGCCGGCCGGGCGATGCTGCACGCGGTGGGGTTCACGAACAAGGATTTCCAGAAGTCACAGGTGGGTGTGGCGTCGACGTGGAGCCAGGTGACGCCGTGCAACATGCACATTGACCGCCTGGCACGTCGCGCAGCCGAAGGGGTGGTGGCAGCGGGCGCCAAGCCGGTGATTTTTAATACCATCACGATCTCCGACGGGATTTCAATGGGGACCGCCGGTATGCGCTATTCCCTAGTGTCGCGCGAGATCATCGCAGATTCGATCGAGGCGGTGGCGGGCTGCGAGGCCTTTGACGGGCTAGTCGCGATTGGCGGGTGTGATAAGAACATGCCCGGCTGTTTGATAGCGATGGCCCGGCTGGACCGTCCGGCGGTGTTTGTCTACGGCGGTACCATCAAGCCCGGCTGCCACCATGGACGCAAGGTGGATATCGTCAGTGTATTCGAAGCCGTTGGCCAAGAAGCACGCGGGGAGATTTCAGGCAAGGAACTGGGCGAGATCGAGGCCTGTGCTATACCGGGGGCGGGATCGTGCGGTGGAATGTACACCGCCAATACCATGGCATCGGCCATCGAAGCTCTGGGCATGAGCCTGCCAAACAGCGGAGCGCAAAATGCTGTAGGGGCAGCCAAGGTACGCGATTGCCGCGAGGCGGGACAAGCGGTAGTGAACCTGATTAAACGCGGTATCCGCCCATCCGATATCCTGGTACGCGAGGCATTTCTGAATGCCATTGCGCTGGTGATGGCGATGGGCGGGTCCACGAATTCGGTTCTGCATCTGTTGGCCATGGCCCATACGGCAAAAATCAAACTGGACCTGGACGACTTTACCCGGGTCGCGGCGCGCACGCCCGTGCTGGCCGACTTAAAACCCTCCGGACAACACGTAATGTCGGACTTGGTAGCCATTGGTGGCACCGCGCCGCTGATGAAACGGCTGATTGAAGAAGGGCTAATGAATGGCGATTTGCTGACCGTGACCGGCAAAACGATGAAGGAAAATCTGCGCGGCATCCGACCCTATCCAGCGAAGCAGACCATCATCCGTCCGCTCTCCGATCCGATCAAACCGACGGGCCATCTCGTTATTTTGCGGGGCAACCTGGCGCCGGAAGGAGCGGTGGCAAAAATTACGGGCCACGAGGGCCTCCGGTTCTCCGGGCGCGCCATCGTCTTTGAATCGGAAGAAACTGCGCTGGATGCGATTTTAGCCGGCAAAGTAAAAAAGGGCCACGTCGTGGTGATTCGTAACGAAGGCCCCCGGGGCGGGCCGGGTATGCGCGAGATGCTGTCGCCCACGTCGGCTATCATGGGACGTGGGATGGGCAAAGATGTAGCGTTGATCACCGACGGACGATTCTCCGGCGGCAGCCACGGATTTGTCGTGGGGCATATATCGCCAGAGGCGGCAGTGGGCGGACCGATTGCGTGGGTCAAGAATGGCGATCGGATTGATATTGATGCGGAGACGCGGCAAATCGATCTGGCTATCTCGGCGGCCGAGTGGAAAAAACGCCAAGCAAAATGGAAGGCACCCAAGCCGCGAGAAACCCGCGGCGTCCTGGCAAAGTACGCGCGGCAGGTCGGCAGCGCCTCGTTCGGCGCCGTGACGGACGCCTGACGCGGCAAAAAAACGAACCTTGGTCTCCCGCGACACAAAGTCGCGGGGAGGGGGGCGAGTATCTAAGTGACAGACCCAGAAACGGTCTTTCCATTAAATTCACAGCCCAAATGTCACTGCGCGGTTATTACAATAACCGCGCACAAGGTATGCGGAAAAATGTCGTGAGAGTTGGCTCCACAATACGGGGCCGTAGTGGCTGTAATCCTTTATTAGAGAAGCAAAAATGATTTTTTCCAGGATTACAGCGGGGCGATTAGTCACATGACAGACTAAATATTACTGCGCGGTTATTATAATAACCGCGCACGAGGGGTGTACTAAAGACGGGAGGGGGCACGGGGGCTGACAGTAAAGAATCAAGCAGCCTGACGGTTGGCAAACGGCGGGGATTTCGGCATCATGCCAGCCGCATCATAAGGAGGCGGCAATGATTGTGGTGGGACAAGCAGCCCAAACAGCCAGTGTCACGCCAAGACGCAATGGCACGAAGAAGGCGCCTAGTTACAAAAGACACAGGCAGGAGGCACGGACTTAGGAGGTGCTACGCTACAGAGAGCGCGGTGTGTTCGATGGACAGGTGATGGAGAAATTCAGGAGGCAACCACATCGATCCCGGCCAGGCGTAGCAACGGCTGGACGGTGGCATCTGTCACGCGTTGAATATCAAAGTGGATTTTAGCGTCCTCGGCCGCGACCTGTCCGCAGCGCGCACGCAAATCAGGTTCGCGGATAAACCGGGTTAATTGGCGTTGAAATTCCGGCATGTCCGTTGGAGCGAATAGCAGGCCGTTACGGTCTTCCACGACAACTTCAGAGACGCCCCCCAAGCGCGCGGCGAGGATGGGCAAGCCGCAAGCCATGGCGTGAACAAGCGCGCCGGTCATGTGGAAGTCATCGGATTCGGCACCGGTGCGCATAACGAGGCCGACATTGCCCGCGTTGAGCGCACAGCAGACATCAGTCAGGGTGGGCAGCCAGCCGGTCAGGGTGCAGACATCGGTCATATTCAATTCCTGGACGAGGTGGCGCAGGCGGCCCATTTCGGGGCCATCGCCGACTAGAAGGAAGCGCAGGCAAGGAAATTCTGAGCGCATATTGGCGAGAGCGCGGATGATGAGGTCATTGCCCTTGTTGGGATGCAGAATGCCGTGATGGACAAGCACCACGTCGTTGGGGCCGTAGCCGAACTGGCGGCGGGCCGCAGCGCGTTCCTCGGCGGGGAGGGGGCGGTAGATAGACAGGTCGCAGGGATCGTATACGGGATGGACGCGCGCAGGATCGATGCCGTGCCGCGCCAAGAAAGCGCGGGTGGTGGCGGCGCGAGTAAAGATCAGAGGCAGGCGCTTCCAACTCCACAGATCGATGGCGCGGATGACACGGCCGATGCAGGCCGTGGTGCCGGTGAAATAGATGTCGGCAAAAAAATCGGCGACGGTGATGGCGACTGCCCGGCCGAAAAATAGACGGGCGAGGAGAGCAGTAAAGGGGATAGTTTCGTCAATATAGACTGCGCGGACGCCGCGTCGACGGCAGTCGAGGGCGATGACTGGCAGGCAGAGGAGCCACAAGGCGGTTTTGATAAGTTTATCGCGGGTACGCGTACGGTCCACGTGCCAAGGCAGAAAATGGAGCACGGCGTTGGCGCGGATGGGTTCGGGGATCGGAGTGGTCGTCCGCAGGCCGTAGTAGTGGACTTCGCAGTGCTCGGCGAGCGCGGTGATGATCTGGGGCATGGCATGAAACAGTTCCGCGTGATCAGCGGGACCGTAGCGGAACCAGAGCGCAATTTTTGGGCGATCAGTCATCACTGCTGAAAATGATGCGGCTACCTTCGGAAGCGAAGCGGAAGCGGACTTCGGCCAAGCCGTGGAGGGCGGTGCGAACGGCCGCCTGTTGAGGAGGTTCGACAAACAGACAGACGAAACCGCGACCACCCGCGCCCAGCAGCTTGCCGCCGCGCGCCCCAGCGGCGCGCGCAGTGGCATAGGCCTGATCGATCTGCGGGGTGCTGATGCCAGATGATAGCGAGCGCTTGAGCTGCCACGATTCGTGCAACAGGTCGCCGAATTCCGCCAAGGGTGACGTGCCGGTGAGGATCTGCTCGGCCTGATCCACCATTTGGCGCATGCGGCCTAGGGTGGTTTCGTTTTCTGCGGTCCGTTTTTCCTGGTTTTGCAGGATGGGCATCCCGGAGCACTCGGTGCCCATGTAGAACAAGAGCAGGTGGGATTCAAGCTCACGCAGACGGGCCGCGGATACATCAACGTCGAGTACCCGCACCGCGTCGTTGGGACCAAATTCGATGCGGCGGAAACCGCCATAGGCGGCTTCGTACTGGTCCTGCCAGCCGCCGGCATCGCCCACGCGTTCGCGTTCGATGTGAATGGCCTGCCGCGCTAAATCTTCGGGTGTGCTGCGGTGGCCATTGAAGGTTTGGAGGGCGTTGAGCAGACCAACGGTGAAGGAGGAAGACGATCCGAGTCCTGTCTGCCCGGGCAGGTCGGCGGTGTGCGCAATTTCGATGCCCTCGCGCTGATCCAGCAGAAGCAAGGTTTC
>JAVEUJ010000149.1:0-5759 GCA_034005635.1 Kiritimatiellia bacterium | reverse complement strand
ACCTGCCAGAGCGGAGCATCCAGCGCAAAGGGTTCACGCAAAAATTGTTTTTGGAGACAGGCCTGCAGCACGTCGGGACCGCCGGCGTGTTCCAAGGCAAAGCGATCGGCACGCAATTCCAGCCACCGCATTACCGCATGGGCCGCCAGCCCGGCCAGCGCCGCACAGCCAAACAGCGCCATTACCAGGAGCGGGAATGCCGCCGGTTCTGCCGCTCCGCTCAATCCCGCCGCGCGCGCTAGCGCATCGGCCAGGGCAACGGCGCCCAAAAATACTCCCGCCGCAAGCGCTACCTGTAACGCCTGCACCGCCCAGGCCGCTCCATGGCGATGCCACGCCATGTGGCGCGCCGCCAGGAACACCTGCTCCCGGGGCTCCAGTTTTCGCCACGCCCATTCCGAAAAAACCACCCGTCGCTGACGGCCAGCGCCCGTTAAGCGCACGTCCTCGATGCCGTCTTGATGCTCAAAATCCCACCACGCCACTCCATTAATCTCCAGCCGGGCAGCCCGGCCAATCCGTTGCAGGTCCTCTTCGAGCGCCTCATCGTTGGTGGGCACCGGCGGGCGCACTCGCGGCAGCAGTTGTGATGGCCCCCATTCCCCCAGCCCCCCCACCAGCAGCGCGTAGGCGGCCGTGGCCCATATCCACCATGTCGAGGGAAACAGCCGCAGCAACACATACAACCCGGTGAACCCGGCGGTAGCCAACCCCATTTCCAGCACCAGCGACAACAAATAGCCACTCAGCCACAGGCCGAATCCAATGTGCAACTGACCGTGGACGCGCTCCAGCGAATAGTCGGCCATCACCGAGAGCGGGAACAATACCGCCTCATAGCCGAACACCGCCAGCGCCACGAACACCCCGTGGACCAGTGCCCAACCAAAGGGGAAACTAAACCCTGCACGCAGTCCCGCGGCCAATTCCCGGGACCAACCGGACCGCCAAAACACCGTCGCCAACACAAACAGCAACGCAAACCGTACGATAAATAGAACCCCTTGGGCGCGATCATAGGCCCGTGCCTGGGCCTCACGCTGCTCGTCGTACCAGGACCCCATCCCGCGCCTCCCGTCAGGTCAGATCGCCAAGATTCAGCGTGTCCAGAAGCCGCGACAAGTCTTCGTTGTCGAAAAACTCAATGACAATCCGCCCCATTTCCCGCTTGCCATCGGCCCCCACGCGCACCGGCGATAGTAGCACTTTGGTGCCCAATTCCTGCTGCATACGGTCGGCCAAAAATTTCAGGTGCTTGACGCTCTTGTCGTCAGGCCCCCCGCCATCCGGCTTCTTCGGCGCGGCCTTTTTCCGGCGTGGGTCGCCAGCGGCCAAGCCCGCCACCAGCTTCTCCAGCGCCCGCACCGACAGCCCCAGCGCTACGGTACGCGCAGCCAACAACTCCCGGTCTTGCGGATCCGCCGACAGCAATACTTTGGCATGGCCTACGCTCAACGCCCCGGCCGTAAGCGCCTGTTTAATGCCCTCTGGCAGGTCCAGCAGCCGCAGCGCATTCGCCACGGTTGCGCGCGCCTTGCCAATCCGCTTGGCCACATCGTCCTGGGTCAGGCCCGCTTCGCGCATCAAATCGCGGTAGCCCTCGGCTTCCTCGATGACATCCAAGTCGGCCCGCTGCAAGTTTTCGATCAGCGCCATCTCCCGCGCTTCCAGATCGCTCACCTCGTACAGCAGCGCGGGTACAGCCTTCAATCCCGCGAGCTGTGCGGCGCGAAAGCGCCGTTCGCCGGCAATCAACTCGAAAGCACCCGCCGCTGGCCGCAGCCAGATGGGCTCGAGAACGCCCTTGGCACGGATGGAATCGGCCAGTTCCTTTAAAGCCTCTTCCGCAAAATGGTGACGCGGCTGCCACTCACCTTTGCGAATTTTCTGCACCGGCACCATGTGGACCGTGTTCTGGCCCGCAGGTGCGGGGGCCGACTTGGCCGGCGCAACCGGCTTAGCCGGCGGTGATGCCGCAGGCCCCGGTCGGGAAGCGCCTCCTTGAATCAATGCGTCCAGTCCCCGGCCCAGGCCTCTGTGTTTTGGTTTGGTTGCCATAATTGGTGGTTGTACTTAAATCCCGCGCAATAATCAATCCTGTTGCACTTCGGCATTGCCGATTTCTGCCCATCCCCCTATGCTCTCCCATCATGAAAACGCATATAGCCTATTGTTTATGGGCCGCCCTGCTTCTGGGCGCCGCCCCTCTCCAAGCCCAAACCACCCTGCGAGTCACGGCCAACAATGTCAATTTGCGCGCCAAACCGAGCCTCGAAAACTCTGAGGTACTTGCCCAGGCCCAGTATGATGACCGCCTGACGGCCTATGAAATTGGCGACGAATGGATCTCGATTGCCCCGCCCGCGACCATGGATGTCTGGGTCAGCAAGGCCTATGTGCAGCAGCCGCAGAACACCATCGGTGCCCCGCGCGTCAATGTCCGCGCCGGCCCCAGCATCAATTACAACATCGTGGACACCCTGGAACTGGGCACCCCCGTCGAGCCTCGCGAAGAAGTGTCCGACTGGCTCAAGATTGCGCCGCCCGCCACCACCCGCGTTTGGATCCACCGCGACTTTGTGGAGATCCTCGCCGACACCCCCCACCTCGCCGCCACTCCCGAGCCAGACCCGGCACCGGAGGCCACTCCACCCAAGAAAACCTCCCGGAAACGCAAACCCCAGCCCGCGACGGAAGCACCCCAGACCGCCACAACCGCCCCCGCTGCTGATTCCGGATTACCCACCCCCATCGTATTACCGTCTGTCCCGGTGCGGGATTCGGCCGCGCGCGAAATTCCCGTCCCCCCCCCCGCCAACTTGAAACTGATCCCGCTTGAAGGCCAGGGGCGCTTTGCCGAATTTGAGGGTGAGCTGCGTGCCGCGCCATTAATTAACGAGGCCCCCACCCGCTACCGCGTGATTCGCTGGCAAAACAACCGCTGGCAAATTCTGTGCCATGTCTATGGCGAAGCCTCCAAATTCCGCAGCCTCCAAGACAAACGTGTACGCGTCAAAGGTCGCGAATACTGGATCCAAGGTGCCGCCGCCCCGGTCCTTGTGCCCGACCAGGTGCAAGAAGTCACCGAGGCCTCCAAAGCCGAACGCTGATTCGACCTGGTTCGGGAACCCCATGCGGGGAATCAGCTCCGCAGAATACCACGGCTAGAGCGATTAAGGGCATTCTGCTATTCGGTCTTGAAGAGCAAAAAAAATCGGCTCGGCAGGGATCCACCACCGGCGGACAGGCAGCCTCGCCCTACCCAAAGTCAGGATTACACGCCGTTGGTAGGGCGAATCCTCCGGGTGAGCCGCAGTTTTTTCGGAGTGGAACACGATTAGGATGCTGTAGAGCGGCTTAAGTCATCTCGTAGCCACATAATTGCGTGTGGCGAAACAGATTAAATAACCGCCGCGCCCAGCGGCGCAGCTACAACCGATCCAGTTCCCTGTAGCTGTGCCCGCTGGGCGCGGCCATAGAATAATTGAAAGTGCTGTAGCCGTCGTGTTAGCCCTGATTAACGACGCCGTTGCGAAAACTTACCCCTCATCATCATCCGCACTTATGCCCCAAGCCCCAAGGCCGGCCGCTTTGGACTCTGCTTCCAGTTCCCGCAGCCGCTCGACTTTTTCCCACGTTTGACCGCCAATTCCCGTACCATGAATGCGGGCCAACCCGTTAGCCACCAGTAAATCGGCCAAATCTTCCCCATCGACCATCACAATCCCGTATTGACGCGCGGCGTGCGCCCCGCCAAACACCCCTTGCCAGCGCGTTTGAACATCGAATCCGTCGTTTAACACCTTTTGAGTGAACTCGCGTGCCATTACCCCAACCTTGACGACTTGCTCTGGGGTAATTCCAAAATATTCTGCCTGCGCTTGAATCCGGTCCCAGTAGCCCATGTTGACCTCTGGGGTGTCCGCGAAGTATATGCGGAGGGTCATTTCGCCCCCTCCCCAACTCACTCGAAAGGAGTCGCCGTCATTATTGTGCGATTCAATTAGGTGGCAACCCTCCAGAACCTGCCACGGTTTAACGGCTATCGCCGAGAGGGGAAAAATCAGCATACCCACCCATGCTGCGGCCAACAATCCAGCCATGCGTTTGTATATTCTGTTGCTGTTCAATGAGTTCACCTTTTCCTCCGGTGTTATCCGCAATCAAGCTAGCGGACAGCTCGACTTTCGATTTTTCCTGTCCAATGCCTCAGTTCAACCGTTTAAAATACCGCAAAATGGCCCAAACACAATACATATTAACAGGATATTAACATTGCTGGAATTGCTTCGCCAATCTGCCCCCCCCTGGTATACCCAATCCCCTCCCTGCCTGGCCCCCTCAACGCATCAAATTTAATCACGCAAAACACAAAAAAATCAAGAAATCAGCCGGAATTGACCCTGAAAAGCCGAAATTAGCCGAAATTAGTCGAAAATATCGCTGAATTATTAAAAACCTTGCTTATAACCTCAAATTTTTATGATTTTATGTCAGCGATGGCTCAATAAATCCCCGATTCCACCTTACCATCCAACCATTATCTCGCCTCTGTCGCGAGAAATCGGCTTAGCCTGATCAGTCCAGCAATCTGCAGGGAGGGTCCAACCACGGCCTGATTTGCCTAATCTACACATATCATGGAATTTTCGTCCAAAAACGATGAAAATAGCTAATTCCAGCCAAATTTCGACAAAAACAGCTCGCAAAACCTAAAATTTGTTTGATTTTCGTCTCATTTCGGTTTTGATTTCCATTTTCATCTCCCCACGGGCTTGCCCCGTGGGTGAATCAGGTCTGACACAACACACCGCCCAACTGTCGTTTTACTTCAAAATTGCTTCAATCTCATTTTCGGCCAGCCACTGTTATCTTCAAGCCCTCAAATAACCATGCGCTTTTAATCTCGATCATGTTGTCTCTTTGTTCTCCCACGCCGGGTTTCTCGACAGTGCGCGGGTGCAACATATGATAGTCGTCGGTTGCGTACGGCAATTCTTACGCTGGTTCGTTACGCAGGCCGGCATCGAGCTGGTACAGCAGCGCGTCCAAGCGACTACGGCCGGGACTGCGAGTCGGCATCCGCCGCAGAGCGGAGCGAACAGTCGCCGAGGCGTGCGTGATCGCCCAGCGGATTTCCTCATCCCCGGCATCGGAGTTGTTACCTGCTGCAAGTTCGCGGGCTCGCGCCGCATACATCGCCGGCCCTAGGACGTGTTTGGCTTGATCGAGGGTTATCTGGGCGTGCATGTAAGGGCTCCCGGCGACAAGGCCCGCTGCACGCGCGGCGGCGGCGGCACACGGATCACCCACCTCGCGGGCGGCGGCATACGCCGCCGAGAATGCGGCACGGAGCTGCCCTTTGCACATCTGGCCGCGCGAAAATGCGCGGAAGTCCTCGATGGCCTGGCGCGGACGGGGATCGGAAGGCGCCTGCGCCTCGAACAGTGGCAGCACGCGCTCGGCACAATCAGCAGCCCACAATCCAATTTTGGTGCGATCTTCCTCGCTAATCGTCATGGTGCCCCTGATGCTTTCCGTGGGCCATGTGCGTCGTCTGCCTTTTCACGGTTTGGGAGCCGACACGGCATTGGCTGCATCTGGTGTGAACGCCTTATTTCCATTCTTAAATTTGCTTTTCAACCACACATAGACCTCCCGCTGTTCGTCGCGCGCGGCACGACGAACCTGCGAGAGCAACCATATTGCACTTGGTTTTTCTGACGTGATATTCTTCGCCCCCTGATTGCAGGTGGAGC
>JAVEUJ010000148.1:0-5783 GCA_034005635.1 Kiritimatiellia bacterium | reverse complement strand
TCGTTCAGCAATCTATCAGCGGGCAGTGAACATGTCAACGACCGATTATGCGCACAATAGCAGCGCGGGTTCAATGCTGGAGATGGGCACATGGGCCGGAGCAGCCCAACTACGAATGACCCGATCTTCACGAATGGGGATGGGAAACACAGTTCCCACGGGATTGAAATCCCCCGGGGCAAGCCCGGTGGATAGAAACAAAAGCCGCCAGCACTCAACCCCCTCCGCCCATGCGGGGCGGTTTAATGGCGGAAATGACGGCAGCCGGTAAACACCATGGCAATACTGGCGGCATTGGCCGCGACAATACATTCGGCATCTTTTTTGGAGCCGCCGGGTTCCAGGATGTATTTCACGCCAAATTCAGCGGCGGCTTCGATATTGTCAGCAAAAGGGAAAAAGGCATCGGATATCAGGACGGTGCGGGCCAGTACGTCCGCTACGTCCAGTTCGCGGCGCTCCATATTTTCGCGGGCCTTGACCAGCGCTAGCTTTTTCATGGCATCCACGCGATTGGGTTGTCCGGCGCCCATGCCCAGGAGCGAAAAATATCCCGGGGCGTATTCCCAGGCCAATACGATGGCGTTAGATTTGATGTGTTTGCCGATTCGGATGCCAAAGTCGGCTGTGGCGCGGAGGGTCTCTGGGAATGGGGCGCGAGTGACAACATTCCAGCCTTCGGTGCCATGCAGGTCCGCCTCTTGCGTCAGCACACCACCATTGATCGGTCGCGTCAGACGGCGCGGAAGGGCGGCAGCTAGTGGGCGGTCGAGGGAGATCAGGCGGATATCTTTGGACTTGGCCTGCAGAAATTCCAACGCGTCGGGTTCGAAGGCGGGGGCAATCAGCGCTTCGACAAAACGGCCCTTGAGGATGTGGGCAGCGGCCAAGTCGATCGGGCGGGTGACGGCAATGACGGAGCCAAAGGCCGAGACGACATCCCCTTCCCAGGCGGCGGACAAGGCCGCTGCCAGGGTTTCGCCGGTGGCGGCACCGCACGGATTGGTGTGCTTGACGATGATGGCGGCGGGCACCGCGTAAAATTCCCGGGCGGCTTCCAGCGCGGCATCACCATCCACGTAATTATTAAACGACATGTCCTTACCGTGCAGAATGCGGGCAGTCGCCAGGGTGGCTTCAGCGGGCGGGGGAGTGTCGGGGCGGAACGTGGCGGCTTGGTGAGGGTTTTCGCCGTAGCGCAGGGTGGCCTCGGGGGCCGGATCACCGGCCAGCCAGGTGGCAATGGCGGAATCATAGGCCGCGACGCGGGCAAATACTTTGCGGGCCAGATCACGGCGGCGCTCGACCGGCAGGCCGCCATCGCGCTGGAGTGCGGCTAGAACGGCCGGATAGTCCTGCGGGTCGCACAGCACGAGCACGTCGGCATGGTTTTTGGCTGCCGAGCGCAGCAGGGCGGGGCCGCCAATATCGATTTGTTCGATGGAGGGGGTTTGTTCAAAGGGGTACAGGTTGACGCAGACGAGGTCGATGGGTGGAATCCCTAGCTGGGCACAGGTTTCCTGGTCGGTGGGCAGGGCGCGACGCTGCAGAATACCGCCATGCACCTTGGGGTGCAGAGTCTTGACGCGCCCATTCAAAATTTCCGGGTGTCCGGTAAAGGTGGCGACATCGACCACGGGCAACCCCGCATCGCGCAATGCATTGGCGGTGCCGCCGGTGGAGAGCAGCTCGATGCCCAAATCGGCTAGGCCGCGGGCAAAGTCCACCAAACCGGTTTTGTCGGATACACTGAGAAGGGCGCGCTGAATTTTCATGGTCTGGATTGTTCCACAGGCTCGCTTAAATGGAAAGGGCTTTTGCCGCAGAGTACAGCCCTGGGCGAGCGGCCTCATGGAAAGGGTTGATTTCAGGCTTCGGTTTGCTTATCGTGCCACCCTGTTTGCGATATTACGAAAATCAGGAGATTGGATATGAAAATTTCAGTCGTTGGCACGGGCTATGTGGGTTTGGTGACGGGAGCATGTTTTTCAGACGCAGGCCACGAGGTGCTGTGTATTGACAATGATCCCAAAAAGATCGAGATGCTGCACCGGGGCGAAATGCCGATTTACGAGCCGGGGCTCGCCGAGATCGTCGCGCGCAATGTCAAGGCGGGGCGGCTTACATTCAGTACGTCCATCGCCGAAGGCACCGCCTTCGCGGAAGTCATTTTTATTGCGGTCGGCACCCCGCCAGGCGTCGGCGGCGAGGCCAACATGACTTATGTCGAGCAGGTGGGGCGCCAAGTGGCAGAGAACATGACCAGCTATCGTCTGCTCGTCGAGAAAAGCACTGTTCCGGCCAAGACCAGCGAACACCTGAAGCGCACCGTCTTGAAATATCTGCGCGAAGATACCGATTTTGACGTGGCCTCGAATCCAGAATTTCTGCGCGAAGGTACCGCCATCGAAGACGCGACCCACCCTGACCGCATTGTCGTGGGCGTGGAAAGCCAGCGGGCCGGCGACTTGCTCGAGGAAATCTATCGACCCATCCTGGAAAAGGGCGGCGGCGAATTTCTGCGTATGAGCGTCACCAGCGCCGAGTTGACCAAACATGCTTCGAATTCATTCCTGGCAATGAAGATTTCTTATATCAATGCCGTCGCGCGCATCTGCGAGCTGGCGGGGGCGGATGTTGGTCAGGTGGCCAAAGGCATGGGGCTGGATCCGCGGATCGGACCGCGCTTTCTCAACGCCGGCGTCGGCTATGGCGGATCGTGCTTCCCGAAAGATGTGGATGCGTTTGTACGTCTGAGCGATGCCTTGGGCTTCGATTTCAAGCTGCTCAAGGAAGTTCAGTATATTAACAAGACCCAGCGCGACTACGTGATGAAAAAGATCAAGCAGGAGCTGTGGGTGGTGCAGGACAAGACCATTGCCATCTTCGGCTTAGCCTTTAAGCCCGAGACGGATGATGTGCGCGAAGCGCCCAGCCTCTACTTCGTGCCCAAGCTTCAGGAAATGAAGGCTAAGTTGCGCGCCTGGGATCCGGTCGCTGAAGAGAAGTTCAAGGAGATCCACCCTGACCTCGAGTGTGTCTCCGATCTCTATGCCTGCGCCAAGGACGCTGATCTGGTGCTGATCCTGACTGAATGGGACGCTGTAAAAAAATTGGACCTCCATAAACTCAAGGAGGTCATGGCCTGCCCGGTGATTGTGGATGGCCGTAATATCTTCAACCCGGAAGAGGCCCGCGCCGCCGGCTTCACCTATCACAGCGTCGGCCGCGACTGAGCGCGCCCATGCTATTGAGCCCGTAACCAGGCCCAAGAGAAAATAGGCGGGTGTCTCACTTATAATTATAACCGAGACAAGTGAC
The DNA here is from genome assembly GCA_034005635.1 of Kiritimatiellia bacterium. Taxonomy (GTDB): domain Bacteria; phylum Verrucomicrobiota; class Kiritimatiellia; order CAIQIC01; family Lenti-01; genus JAAZFE01. The sequence goes on along the minus strand of JAVEUJ010000148.1, from coordinate 2,462 downwards.
TCACGCCGGCGCAGCAGGTGGCCGGGGCGGCGGGCACCGGGAGGGGGGTAGTTGCTTTGGGCTTAGTCAGACCCAAATGTGAGGGCGTTTCAGGCGGATCTGCGATTCGGAATAGGAGCAGTTCATCGGGATCCACCACCGGCGGACAGGCCGATTCGCCCCCCCCATGACGCATATTTCCGCTCCGGGTAGGGCGATCCCGACACACCCTGTGGTCGGGAGAGCCGAGTTTTGAGCATGGCAAGTAATCTGGCAGTGAACCGCAGATGCGCGTGGGCGTGTCTGCTGCAAAAAAGGCTGCAAAAAAAAGGGGATGGGCGGCAGGGGCGCGATGTGGTATATTTCAGTGTGGACAGGTGCAACGTGGATGGAGGTTTTAACATGAACAAGCGACAGAATGAAATTCAACGCCGGGATGCGGGCTTTACGTTAATCGAAATTCTGCTGGTGGTGGTGATCATCGGCATCTTGGCGGCAGTGGCCGTGCCGCGTTTGGGCGGGCGCGTTGGGCAGAGTCAGATTGCGGCAGCCAAGGGCAGCATCGGGGCCATCGGCACCGCTATTGATTTATACGAGACCGACAATGGCAAGTTGCCTGAAAGCTTGCAAAACCTGATGACAAAGGGCAGCGAGCCCAACTGGAATGGTCCCTATCTACGCAAGGCGGAATCGCTGAAGGATCCCTGGGGCAATGAATTCCAGTATAGCAAGCAGGGCAACATCTATACCGTGGCTTCGGCCGGGCCGGATGGCAGCTTTGGCTCCGCCGATGACATAAAGTAGGCGTCTTTAAGCGCGAAGACGTGCTCGGCCATGAAGCGCAACAGACGCCATCGAGGGTTCACGCTGATCGAAATCCTGTTGGTGGTGGTGATTCTCGGAGTGGCCTCGGCCGTGGCGATTCCCGCATTTGCGCGTTCGTTCAGGGGGGCCAAGCTGCGCAATTCCACGCGGACGCTGCTGATGATCCATCGCAATGCGCAGGCCAAGGCGGTGCTGGGCCAGCGCTATATGGCAGTGTTGTTCGATGACGTCAAAGGAACGGTGGAACTGGTGGATCAGGGCCAGGTTGGCAGCAAAAAAGATGCCTTTTTCGGTAGCGTGGGGGGCGGTGCGGGAGCGCCGGCAGGGGGAGCCATGGGATCCATGGTCGGCGGTGGTGCGGTTTCTGAAGAACCCCCGGCGGGTCTGAACCAAGTCATGCTGCGTCCGCTCGAGGATGGAGTGAAAATTCTGGCATTTCGTGGCGGACAGGAAATCGATGGCATCCATTATGTGAGCTATTATCCCAACGGCATGTGCGAGAGCTATGAGGTGCGCATCGGTGACGGGGAAAGTCGCAATGCCCGCATCGTGGTAGATGCCATCACCGGCAAGGCGAAGGTTGAGCGTGAATAGGGCGGGGGGCAGGGTTCAGGGTTCGGGGGGGGCACTATCCAGTGTCCAAGGTTCCTGGAGGGCCAGGCTCCTTCCTGTCCGGGGGCGGCGGGCGGGCATGACATTGATCGAGGTCTTGCTGGCGGTGGTGATTCTTGGCACAGCGCTGATGGCGCTGGTCGAGGGGGCCTCGCGGGCGCTGGCAGTCGTGCGCCAGGCGCGTAACTACGAGCAGGCCCGCCGGATGCTCGGTCGGGTCGATGCCGAAAACCCCTTGCGCCTGATGGACGAAATCACCGCGGGTCAGGAGAGCGGCGGATTTGTAGGCGGTCCCGCCGGTTGGAACTGGGTGCGCATCTTGGAGGATTTTGGCCAAGTGGATGAGGAACAGGAAGGGCTGTTCAAACTGACCACCCGCGTCTACTGGTCGCAAACTGGCGAACGCCGGGGCATGGAGGAAACAGTTCAATTTCTCTATGTGCCGGAAAACATCGATGGCAAGCGCTCCCTGAAACCCAAGGCGCTATGATGGATGCCCCCAGAACAACCAGTCGCCATCGGCGGGCAGCCTTTACCCTGATCGAACTGCTGGTGGCCTTGGCGATCTTCAGCCTGGTGTCGGCGATGTCCGGCGGTATTTTCTGGAGTATTACCAAGGCGTGGAATCGCGGCGGTGAAATGCTCGAGCAGCTTCAATACGGCGAATTTGCCATGGAGCAACTCGTGACTGCGCTGCGCGGTGCCGCCTGGTTCCCCTCCAAACCAGAAGCCTTCGGTTTCTGGCTAGATTCCCGTGGGGGGACCTCCAAGATGGCCGCCAACGAAATCAGTTGGGTCACCAGCGGCACCGCCTTCCTGCCGCCGGAGTCGCCTTTTCAGCATGGTCTGCACCGGCTGTCGGTCACAGTGGATGGCAGCGGGGACAAACGCGGTCTGGTGGTCAAAGCCTGGCCGCATCTGGCCAAGGAAGAAGACCAGCGCAACGTCGAATCCTGGCTAGTCGCCCCCGCGGTCGATGGCTTGAGCTGCGAATGGTACGACTTCGAGGATGAGCGCTGGAGCCAGGATTGGGAGGAAACCAACTC
>JAVEUJ010000147.1:0-5812 GCA_034005635.1 Kiritimatiellia bacterium | reverse complement strand
AAGGTACTGATCATTGGAGCCGGGGGCGTTGGCAGCGTCGTCGCGCACAAGTGCGCTCAGGTGCCCGACGTCTTTACGGACATCCTCCTGGCCAGTCGCACCAAGGCCAAGTGCGACGCCATCGCCGCACGACTCCCCCGGCCGATCCAGACGGCGCAGGTCGATGCCGACAACGTGCCGCAACTCGTCAAGCTATTGAAGAAGTTCAAGCCCGACCTGGTCATCAATGTGGCGCTGCCCTATCAGGATTTGCACATCATGGATGCCTGCCTCGAGGTCGGCGTGAACTACCTCGACACGGCCAACTACGAGCCCCCGAACGTTGCCAAGTTTGAATACAAGTGGCAGTGGGCCTACCATGGTCGTTTCAAGAAAGCCGGGCTCATGGCCCTGCTCGGTTCCGGTTTCGATCCGGGTGTGACGTCGGTTTATACCACCTGGATCCGCAAACACTTTATTCCCAAGCCGCACACACTCGACATCATCGACTGCAATGCCGGCAGTCATGGCCAGCCTTTTGCCACTAATTTCAATCCGGAAATCAATATCCGCGAAGTCACGGCCCCGGGGCGCTATTTCTCGCACGGCCGCTGGGTGGAAACGGATCCGCTCTCTGTCGCGCGACCCTTCCGGCTGCCAGAGAAGCTCGGCAACCTGACCATCTACCTGATGTATCATGAGGAACTCGAATCCATTGTTCGTCACGTTCCGGGGCTGAAGCGTGCCCGGTTCTGGATGAGTTTTTCGGAGGACTATTTGACCCACTTGCGCGTGCTGCAGAATGTAGGCATGACCCGCATCGATCCGGTGGACTACCAGGGCACCCCGGTGGTGCCACTGAAATTTCTCAAGCAGTTGTTGCCCGACCCCGCCTCGCTGGGCCCGCTGACCACCGGCCAGACCTGCATCGGGTGCCAGGTGGCGGGGCTCAATGCCAAGGGGCGGCCGCAAACGATTTTTGTCTATAACGTATGCGATCACGCCACCTGCTACAAGGAAGTCGGTTCCCAGGCCATCTCCTATACCACCGGCGTCCCCGCCATGGTTGGCGCCATGATGATGCTGACCGGCAAATGGAGCGGCAAAGGCGTCTTCAATATGGAGCAGTTTGATCCCGACCCCTTCATGGCCGCCTTGGAACGCCACGGGTTGTCCGCACGCGTTCTGAAAAAGGCCGTCTTACGCGGCAAGTAGCCCCGGCATGGCCCACCCAGCCTATGTTCGATACCCAGTTTTTCCTTCGCATCGTTCCTCATTTTGGTATGCTTGTTTTATAAAACAATGGCTACTACCGGAAGAGGGTTTGTGTGTCTGCCCTGACTATTTCCAGCACCCACGCCCCGAGTTTCCACAGCATGGAAGATTTTCTTCCATAGCGTGGAAAACCGGCGAATTAGTTTTCCATAGCGTGGAAGATTTTGGCCCAGTTTCCTTGCCCCCTAGCTCCGCTTCCTGGTATGCTTGTTTTATAAAACATGTACCCGTGGGATTGGGGGTTAGGCGCAGAAGCGGGAGGGGGGCGTGACGGCCGGAATTGCCACTCCGGCCTATGTGGTGGATGCCGCGGCCATCCGGCGCAATGCGGAAATATTGGCGGGCGTCAAACACCGGACGGGCTGTAAATTGCTGTTGGCATTGAAAGCATTCTCGATGCCGGCGGCGGCCCCGCTGCTGCGCGACACGATCGATGGTACTTGCGCGAGTTCGGTACATGAGGCCCGCCTGGGCCACGAGGTGTTTGGCGGCGAGACCCACGCCTATGCCGCTGCGTTTTCGGCGCAGGACATGCGCGAGCTGTTGGGGCTCGACGCCGAAGCCGGCCAGCGTCGCGAACCGCTGATCGAGCATATCACCTTTAATTCTGTTGCCCAGTGGCGGCAGTTTCAGCCGCTGCTGGCGGAGTCTGGCGCAGAGGTGGCGTGCGGCCTGCGGGTGAATCCGGAGCACTCCGAGGGCGCGGTGCCGCGCTACGATCCCTGTGCGCCCGGTTCGCGTTTGGGTATTCGCCGCGCGGATTTCGAGGGTTTGGATTTGGATGGCCTCTCCGGCCTGCATTTCCATACGCTCTGTGAGCAGGATGCAGATGCTTTCGAGCGTACACTGGCCGTTTTCGAAGAGCGTTTCGGCGAGTGGCTCGGGAATTTCCGTTGGTTCAATTTTGGCGGCGGGCATCACATCACGCGCGCGGACTACGACATCGACCGGCTGTGCGGGGTGCTCGACGGATTCCGGGCGCGGCATCCGCAGGCGGAGCTTTACCTCGAACCCGGCGAGGCCTGGGTCCTCCATGCGGGGACGCTGGTCGCCACGGTTTTGGATGTGGTGCGCAACGACGTGGAGATCGGCATTCTCGACGCCTCGTGCGTCTGCCACATGCCCGACGTCATTGAAATGCCCTATCGCCCGCGTGTATTCCGCGATCCCGACTGGGACGGCGCAGCCGTTCCCGGCCCCGCTGCTGACCGCGGCGGGGCACCCGGTGAGATGCCTTGCACGGTGCGTCTGGCGGGCCCGTCGTGCCTCGCGGGCGATGTCATCGGCGACTATTCGTTCGCCGCCCCCCTGCGTCCCGGTGAGCGCCTGATTTTTGAGGACATGGCGCTCTACACCATGGTCAAGACCACCACCTTCAATGGCATTCGCCTGCCGTCTATCTGGTTGCGTGACGCAAACGGGGCCTGTAGATTGGTTCGGTCGTTCGCTTACTCCGATTTTATTTCGAGACTATGACACATAAAACCCCCAGCTTTCTCGCCAGCGGCTATCCCAACACGCCGGCCGATCAGGCCTATTTTCATGTCATCCCCGTGCCGATGGAGACGACGGTGTCTTATGGCAGGGGCACGGCCAAGGGGCCGCGAGCAATTCTGGAGGCCTCTGGGCAGCTCGAGGATTTCGATGGCCGCGGCTGTCCTGGCGATCTGGGCATGCATACCCAGCCGATGGTGAAGCCCGCCGCCGGTACGCAGCTGATTGAGGAGCGCTGGATTGACGCCATTGAGGTGGCCGTGGCCAAGGCGCTGCACTGCGGCGCAGTGCCCGCGGTTCTCGGCGGTGAGCATACGGTGACTCAGGCGGCGGCGCGCGCGTACCGGGCAGCCGGGCAGGAGATCGGATTCATCCACATTGATGCCCACGCCGACCTGCGCGACAGCTACGACGGCACACGCTATTCGCATGCCTGCGTCATGCGGCGTATTCACGAGCTGGGCTTTCCCATCGTCCAGCTTGGCACTCGCGCTTACTGTCTGGAGGAACGCGACTACCGCGCCGCAAACGCCAAAACAATCCGGGCCTACGATGCCGATGTAATTGCGGCCGGCAAGCTGCCCCCCGATTGGATCCCGAAGCAGTTTCCGACGCAGGTGTTTATTTCGTTCGATCTCGATGGACTTGATCCCTCCATTTTGCCTGCGACGGGGACGCCGGTTCCCGGCGGATTGGGCTGGTATGACGCGCTGAATATCATCGACACCGTCGCCGCCCAGAAAACGATCGTCGGGTTCGATGTCGTCGAATTGGCCCCCCTGCGCGGCCTGTCCTATCCGGATTTTGTGGCCGCGCGCTTAGTCTACGCGCTGATGGGCGCTGCTGCGCGGCGGCCACGATTGTAAACAGCCGCGGCTCACCCGGAGGGTTCGCCCTACCAACGGCGTGTAATTCAGGTTTTGGGTAGGGCGAGGCTGCCTGTCCGCCGTGGTGGATCCCTGCCGAGCCGGACTTTTTGATCTTCAAGACCCGCTATAGAACAGCCGAAACTCTAATCGCCATTGATGGGGCAGGGGTGAATGTTCCAAATGTCCTGCGCGTATTCGGCAATGGTGCGGTCGGTGCTGAACTTGCCGGAGTTGGCAATGTTGAGGATGCACATTTTCGCCCAGCGGGCCTGGTCCTCGAAGGCCTCCGAGACCTTGGCCTGACAGTTGACATAGGCATCGAATTCGTCGAGGACGAGATAACGGTCGCCGTGGACCAGCAGGGTATCCCAGATGGGCTGATAGAGCCCAGGTTGGTCGAGGTTGAAGAAGTTGTTCTTGATGGCATCGAGCACGCGCCGGATGGACGCATTGTTCTGGTAGATGTCCCAGGGGTTGTAGCCGGCCTTCCAGGTGGCGTCGACCTCTTCAACGGTTTTGCCAAAGAGGAAGAAGTTGTCGGCGCCGACCTCCTCGCGGATTTCGACGTTGGCGCCATCCAGGGTGCCAATGGTGAGGGCGCCATTCAGTTGGAATTTCATATTGCCGGTGCCGGAGGCCTCCGTGCCAGCGGTGGAAATCTGCTCGGAGACGTCTGCGGCCGGGATGATGCGTTCGGCGAGGGAGACCCGATAGTCGGGCAGGAACACGACGTTCAGGCGGTTGTACATGGCCGGGTCGTGATTGATGACCGAGGCGACATCATTGATCAGCTTGATGATAAGCTTGGCCAGGTAGTAACCCGGCGCAGCCTTGCCCGCAAAGAGGTAGGTGCGCGGGACAAACTTGGTCGACGGATTCGCCTTCAGCTCAAAGTACTGGTGGATGATGTCCAGGACGTTCAGAAGCTGACGCTTGTATTCGTGCAGGCGCTTGACCTGCACATCGAAGATAGAATCGACGTTGATCTGTACTCCAAGCTGGGTGCGGATAAGGTCTGCCAGATGCTCCTTGTTCTCGCGTTTGATCGCCATGACGCGCTGCTGGAAGTCACGGTCGTCGGCGAAGGCTTCGAGTTTCTTGAGCTGGGGCAGGTCGGTAATCCAGTCGGTACCGATCTTCTCGGTGACGAGGTCGGCGAGCGCGGGGTTGGCCTTGAGCAGCCAGCGGCGGGGGGTGATGCCGTTGGTCTTGTTGTTGAATTTTTCGGGCCAGAGTTCGTAGAAGTCCTTGAAGAGGGTGGATTGGAGGAGCTGGGAGTGCAGGGCAGCGACGCCGTTGACGGAATGGGAGCCGACGACGGCGAGATACGCCATGCGTACTTCGCGGAAGGCACCCTCCTGAATCAGGGACATGCGGGCGATGCGGTCGGTGTCGTTGGGATACCGGGTGGCGATTTCGCGCAGAAAGCGGCGGTTGATTTCGTAGATGATCTGCAGATGGCGCGGCAAGATCGTTTCGAAGAGGTGCACCGACCAGCGTTCGAGGGCCTCGGGCATCAGGGTGTGGTTGGTGTAGCCGAAGGTCCGAGTGACGATCGACCAGGCGTCGTCCCACTCGAGGCGTTCATCATCGAGCAGAATGCGCATGAGCTCGGCAATGGCCAGCGCGGGATGGGTGTCATTGAGCTGAATCGCAATCTTGTCGGGAAAAGCGTGGATTTCATTTTCATCGGCCTTGAAGCGGCGGACGATGTCGTGCAACGAGCAGGCGATGAAGAAATACTGCTGCTTGAAGCGTAATTCGCGGCCCTGTTCAATGTTGTCGTTGGGATAGAGGACCTTGGTGATGTTCTCGGTCAGGGTTTTGGCCTCGTAGGCCTTCATGTAGTCGCCGGTATTGAAGAACGTGAGATTAAAATCCTCGGTGGATTTGGCGGCCCACAGGCGGAGGTTGTTGACGGTGTTGTTGCCATATCCGGGGATGGGATAGTCATAGGGGATGCCCAGCACGGTTTCGTAGTCGACCCAGCGGGCGCGCAGGCGGCCCTGGCGGTCTTGGATTTCGACCCGTCCGCCGAAATGGACTTCGAATTGAGATTCGGGGCGTTCGAGTTCCCAGGGATTGCCAAAGCGCAGCCAGTGGTCCGGGTCTTCAACTTGGTAGCCGTCGCGGATTTCCTGGCGGAAGATGCCGTACTCGTAGCGCACGCCGTAGCCGTAGCCCGGCAGTTGGAG
>JAVEUJ010000146.1:0-5996 GCA_034005635.1 Kiritimatiellia bacterium | reverse complement strand
AGCCCCGACTGCACCCCGACCAGAGTACCCGTTGTCACGGCTAGCCCGTTGGTGGTCGCCGGGAAGCTGGAGATCACCCCGCTGCGCCAGTGGTTGGTGGTCGGTGCCATCGCCTGTGATGCAGACACCCTCACATGCAACCCCGTGCGCATGAAGTCCAAAGCCGCGCAGCGGATAAATTCATTTTGATCGGATTGAACCCCGATTTCAAAGGCTGTCACCTGGGCCCGGGTGGACCGCACCTGGAACGCGCGGTTGGAACTGGACTCCGTCAAGAGCAAGCCCTGGCGCCCCCCTTTCAAGTGCAGGTCGCGCAAATCGATAAAGCGGCATTTGTCTAGTTCTAGCACCGCACTACTACCGGAATTAGTAAACACCGTGCCCCCGGCCAGTTCATTGGTGCTACCTTGAATCACCAGCCGGTTCGTAGCGGCAAGCGAAGGGATGGCGATCACCAGTGGGGTGGAACGCGGATAGATTCCCGTATCCACATACACAATATCGCCGTGTTCCACTTTGTAGCGGGCCAACAGCGTGGCGAGCGAATTCAAAGGCGAATCCGGCGTCAACCCTGTATTCAATGCACTCCCGGCAGCTTCACAGTAAACGTCTCCGTTCGTCCTAGCGTCATTGACATAATACGCCACCGGTTCGTTTTTGATGGCAAAGTAGGTCTCCGTCCGCCCGATGATAGGCGGGACGTTGGTCGTGGTCCGCACCTCCCACACCCCCATGGCCGTACTCGGGAAATTGGTGGTCATCCAGGAAATGCCATCCAAACCGTCGTCAGCATACAGTCCAGTGGCAATATTGGTCCAACTGTCGCCCCCATCCCAAGAGAACCGCACCTCTACCGGCGTGGCCCCGCCGAGATTGATGAAAGCCCAATACAGTGTCGCTTCGCCCCGAATGGTTCCACCATCCGACATCGTCAGCGGCACCAGCGATCCCGAGCCGGAGCTCTTGCTGGCGTCCGACGTATTCCCATAGAGCCCCACGTTGACCCGACCGCCGTTCGGAGCTGGTTCATTGGCGTAGGGCGCAACCGGATCCCCCAGGTCGATCAGCTTCGATGTGATGGCATCATTCGTCCACATCGCCGTTGCGGGGTCGAACCGCCCATGTTCGCTCTGCAAATGGAAATCATAACCGGCCTCATCCGCAAAGTTGGCGGCATAACCAAAGCTGCTCATGTCGCGTGCAGAACTGCGTTGCCAATCGATCAGGAACCGGTCCGACACGCGATTGTCGCCACCCGCTACATAGGCGCCCTCGCTTGCCCTGATATTGTTATAGTCTGAAACCAGTGTCCCGCTCCCTGTTAGATAATATGCAAAACCTCCCGTCCCCGCCGATTCCAAAATGCTGTTCTTAACCTCAACGTTACCCCCGCGGAAAAACAGGCCTGCTTTGTTGTTGTTGCGAATGAAACTGTGCCGGACCTGGACTGTGGCCCCGGTGAAGGTGTGCAATCCAGACGCCAAACTTTGCTCCAGAATGGAGCGATTAAGTTCCATGGTCGCCGCCGCGCCTACCTGTACCGCATTGGTTCCGCACGCCACCACCCGGACCCGCTCCAAAACAGCCTTCCCAGTCGTGTCTATCTGGATCCCGGTCCAGGCATTGGAAATCGCCAGCGCCTCCAGATGGATGCCCCCCGCTTGAGATATTTGGAAAACACTCGACCCGATGGTGCGCGCAGATCGCGCCAGCACCGTTCCCCGATAAGGCTGCTGGGTATTGCCGGTCACCCGCACGGGATTACCCGTCGTGCCGGAGTTTTTCATCCCCACCACAATCGCATCTGAATCAATATATCGCCCGCTATCCACCCAAATCTGGTCGCCGCCTTCCAGATCAAAGCGGTCGAAAACAGACCGCAGCGAATCCAGCGGTGCTGTCGCAGTGGCCATCCAGTTGTTGGCGGCCGCCGGAGCCGTGGCGTAGATGTTGTCATTGGTGTCCGCCGTGGCCACGTAGATGTTTAACGGACTCTTGCGCACAGCAAAAAATGTCGTAGATTCTGCCCATTGGTTGGTGTTTTCCACACACGTCACGCGCCACATCGCCGCCGGTGTATCGGGCAACCCCCCCGACACCACCCAGGTCGCCACGCCATTAGTGATCGGCACCCCAGACGCCACCGGCACTCCCCAGGTTTGGCCACCATCGAGCGACACATGGGCATCGGCCGTCTCAGTGGAGAAACCACCAGCTAACCACCGCAGAGCGATCACCCCATTACTGACACTGCCGCCATCGCCAAACGAAATCGTTCGAAGCCAGGGAATGGTTTGGGCACTGCTGGCCTCTGCTGTCCCGCCAAAACGGCCAATATTGATCCGCCCGCCATTCGGCATCGGTTCGTTGGTATAGGCGGCTGAAGCAGGATTTCCCGCATCTAGCAGAGGCGACGACACGGGGTCGGACGTCCATTCTCCGTTGGGTTTGCGCCGCCCCAGTGTCTGCTGTGTCTTCAAATGGTAATCGTATTGATCCGGATCCGCCATTTGTGGATCGCCGGTGATACTATGCAGGTCCTGTCCACCCGTCATGGCCTGCCAGGCCGCCACATTGTCGGCCAGCACCGCACCCAGGCTGCCCACCCGCGTATTGATCCCGGCATGCAGATTGTTGTAATCAGAAACAACTCCGGCCAAGGATGCCAGGCCAATCAACGCCACATTCGTCCGCGTAGAGGCCAGGATGGAATTCTCCAGCGTCAGTCCCACTGTGCCTACGGACTGAACGGCAAATCCGCTGTTTTCCCAAAAGAGCGAATTGCGAATCGCAATATTAGTGATGGACAGCCCGTTCAGGTATACCCCACCCGCCCCCTTGTAAGCCACGCAATGTGTCAGTTCAATCCCCCGTGCTCCCGCTCCCAGTTCAAAGGCCCGGCTGGTCGCGCCGCGCACTTCCACCCCGTCCAGCCGCAGGCTGGCCGAGTTCGAAATCCCCACCCCCCGCACCACGTTGGTCAGAATGATGTCGCGCATAATAATGTTGGAAGCACCCGCTCGGAAATCAAACCTCAAACTGGCTGGCTGACCGGATCGCTGGCCGAATACCGTACCGCCGGCCTGCCGGTTCGTACTGCCCACAATTTCGATCCAGTTCGACGAGCTACCCGAATCCAAGCTAGTCAACGTCACCGTATTGGGGTCCACATACGATCCCGTATCTATGTAAATCCGATCGCCCGGGCCCAACTGATAGGTAGCAATGACCTTTTGCAGCGTGGCCATCGGCGCCTCTGGCGTGACCCCCAGGTTGGCGTCATTGCCTGCTCCCAGGCAATAGACATCATTCGTGGTATACACGTCGTTGACATAAAACACATAGGCCCCGCTCTTGTAGGCAAAGCTCCCCGACGGGCTGGTCACCGCCGGATCGGCCCCCTCGAGCTCGACCTTCCACATCGCAAACAGCGAGGAGGCAATGTTGGTCGAGGCAAAGAAATATTCTCCACTGCTGGCCAACACGCCCGATGCAATATTGGTCCAATTGGCACCATTGTCGCGCGACAGCCAGAGGGAAACGGTGCTGTTGGTGGGATACCCCCCTCCCGTCCAGCGCAGCGTGGCGCCCGCCTGAGCATCCAGCGTCCCGCCGTCCAGATAGCTCATCGCCTGCAACCAGGCATTCGTCCGGCTCTTCTCGCTTGAGCCGTCCCGCCGTACAGACCCGCATTCAACCGCCCGCCGTTGGGAGAGGGCTCGTCCCCCACCGCAGCGGCCGGATCCCCAACGTCAATCGCCGCTGAGTAATTCGTATCGGTGCTGACAAATCCCAGCAAATTGGTATCATAGCGCCCGGTCGTACTGCGCACATGAAAATCGCCTTGGGCGGCGTTGGCAAACAACGGATTGGCGAACACACTCCGGTCCCAGCCCAGCCCCGCCGACTGCAATTCAGTAAACGTATTGTATTGCAGCCCCACCCCAGTCGCCCACACCACATTGTAATTGCCCGGTGGCACCTGAAACGCAAATAACGCTGTCGCCTGCCCCAGAATACTGTTTGACACCGACAGCGCATTAGTCCGTACATGCAGCAATGTCGTACTGCCCCAGATCACGCCGTTATTCCATTGATTCGAACTGGAAGCCGCCGAAATATCGTAATAGCCGTAGTCGGTGTTGTTAGCCGCCAGACAGCGCTCGAATACTGTTCGCACCGATGCCCCAAGCAGATTGATACCGCGGCGATTGTCTACAAATTGCATATTTCGCAATGTCACCGCAGTCGAACCCCCGCCCGCAATTCCACTTGCCCCCCCCATAAGCCGCAAGTTTTCAATCTCCAGATAGCTGGCACCACTGATATCCAGTACGTCCGCTGACGTGCTCCCCCGGTTGAAGGTCACCCCCTTGGGGCTGCCCATGATGCGCACTGGGCGGCCCTCTGCGCCGGAATCGAACTGTGAAACCCTCACCGTATTGGATAGGATATAGGTTCCCGTGTCCACAACCACGGTATCGCCCCCCTCTAAATCGTACGCAGTCAATAAGGCCTGGAGGTCGGCCAGGGGCGAGTTCGACGACACCCCGGAATTCATGGTGCTGCCCGCCGCCGTACAATAGACATCGTTGTTCGTGCTGGCATCGTTCACGTAAAACGTAAAAGTCGCGTTGGTCGTCGCCCGCAGGCTGAATGCTTTGGCATTGGTAGAGGCAAATCCTGAAATCGGATCGCGAACCCGCCAGAGCACCGATGGATGGCTGCTCGCCGGCACCCAGGTGTACGACTCGTTGGTGGCCGGAACCGTCGCAATCGTACTGGTCGTCGCCCAGCGGTTGGTCGTGTATTCCAACGCCACATTTGCCCCCGTCAAATTCGTGCTAGCCACCCATTCCAGCCGCCCGGTCTGAATCAGATTACCTCCATCGTTGAACGACAACGCAAATACCCATGGCCCCGACCGGCTCTTGCTGGCCTCCGCCGTCCCTCCATACAGCCCCACATTCACCCGTCCCCCGTTAGGTGCCGGCTCATTGGTCCAAGCCGTGCTGGTACGCGTCCCAAAATCAATCGCCGGGCTGTAGCCCACCGCCGCATTCGTCACCCACACACCATTCGACACATAGCCCGCCGGGCTCAGCAAATGGAAATCCAGATTTGCCGTATTGGCAAATAGCGGATCCGCCACCGTATTTTTTTTCCAGCCAGGATACATTCCGAGAAGACTATTAAGAGTTTGCGCACCTGGAGTAATTAAACCAATGCCTCAAAAAATATTATTCTCAAGATTGGTGGAGACATAGCCAACCAAATGAAACACCGTCTCCCCCACAATAATACAATTCACTATATTACTAAAAGTAGTTTCATATATTGAAAATACAGTCGCTCCCGGGGCATAAAGCACTGAGTTTTCCACACGGTTTCCAGGCCCCGTTCCAACCGCCCTAAAAGGAAAACTGCCAACCCCAACACAAGAGCGAAATAAATTGCTTGAAGATGAATCTATATTAAACTGGCGCATACTGTTGGAGGCAGCCCAGGCCCTTTCAAGCGTACAGAAACTGGCGCCATAAAGTTGGATGCCTTCCGTTCCGTTCACCGCGCGAATATCTTGTAAATGCAAATACCGACCTCTCACTGCCAGGTTTATACCCCCACCCGTGAATGTCGCGCCATTTGCTACGTAATTGGTACTGCCTTGAAAAACGATTGGATTCCCGACTGTGCCCACCACGGTATTGCTGATGACGGCCGGTGCATAAGTCCCGGTATCGATATAAACCACATCCCCCGGCTGGAGATTGCACGTGCCAACCACATTGCCCAGCGTGGCCTTGGGCAAGGCGGCGGTCCCCGGATTGCCGTCATTCCCTCGGGCACTGGTATAGATATCGTCCCCAGGCACATACTCGTCGTTGATGTAGTACTCAGCACCGGAAGCCGTCCCGCCTCCTCCCAGCGCCAGACACAAGCCTACCCCTGCCCAAAAAATTCGTAATTTCATTCTGCCATCCTCGCATCAGCAGACA
>JAVEUJ010000020.1:0-25972 GCA_034005635.1 Kiritimatiellia bacterium | reverse complement strand
ATTTTGAAGGACTGCGCGCCGTTGGCAACCCGTCCCGCCTTCCGCACCGACTGGCGCGCGTGTGCGGTCGCCTCCTACGCCGCCGGGTTGTTTGATCGTGCCATGCCTTTTGGCCCGGCCCCGGTCAGTTTTTATGAACTACTGACAGATACCCTGGAGGGTTTGGCCAACCGCACACCCGGGCCTGCGTTCCTGCCTCGGGTGGAGTTGTTGCTGCTGCGCGAACTGAGCCTTGTGCCCGGATGGGATGCCTGTACGCGCTGCCATGCGGACTTGCGGGGTGACGCATCCGCGTGGCTGGATGTGGCCCATGGAGCGCTTTTGTGCGAGGCGTGCGCTACGACGGGGCGGGGGCGCACAGTCAGCCCTGTCGCCCGGCGGGCGATCCGTCAGATGCTGGCCGGACAACTTCCCCCCTCGCTTCCGGAACGTGTCTTTCGCGAAGTCCGCGCCCTGATGGGGGGCTTGCTCGAACATCACGCCGATCTTTCGAGCACTCAAAGAGAAGTGGTCTTTCGCATACTCGCCGCGGGGTAGGGGGCGGCGACGATTGGTACAGGTTCTAGGCTGATCGGTCTGCCCATCCACCGGGCTTGCCCCGGTGTGCTTAAGGTTGCGCAGGCTACAAGCTGTGCAGCCAGCCTAACCCTCTGTTCTTGTAGCTGCGCTCGCTGAGCGCGGAGTATGTTTGCTCCTTGTCCGGTCCTGTGCGCCCAAAGGTGCAATTACCGGAAACCATCTGGCCTGCTCTACTCTTGCTTTGGAGTGCGCTGTCATGCCCGCGCACTCCAAAGCGGGCCGCGTGTTCCGGCCATGCAAAAGGCCCGGCTTGCGCCGGGCCTGAGGGGCAGGGAAAATATTACGGAGTTTCCAATTCACCCTCGGGAGCCGGAACGATCTCGTCGACCGGGGCAGGTGTCAGGGCGTCGACGACTTTTTCGGCACCTTCTTGAATGCCGGCGGCTGCCTTTTCGGCAATGTCCTTAGTTTCTTCGACTACCTTTTCGACCACCGGGGCCACAACGGCAGCGGCTTCTTCAAGGACTTCCTCAGCTTTTTCAGCTACGATTTCGATCTCGGCGGCGGCGGCATCGAGTAGGCTGGTGTCTTCAGTAGCCTCGACGACAGCGTCCACGGCCTCTTCGCTCGCATCCAGCACCGCATCGGTTGCTTCAGCGATTTCCGCCTCAACCTCAGGCGCGTCTTCGGCAATGATTTCCTCGACAACGACGACCGTGTCTTCTTCCACTAACGTGGCTTCTTCCACCGCTTCGGCGGCCGGGGCCGCGTCTTCGATTTCAAAAACAGGGTCTGCCGCCGTCGGTGCATCAAAGCGTTCGATGACCGCTGCCGTGCGCAGGCCTTCCACATATTCGGTGACCGCATCCTGCTGTTTTTGCGAATAGATGATATCGCTGATGCGCTCCTTGACATCCTCAAATGCCAACGTTTTGGCATCAGTTTTTTCGGAGACCTTGATCAGGTGGTAGCCAAACGGTGTGGTGACCACTTCGCCGACGGAGCCGACGGGTTGGGAGAAGGCCGCATCTTCAAATTCGGGAACCATTTGACCACGGCCAAAGGGCCCCAGATCGCCGCCATTTTTTCCGCTGGGGCAGTCGGAATTGGCTTCAGCCAATTCCGCAAAATCGGCTCCAGCAATCAATTCCTGACGTAGGCCTTCCAGACGCTCACGCTTGGCAGTTTTGGCGGCATCATCATCGGTGGCTTCATCGATCTTGATCAAGATATGGGAAGCACTGACGGTTTCCTCTTGGGCGAAGCCCTCCTGGTTTTCGTCGTAAAACGCGCGGATTTCCTCATCGGTGGGTTTCTCAATCGCCTCGGCCTTGGCGACCACCATTTTGCGCACCAGCATTTGCTCACGCAGTTGATCAGTGGTCATGCCAATTTCCGCCATATAGGCCTCAATGGAGACGTCCGGAGGAAGTTCGGAGGCCAGCTCGGCCTTAATGCCCTCAAATTCGGATTCGGACAGGCTGATCCCCGCCTGAGCCACAGCGTCGACCATGATCTGACGCATGATCAGTTCTTCGATGATACGTTCACGAATACCGGGTAGGGCTTCGGCCAGTTGCTCGGGTGGAATGCGCCCGGCGGACCGCTTTAGAAACACTTCCATCACGTCTTGGATCTGCGCTTCGCTGATCTCATGCTGGCCGACTTTCGCCACTATTTTGGACAGATCGGCGGATGGAATAGAGATGGCGTCTGTTACAGAATCAACAACCGCGGCAGGCTGATCCGCCATCGGCACGGACACGGTCGGCATGGCCACATCGGCCACCGGGGTGACGGTTTCGTCGGCGCGGGGTTCAGTTTTATTGCAAGCCGCCAGGCCCAGCGTCAACGTCAGGGTCAGGCAAATCGGGATCCATTTCATATGCTCATCCTTTTGATTGGGAGTACCGCGTTTCACCCACGTGGCAAAATTCGGGTTTAAACGCTGCATTGTGGGGAAAGGAGGGGGGGGATGTCAATGGCGAACCCTTCTGGCATCTATAAAAAATTCAAAAAATCAAGATGGGGGGTACCGGCTCACCCCTGCGCCAAGCCAAGAGAACTTGTGGAGGGGGAAATTATTTGGGTTCGGAGCTGGATCCGCGCCAATGGAGCTTCTGGCTGAGCAATTTGAACCAGCAGGCCCCCGGAAGGTTGACGAGGCATACTCCTTGAGTGGCCTTGCGGATCTCCAGTACGTCGCCATAGCCGATCCACCCCTCTGACTGGCCATCGACGGACAGCAGCAGCTTTTTCCGCCGGTCGGCCACACGCAGGACGATGCGCTGATCATTGGGAATCACGACCGGTCGATTGCTGAGGGTATGGGGGCAGATGGGTTCGATGACCAGCGCCTGAGTTTCGCGATGCAAGATGGGGCCGCCAGCAGACAACGCATGGCCGGTACTGCCGATGGGCGTAGCCACGATGAGGCCGTCGCACACGAAAGATGCAACTGGTTTGCGGTTGATTTCCAGTTCGATCATGGCCGCCCGTGGCGAAGTGCCCCAGCCCAGAACGATATCATTGAGGGCGCGGGCCTTCACTATGCACCGGCGGTGCGGTCCGCGTAGCACGCGCGCTTCGATCAGGGGGTAGGCGACGGTCTCGCAGGCGCCGGTGGCGATCGCACGCAGGGCCTCTACCGCTTGCGTGTCGGGGACATTGGTCAAAAAACCCAGGTTGCCAAGATTGATGCCGAGAATGGGCGCGCTGGCACCATTAAGGACGCGGACGGAATGCAACACGGTGCCATCGCCACCGAGCGATAACAGCCAATCAATCGCCTTACCGAAACGGGCAGGGGTGACGAGTTTGGCGCCAGGGGTCAGGCGGGCCGTTGCCTCGTCGCAGACCACCAACTTGACCCCGAGATCGCGGGCGCCCCGGGCAAGGTCGGCCAAGGTCCCAGCGGCCGCTGGTTTAGTCAGATTGGCAACGATTCCAATATTCATGACGGCTTTCTCCAATAGCTGAGAAATTCAATATTACCTGCCGGGCCCTGGATTGGCGACTGGCAAATGCCGAGCCATTCCCAGCCGAGGGTGGTGATGCCAAATTCACGAATGCGATCAACCACCTTCTGGCGGGTGGCAGGATCACGCACAACCCCGCCTCGACCGACATCATCGCGACCGGCCTCGAACTGAGGTTTGATGAGGGCGACAGTTTCGCCGCCAGGACGCAGGAGCCGATCAATCGCGGGCAGGATCAGACGCAGAGAGATAAATGAGACATCGGTCACGGCGAGGTCGACTAGCTCGGGCAGGTCTCCTGGTTGGAGGTGACGCGCATTGCAGGCATCCATGACCACGATGCGTGGATTGGCGGTCAACCGCGAGTGGAGCTGAGATTTGCCGACATCGACCGCGTAAACCTTGGCGGCGCCGTGTTGCAGCAGGCAATCGGTAAACCCGCCCGTAGAGGCGCCGACATCCACACAAATTTTATTTTCGGCGGAGAGGAGTGCGAAGCGGGTAAAGGCCTCTTCGAGTTTGAGACCGCCGCGACTGACAAATCGTTCCGGTTGCTTTACTCGCACCGTGCAATCCAGCGGGAACTCATGACCGGCTTTGGTGGCCGGGGCATCATTCACTAGCACCTGGCCTGCCAGGATGAGGCGCTTGGCTTTCTCGCGGCTTTCGGCCAAGCCGCGTTCGACCAGCATCACATCCAGGCGGTCGCGTTTCACGGGGCAGGGGGGCGTCGGGCTTGGGCGCCGCGATAGAGAGAGGATCCGATTACAATCAAGGCAATGCCCCCCATGACAACCCAAATGATGACATCAAACTTCTGTTTTTGTTGGCGCATATGCTGTCCATCGGTCTCCGGTGGATCGATCCCCACACCCGAAAAGACCGAGTAGGCCGGTAGCTCCTCGAAGGCTTCCGGAACGGGGGGACGTCCGGCATTGACCCAGGCCGTATACCAAATGGAGGAGAGGTTACCGGCCGCGGAACTGAGGCGTTCGTGGACAATGTCGGCCGTCAGCTCCCAGAGTTTGAGATAGTAGGTTTCGGAGTCGGTTTGACCGCTGGCCGCGCGAGTGGCGATCACGTCGGCCCGGAGCACCTCGGGGGCGGCCGCCGCTGATTCAACCACCCAGCCCAGAAGAGCGTTGAACGGATTGTCCAGATAGACCGCTGGTTCAGGCATGATGTCCTCAAAGCGGACAAAGGACTTGGTCATGTCGGATTCAAACCGCAAATGGACTCCGTATTGGCCGCTTTCCTGACCGTTATAGTTGCGTGTGCAGTGTAGCGGCATGTGCAGATCGCCCAGGTAATGGCTCAATGCCGAACCACAGCGCGCCGCCCACATCCAGTCGTTGGTACGCATAGACTCGGTCATGTCTTCCATCAGGTCCATGATGGTCCAAGGGGCGATGCCGATAACCGACGGGGCTTCCGGAATCTGCGAGTCGAAAGCGGTCAGACGATTGGAATTCAACAGCATGATATCGACATTGCGTGGAAGGCGGTCGGGTTCAAAATAGTGCCGGGGGCCTTCGGCGGGGTCCGACAGCCGCCAAAGATCAGGGAATATACTGGGGAAGGCCATGGGGCGGGCAAACTCGCGGAACCCGGCCATCTCGTAGGGGACGTTGCGGGCGGCCGCACGGGAAATGTGAACATGCTGGAGACCAGACCACCCGCAGGCAACGAGCGGGCTTAGGAGCACCCCGATGACGATCAGCAGCCGTGCCCGAGTCAACTGATTGAAGAAATGTTCCCTCACAGTGTCTCTTCGCGGAGAGCCGGGGTATAGGCCATGGCTACTTCGGGGCAGGTCAAAGGCGAATCGTATTTAGCACAGTTCATGCAGCCCTTATAAAGCTTATAGAGAATCTTTTCCTTGGGGATGGGCGTAAAACCCAACTTTGCAAAAAATGGAGGCGTGAATGTCAGAACGATGAGCTGGTCCGGTTTGAATTCCGCAACCCGTTCCATCGCCGCTTCGACCATCCGGCGTCCCAGGCCATGCTGTTGCAGATCTTCGCGCACCGAGACCGATTGAATTTCGATGGAGGGATTTTTAGTGGGATCGAGTTCCGGCAGGACAGCCCATGAGGCTGTGCCCACAATCGCTCCATCCAATTCCGCCACCAAAAAGCGATCGATGTTCAACGTAATGTCGCTCAAGGATCGTGGCACCAACTCGTTAGGGTGGGCTTTAATACATTTAAAAATGGCTTGGGCGTCGCCGAAACGGGCCTTGCGGATCTGAATGGCATCAAGCGTCATAGGGGATTTCCTTAAATATATAGAACAGTTAACTATATCACGGTTAGCCGGATTGGCAACGCGCGCGGCCGCATCGTCGGGGTGCCGCCCGCTGCCGGCCGCTGGTCAATCCACTCGGGCGGCAAGGGCTTGGGCTCGAGCCAAGGCTCTGGGTTTGTTGGCGATATCGCCTTCTTGCGCAACGCCGGAAATGAGCAGGTTGCCGAGAACCGTCCACTGCATGTAACCGGCCACGAGGCGGAAGGTGGCCTTGAGCCCGGCAAAGGCGACGGGCTGGGTGTCTGCCGCCGTAGCCAGCAGCATGACCGCGCGCCCCTTGAGGCTGTGTTTGCGCTTGGGGGCGAGGCAATAGAGACGGTCCACCAGTGTTTTGAGGGGGGCAGACCAGTTGAAAAAATGTAAAGGCGTGGCAAATACGATCACATCGGCTTTGCGTAACATCGGATAGACGGAGTCCATGTCATCGCGGATCACGCAGGGAGTGGAGGCTGGCTTCCAGCATTCTCCGCAGCCGTCGCAGGGGGCGATCTCCAGCGCCGGGACGCGGATGGATTGCACAATATGGCCTTTCAGACTCAGTGCATCGGCCAAGGCATAGGCGAGACGCGTTGAGTTTCCATCTTCACGTGCGCTGCCTAACAAAATCAGGATCTGTTTGGTTTTTTTCTTCATGGGGGTCCTTATCGCCGGGCATCCTACACGCCGCCCAACCCGTCGGAAAGCGCAAAGACCCGCCGCTGATGGTGTCTGGTCTGGCGCAGCGGCGCGACCGCAATACTCGTTTTGCTTGTATTTTAATGGTTAATATGGACAATGCGCAGCTTATGAAACCGGTATCAAAAGCAAAAAAAGAAACGATGGAAGCCCAAAACGATCTGGATTTTCAGAAATGGATTGTGGCACCGCTGACCGGGCAGGTGCTGTCTTTTACATTTGGCCTTTTGTTCCTGTTTCAATGCATGATTCTGCCATTGGTCGGCAAGGCCGCGATGGGGGGATCGGGCTCGCCGGGGGCGGGCCCGGCGGTGTGGGCAGGGAAAAACCAGAGCTTTTTTCTGATCATGCTGCTGGTGACGCTGGTAACTGGTGCCGCTGCATTCTATTCCAAGTGGAGCCGCCGCCAGATCGAGGGCAGTTCTTTTCCTTGGGCGACAGCGGGCGTGCTGGCGCTGACAGTGGGTCTCTTGCTGGCGTTCCTGGCTGGCTTGTTGAAAATCTGAGGATGGGACCCGCTAGGAAGCAGATGTAACCATGCCGTATCGAATGTTCAACTTGGCGGAAACGGCAGAATTCCTGCACCTGACCGAACACCGAGTCGAAGAGTTGGCCCGCCGCGGAGAGATTCCGTGTGAACGCCACGGCGAACGACTGGTCTTTCGCCACAAAGACCTCGACGAGTGGGCGTCGCGCCAACTGCTGGGTTTCGACGATGAACCGCTGACCGATTTTCACCGGCTCAGTACCGCCAAGTATCATGATTTGTCCCACGATACGGCGATCATTCCGAATCTGATTCAACCCGATTGGATCAATCCGCACATGCGCAGCCGCACCAAGGCTTCTGTTTTGCGCGACATGGTTGAGTTGGCTGACAGTACGGGCAAGCTGTGCTACCGCACGGAGCTGTTGGAAAGCCTGGTCGAGCGCGAAAAACTTTGTTCCACGGCTCTGGCCGGCGGGCTGGCCCTCCTGCATCCACGTAATCACGAACCCTACATGTTTGAAGATTCGTTTATCGTGGTCGGCAAGACGATCTCCCAGGTGCCCTTTGGATCCCCCGATCGGTCCACCACCGATATTTTCTTTCTGATCTGCTGCCAGGACGATCGTATTCACCTGCATGTGTTGGCGCGCCTGTGCATGATGTGCCACCAGACTAGCCTCTTGCTCGAAATGCGCGACAGTAACGATTCCATGGAACTGTACCGCATCCTCGTCGCTAGCGAAGAAAAGATTATCAAAAGCATTTGATAGACGTACGGCGCATGGGGGGGATTACGGCATGATCTGGCCCCATTTTGACTAGGCTAGGGAGTAGCAACCGATGGCAAAAAAATCTGGTATCAAGGAAACCGCGGAAAGTATGGCCCGCAAACAACGGGATATCTCGGTTTCTGAATTTTTTCTCAAGAACCGGCATCTTCTGGGTTTTGACAGCCCGCGCAAGGCGATCATGACCGCTGTCAAGGAAGCCGTCGACAACTCACTGGATGCCTGCGAAGAGGCAGAGATATTGCCGGAAATTGCCGTGGAACTGCGGCAGGTGGCCGACGGGCGTTTTGTGGTGTCCATCCAAGATAATGGCCCGGGCATTGTTCGCGCACAGATTCCGAAGGTCTTCGCCAAATTACTCTACGGCTCCAAGTTCCACCGCTTGCGGATGTCGCGTGGTCAGCAGGGTATTGGAATCAGCGCCGCTGGCATGTATGGGCAACTGACTACCGGTGCCGCGACGGTCATTCTGTCTAAAACAAAGAATTCCGCCCAGGCCCACCGCCTCGAAGTCCAGATCGACACCCGCGCCAACAAACCAGCGGTGCTGCGCGACGAACAATCGGACTGGCGCCCGGAATTCCCGCCGGAGCAGGACGGCGGCGAGCCGATCCACTATGCGCATGGCACCCAGGTTGCCATCGAAATGACAGCCCAATATGTGCGCGGGCGGTTGTCGGTGGACGAATACATCAAGCAGTGCGCTGTTGCTAATCCGCATCTGCGCCTGCATTTCAAGGTCACCCTGCTCAAAAAGGACCGGGCAACCGGGACGCCCATACCGGAAGAGGGTCCCTGGCAGACCTATGCCCGGGCCGTGCATACTCTGCCGCCGCCGGTGAAATCCATCCAGCCGCATCCCCACGGGGTCGAATTGGGCTTACTGATGCAAATGCTCAAGGATAGTCGTGCGCGGACGCTCAAGGGTGCCTTGCACGAAGATTTCTCGCGCGTCAGCAGTCGAGTCGCCCTGGATATTTGTGATCGGGCCGGATTGAATCCCAAAGCGAATCCCACGCGCGTGGCGCATCAGGAGATCGAGGCGCTCTATAATGCGATCCAGGAAACCAAACTGATGCGGCCGCCGATGGACTGCCTGGCGCCGATTGGCGAAGAGCAAATCCTTGCGGGGCTGAAGAAAGAATTTCCGGCGGACTTTTATACAGCGGTGACTCGCTCTCCCGAGGTTTACCGGGGCAATCCGTTTCTGGTAGAAGTCGGCGTGGCCTGTGCCAAGCCCGGCGAGAATCCAGAACTGGCGGCGGACGATTCGGTGCGCGTGATGCGTTTTGCCAACCGCGCCCCCTTGCTCTATATGAGCGGGGCCTGCGCCATGACCGACGCCATGCAGGCGGTGAACTGGAAAACCTATGGCCTGACTCAGCCCCGGGGCAGCCTGCCTATTGGCCCCATGGTCTTTTTTCTGCATATCGCCAGCGTGTGGGTGCCGTTCACCAGCGAGAGCAAAGAGGCAATTGCCCATTACCCCGAAATCCTCAAAGAGATGACCTTTGCCCTGCAGGAGATCGGGCGGCGCTTGGTCGTCTATCTCGGCCGGCGTAAACGCGCGGCCGAAGCCAACCGTAAACGCAATTACATGGAATTGTACATTCCCCATCTCGCGCTGGGGCTCCAAGAGATTTTGGCGCTGTCGGACAAGCAAAAAGACAAGGTCGAAGGCGACCTGACCCAGATGCTGGAACGGACACACCTCGATGTGTAGACGTTTTCCACACGGTGGAAACATTTTTTCCATAGCGTGGAAAAATCGCGCAAAAGTTTTCCATAGCGTGGAGAACACAGCCGCAATTTCTCCGCAGTGGGGCACAGCAGCATTTGAGAGAGCGGTGATGAAGAAAGCGGTAAAAAAGAGGTGGCGAAGGCTCTCAAAATGGTGAGCAGCGAAGCGACGGCACACAGAATTGTGTCACAGCGACCTAGGTCATCCATGACGTAGAAAATCCCAATAACCGCTTATTATAATAAGCGGGTATATATAAATACTTAAAGAGAGAATTGGATAGATTAAAAAAAAACCTAATCACAAGCCTAGACTTCTAACAATTTGTAACTAGTTATAGCACTTAAAATTATGGAAGTGGCTCCAAATGTTCATGGCGAGGGGAAACCTAATATCCACTTATTATAATAAGCGGTTATTTAGGGCGATGAGGAAGAGAGAATGCGATGAAGAAAAACAAGGAACAGGTGTCGGTTCAGGCCCCCGAGGTGGTGACCAAAGAAGCGGCGGCGCGGAAAATTGTGTCCGTGGCCAAGGAGATTCACGATGACGTCGTGAAGAAAGGGCGAAAGCCGTCGCTCAGCTTTCCGGTGAGGTCGCTGGCCAATGTGAAGTTCGATGTGAAGCGCGGACATTTTGAAATTTTGGGTAAGAAGGCTACCCGGACGCTGTCGTACAACACGGTGAAGACTTTTGCACAATCCATGCGGCTCTTGGCGACGACGAAGAACGATTTGCTGGACAAGGACGACATCGCGGGCAAGCGTGAGGTCTATTATAACAGCAAGAGTTGGGGGGAGTGTCGCTTTGATGCCCAGCCGGAGAGCGATTCATTGCTGGACGATATGGAAGCGATGCTGGGCGTGAATCGCGAGCAGCTCGGGTACATCCCTGAAGAACGTGGCGGCGATGTTTGCGGTGAGCTGGTGGTGATCGACCGCGATCCGCAGAGCGGTGCCGACGTAAAGATCAATTGCGCCAAGATGGGGAGCGGGGCGTGGAGCATCCCCTCACGCGTTGAGCATCTGCGTTTTGAGACGAAGGCCAAACTGGTGCTGGTGGTGGAGACCGCGTCGCTGTTTCAGCGTCTTGTGCACCACCGCTACTACGAAAAGGCAAACTGCGTGCTGATCTCGATGAGCGGCGTGCCAACGCGCGCCTGTCGGCGGTTCATTCGGCGTCTGGCCGACGACCGCAAGCTGCCAGTGCTCGCGTTCACCGATGGCGATCCTTATGGCTACTGCAACATCTACCGGACTCTCAAGGCGGGCTCGGGGCAGGCGGCGCATATCAACCGCTTCTTCTGCGTGCCACAGGCGCACTATCTGGGTGTGACGCCGCAGGACATCCTTGACTACAACCTCGAAGATGCGACACATCCCTTGGAGGAGGTCGATATCAAGCGCGCCAAAGATGCCCTGAAAAACGACCCCTTCATCCGCCACCATAAGGAGTGGCAGGCGACGCTAAACCAGATGATCAAGATGGGGGTGCGCATTGAGCAGCAGGCGTTCGCCAAGCACGGATTAAACTTTGTCTTGGACACTTATCTCCCCGAGAAGATCAAGAAGGGCCAATTCTTGCCCTGAGTATTTAGAACGTGTAGTCGGTGACTGGTGAC
The DNA here is from genome assembly GCA_034005635.1 of Kiritimatiellia bacterium. Taxonomy (GTDB): domain Bacteria; phylum Verrucomicrobiota; class Kiritimatiellia; order CAIQIC01; family Lenti-01; genus JAAZFE01. The sequence goes on along the minus strand of JAVEUJ010000020.1, from coordinate 14,853 downwards.
TGGCGGTTGTATCCAGCCGTTGGAAATCTCTTTGCATCTTGGTGTCTTAGCGTGGGACCGGTTACTACGATTTTGATGCTAGATTAGTGGCCCAACGGGCTATTTTGCGCTAGGTTCGGCAGATGAGATATGGTAGAAGAAAAACCGTTTAACGTTAGGCAGATCCCATCAAATTTAAAGGAGCACCTTAGCTCATGAGTGACAAAGCATATAATCTTTATAAAATGGCCCAGGCGCAATTTGACCAAGTGGCTGGTCTGCTGGAATTAGAGGACGGGGTGCGGCAATTGCTGCGGCAGCCGCTGCGTGAATTCCAATTTTTGGTACCGGTGCGAATGGACGATGGCTCGGTGCAGGTATTCAACGGATTCCGGGTACAGCATAATGATGCCCGGGGACCTGCGAAGGGGGGGGTGCGTTTTCATCCGCATGAAAACATCGATACCGTCCGGGCCTTGGCGATGTGGATGACATGGAAGTGCTCGGTGGTGGATATCCCGTTGGGGGGCGGCAAGGGCGGCGTGGTTTGCGACCCGCACCATCTGAGCGCCCGCGAACAAGAACAGATTTGCCGCGGCTGGGTGCGGCAAATGGCCCGGAACGTCGGGCCCTACCAAGACGTGCCGGCGCCTGACGTGATGACGAACGGGCAGCATATGCTGTGGATGCTGGATGAATATGAAGCGATCCATGGGGTGCATGCGCCGGGGTTCATTACCGGCAAGCCTGTCGGAATGGGTGGTTCGCTGGGGCGGACAGAAGCCACGGGTTATGGTGTAATCTTTACTCTACGTGAGGCCCTCAGCGAGATGGGGATCAATCCAGCGGCCACGACAGCCAGTGTGCAAGGATTTGGCAACGTGGCGCAATACGCCATTCGCAAATACTGCGAACTGGGTGGCACGGTGATCGGCGTAGCCAGTTGGAACAACAAGGATAAAATGTCCTATTTGTTCCGCAACAAAACGGGAATTGACGCGGATGCGCTCGTGGGACTGGCCGATAAATTCGGTGATTTGGATCCGGGCAAGGTTCGCACGTTGGGATATGAGGTGCTGCCGGGCGAAGACTGGATTGCACAGGACGTCGATATCTTGATTCCAGCGGCCTTGGAAAATCAGATCAACGCCGACAATGCCGACCGGATCAGTTCACAGGTTAAAATTGTGGTGGAGGGTGCCAATGGGCCCACTACACCCGAAGCAGATACCGTGCTCGGTGTGCGGAAAATCTTCCTTATTCCAGACTTTTTGGCCAATGCAGGCGGTGTAACGTGCAGCTATTTCGAGCAGGTCCAGTGCAACCTGAATTATTTTTGGGAGAAGGCCGAAGTGCTGGAGAAGCTGGAGGCTAAGATGACGGCTGCTTTCCGCGCCGTGAGCGAACTTGCTCGCAAACGCAAGCTCACCATGCGGAATGCTGCCTACGTCATCGCCATTGACCGCGTGGCGCAAGCGGTTAAGAGCCGCGGGTGGGTTTAGGCGCTCCGCCATGACAACCAGCCCCCAATCTGGCGACACCCCCCTTGACAGCGTGTTGGAGGCGCTGCGCGAACGAGCGAAAGAGCTGGATTGCCTGTATCGTGTTGAGGAATTGCTGGGTCAGCATGATCGTCCCCTGTCCGAATTGCTTCAGGATGTCGTGCAACAGCTCCCCTCGGGCTGGCAGTTCCCGGAAGTCTGTCAGGCGCGAATTACGACCGAGATGGCGACGTATGATTCGGCGGCCTATCTTCCACCCACATGCGGGCACACGGCCGATATTGTCATGGATGGGGCCGTCATCGGTTCAGTTGCTGTTTCATATATCCAGAAGGTACCGCTGCGGGCGAAAGACTGTTTCCTTGAGAAGGAACACACACTGATTCGTACGGTTGCCGACCGCATCAGTCAGACCATTCAGCATCGCAAGTTACGGCAACTACGCGACCAATGGGAGGCGGCTCACCGAGAGCTGGATAACCCCAGTATGCGCGAGTGGATGGTGATCGTTGACTTGATCCGCCGTACCGATCCGTTGATGTTGAACTACATTTCGCGGCAGATGCTGCACCGCCTTACCCGGATTGGTGTGGAGGAGGCGCGCGACCTCGTACGCAGCAGCAATCGAATTGGCGAGGAAGACCTGCTCGAAGAATCGAATTCGCCCATCCATGCCCAAGACATGGATCAAATCCTTGCCGTCAGCGATGCGGTTTTCAAGTTGGCCAGTCAGCACCTGAGTGCGGATGACATCTTGGCCTCGACTCAAAAATGGATTCAGGACAAGCGCGCCAGCTTTCTGATCAAGTCGGTGGATAATGCCACCACCACGCTGGAAGATATCATTGAAGCGGTTTCGCTCTACAAAACCATGACGGACAAGGCGGTCCGCCTGTCACCATCTGCCGAAAAATGGCTCAAGGTTTCGCTAATTCAGCGCTTTTTTTCTGACGATTTGGAATATATCAAGACCGCGAAAGAAAACGTGGAAGTGACCGATTTCCACGGGTTGGTCCAGCATATTATTTTCCCGGCCGGCAGTGGGGGCAACTTGGGTGGCAAAAGTGCCGGACTCTTTCTGGCGCAGTCAATCCTGGCCCGGGGCGATGAACCCGAACTGAAAAATCTAAGATTTCCTAAGACATGGTATTTGCCGGTAGATGCGTTGACCGTTTTTCTGCATGTAAATGAACTAGAGTCGATCAATGAGCAGAAATACAAAGATCTCGACCAGGTGCGGTTGGAATACCCCGACATTGTCCACCTGTTGAAGTGCTCGTGGTTTCCGTCCGACATTGAGAAGGGGGTGGCGGCTGCGCTGGATGACTTTGGCGACGTCCCCTTGATTGTGCGCAGCTCGAGTCAGTTGGAAGACCGTGTTGGCGCGTCCTTTGCAGGAAAATACAAGAGCCTGTTTTTGGCCAACCGCGGCAGCAAAGCGGAACGGCTGAAGGCGGTGCTGGAAGCCATCGCTGAGGTCTATGCGTCGCTATTCGGACCGGATCCGATCGAATACCGCGCGGTGTGCGGCCTGCAGGATTTCAACGAAAAGATGGCGATTATGATCCAGGAAGTTGTTGGCCAGCAGGTTGGCGAGTACTTCTTCCCGGTTTATTCCGGCGTGGCATTTTCCAATAACGAGTTCCGCTGGTCCCCGCGAATCAAGCGTGAAGACGGTCTGGTGCGACTGGTTCCCGGGTTGGGGACGCGCGCCGTGGACCGAGTGAATGACGACTATTCCGTGCTGGTGTCTCCCGGTGCACCCAACCTGCGGGTCAACGTCACGCCGGATGAAGTGTGCCGCTACTCGCCCAAGAAAATGGATGTCATCAATCTCGAGACCGGCAGATTCGAGACTATTGGGATCGATGAATTTCTTAAAAATCATGGCATGGAGACTCCAGTCATCAATCGAATCGTCTCGGCATGTAGCGAGGGCGGCTTGCTGGCACCCGCCGGGATTCACACCGATTTTGCCCACGACCAGGCGGTGGTGACGTTTGAGGGCTTGATCCAGAAGACGCCATTCATTAAGGGGGTGCAGACCATTTTGAAGCGGCTACAAGAAAAGACCGGCCGCCCGGTGGACATCGAGTTTGCATCCGACGGAACTTATTTTTATCTACTCCAGTGTCGCAGTCAGAGTCTAACCGACGTCAATGCTTCCAGCCCGATTCCCGCGGATGTGCCGGAAGAGCGGATACTATTCACAGCAGACCGGTTCGTGTCCAACGCCCCGATTCCGGAGATCACGCATATTGTGTATGTTGATCCCAAGGGGTATGCGGGGTTGGCCACCCGCAGCGAGTTGCTCGATGTGGCTCGCGCGGTGGGGATGTTGAACCGGATCCTGCCTAAGCGGAAGTTCATCTTGATGGGCCCCGGGCGCTGGGGCAGCCGCGGCGATATCAAGCTCGGCGTGCCGATCACCTACTCTGACATCAACAATACTGCGGTGCTGATCGAAATTGCTCGCCGCAAGGGCAACCATGTTCCAGAATTGTCTTTTGGTACGCACTTCTTCCAGGACCTTGTCGAATCCTTTATCCACTATTTGCCGCTCTATCCGGACGACGAAGGTATCCGCTTCAATCGAGATTTTCTACAGCGATCCCCCAACCTTTTGCCCGAACTTCTGCCGGCTTTTGCGTCATTAGCGGATGTCATTCGCGTTATTGATGTGCCCCAATCAGCCGATGGCCGGATCCTGAAGATTTTATTGAATGCCGACGAAGAGGCCGCGTTGGGGTTTCTGGCCGATCCGTCCGGCAAGGACGAAAAAAGTGCACGACCCCTAGACCGTCCCCTTGAAGATTCGCTTTCGAAGGACCATTGGCGCTGGCGTTTGCGGATGGCCGAACAGATTGCGCTGCGTTTGAGCCCAACACGCTTTGGCATCAAGGCATTATATGTGTTTGGCAGTACCAGCAACGAGTCAGCCCGGCCCAATAGCGACATCAATTTACTAGTTCATTTTACCGGCACAGACCAGCAACGCGCCGATCTGACATCATGGCTGGAGGGGTGGAGCCAATCTCTGGCCGAGGTTAATTACCTGCGCACAGGCTATCCCGCCGATGGGCTTCTGGACGTGCATTGGCTGACGGATGACGATGTGGCGCATAACCGTGGATTTGCCGCCAAAATTACCGCTGTGACGAATCCCGCTCGTCCTTTGCCGCTGAAGCTCGTTGATGGTTGAGACGAGAACGGGGCAAGTTGTTGGTTGTTAGCTGGGGGGGGGGATCCGACGGATGGGGTGTATCAGTCGGATTGGCTAGCCCTGGATGCTGAACTCAGAATCTTGGCGCGGCGGTACAGAACGTACTTTTTAGTTTTACTGCTAAAACGAAACATTATACTTGCGTGGCTGATGCGTTTTACTCACCATGTGCCGCAACTTTGAAGGGAACTATTTCGATGACAACAAAACGTAAAACAATCAAGGATATCGCCAAGGAAAGCGGTTTTTCGCTCAGTACTGTTTCGCTGGTGCTCAATAACCACCCGCGCATCAGCCAGGCGACTCGCGACTGCGTAATGGCGGTGGTCAAGAAATACAACTTTACTCCGAACAGTGCCGCCCGCGGGCTGGCCTCCAAATCAAGTCGCACGATCAGTCTGGTGGTGCCGAACCTCACGCGAGTGTTCTCGGACATCTATCTGGGTGAAATCATTTCGGGTATTTATGAGCGAGCGACCTCGCAGGGTTACAAGATCCTGCTGGATATTGCCACCGCCCAGTTCATCAAGTCGCAGGAATATATGAAGTTGCTGGCGAGCCGCCGTGCAGATGGAATGTTATTCGTTGCCTCGGACATGCATGCAGACTACCTGAGTGCGTTCGAGGACAGCTCCTACAAGTTTGTGTTGGTCAACCACCTGTTCCCGAGCAAAAAGTTAAACTACGTGAGCGTGGATTACGCTGCATCGGCGCGCTTGGCGGCGAAGCATTTGCTGGGGCTGGGGCACCGAAAGATTGGTCTGATTGCCGGCACCAACACGCACACCGGCATCCTTTTCCGCGACGAATTTCTACGCGTTTGTGAGACCTGGCCCACCGGCGGCACCCAGGTGGCGTGGGTGGATGGCGGCGAGGAGTGGAGCCAGCGTGGTGGCTATGCCGCTACCATCAAACTGCTGGCCAAGATGCCTGATTTGACCGCCATCATGGCCGCTAATGACCGGATGGCCATCGGTGCCATGCGCTGGCTGGCCGACAATCACCGAGAGATGCCTCATGAGGTATCGGTGATGGGGGTGGATGACATCCAACTGGCCGCTTACGTGAATCCGGGATTGTCCACCATCCGCCATGACCTCTATCAAGTGGGTATTGAATCCTGTAATCGCATCCTGCAACTGATTCGGGGTGAAATTACGGAATGCAGCGATCTGCTGCCGACATCATTGGTGGTGCGCGGCTCAACTGCCCGCGCGCCGGTTAGAACTATATAAAGTGATAGTGGGCCCCCCCTCCAGCGCCCTGCGACACGATTAGTCTGGGAGCACTTCGTAGCAGTCGGGGTGGAAGCGGGGGGAGCACACGGCGAGAAAGATCAGATCGATCGTACCGGTGTTGGCAATGCGCTGCGGGCATCCCGGAGGGATCACGACGACATCGCCCGGCCCCACGTCCTGGGGCGCAAGGCCATCGATTTCAACGCAGCCGTGGCCCTCAATAATCACGTATCGTTCAGTAGTTCCACGCAACAGGTGTCGGTGGGTGGTCACGCCGGGTTCAACCCGGGCGCGGGCGATTGAGACGGCTGGGTCGTCCGCGGTATTTTCCAATTCGATAATATGGCAGCGCTCGGGGATCCAGGTTTCCGTGTCCGGAGCGAAGGGGCGAATGGCAGGTTGCATCAGCGTGACTTATTGGAGCCCACAATCCGCGGTTCAGTGCCAGCAAGCAGGCGGTGGATGTTGGCGCGGTGCTTGAAAATGACCAGCACTCCCATGACGACCAGTGCGACAGCAAGCGGAAGATTTCCAGCGCCGTTCATCCACAGGTAGGCGACCGGCACAGCGATGGCGGCTGCAATCGAGCTCAGCGATACCCAGCGGGTCAGGACCACCACCAGCGCGAAGACAGCAACGCCAATTCCTACCGCCGCGGGAGCAACGCCCAGTAACATGCCGGCGCTGGTGCTGACGCCTTTGCCGCCTTTGAACTTCAGCCAAACCGGCCAGTTGTGTCCAGCAACGGCGGCTGCCCCGCAGGCCAATCCCAGCCAAGACGGAGCACCCTCTACCAAAAGGGGAAAGAAAAAGGCGGGGATGAAACCTTTTGCTGCATCCAGAACGAAAGCAAGAATGCCCCAGCCCTTGCCCACGCAGCGGAACACATTGGTCGCGCCGATGTTGCCGGAGCCGGTCTTCTGCAGATCAATGCCCTTAAGGCGGGCAATGAGCAGTCCATTGGGAATGGCACCCAGCAGGTAAGCGGCGACGATCAGCAGCATCCATGTCAGCGGCGTGGAATTCATCCGGGCCCCCTTCCGCTACATGCGAAATTCGCTTTTGGGCGGATGCAGCAGGGCTTGAGCGACAATGGCGTGCTTGAGTGCACGGTGTCCATGCAGGGAGATAGGCAGGGGGGGCGCACGGCGTTGGGTTTGGTTGAGGCTCGGCATGGGGATCGATGGAAACTTCAAAAGTCGTAAATCCATGGCGTGCAGTCGGGGCAGTATCAGGCCACTGGTGCGGGTAGCCGCCTGGACAGATTGATCGTCGTCTTGTCGGGTAGCCACGCCCTGGATTTCTGTGAGCGGGGGAATGTGCCACGCGGCTTCGACTTCGCGCTGGGCCTTGACGGCTTCCGCCTTGGCCCGGGCTAATCGCCGGGCAATATTTGGTTGGATTTTCGAGGGGGCGCTGCGACGTTGGGGCGCAGGACGGGGCGCGGGCGCCGCTGGCCGTGGGCGTGGGGGCGGCGTCGAAGGAATGTCCGCCCCCAGCCGTTTGAATATCTCGGCCAGTTCATCCGGCGCGGGGGAGGGCGAGCCGGGGCGTGGGTCGGAACCCTCCGCCCGGGCTGCGTTTCTGCGCTGCGCCTGTTCTCTTTTCTTGCGGTTGGCAGCCACCTGGCTCACGAGCCAGACGGCACCCACAACCAGCCAGACGACCACCTCTAGGACGGAGGAACCGTCGCCAACAGCAAGGAAGATGGCAGGCAGGTCCGGCATTAGGACTGCTGGGGCTTTTCACCTTCAGCCAGCGACTCACGCATGGAGGTGTCCGACATAATGTTCTGCATCCGCAGATAGTCCATCACACCGAGATTGCCCGCCTTCATCGCCGTGGCAATGGCCATGGGTATTTCGGCCTGAGCCTCAACCACCTTAGCCTGCATTTCCTGAATACGCGCCCGCATTTCCTGCTCGGCGGCAGCGGCCATTGCACGGCGGCCTTCGGCTTCGGCCTGGCGCATCTTCTTGTCGGCCTCGGCGCGCTCGGTTTCCAGCAAGGCACCGACGTTGGCGACTTCGCGGGCGCCGGAGACACCTGCCACGGAGACGTCGGCGATATCGATCGAAACAATTTCAAATGCCGTCTGGGCGTCGAGTCCGGAGTTGAGCACCTTGCGTGAGATGTGATCAGGATTTTCCAGCACATCCTTGTAGGTGGTCGAGGAGCCGATGGCGGAGACGATGCCCTGGCCCACGCGGGCGATAATCGTGTCCTCGGTGGCACCACCGACCAAGCGGGCGAGGTTGGCGCGTACGGTCACGCGGGCTTTGATCAGCAGGCGGATGCCGTCGCGGGCCACAGCATCCAGCATCGAGGCCCCCTTGGTCGGATCGGGGCAATCAATGACCTTCGGATTGACCGAGGTGCGCACGGCGTCATAGACATCGCGTCCGGCTAGATCAATTGCCGCCGCGCGCTGGAAGGTCAATTCGATGTTGGCCTTATCAGCGGCGATAAGCGCTTGGACGACATTGATGATGTCGCCGCCAGCGAGGTAATGGGCTTCGAGTTGATCCGAACTGAGCGGCAAGCCGGCCTTCACAGCACGGATGCGGGCATCGACAATAAGCGTGGGGTTCACGTTGCGCAGTTTCATGCCGAGCAGGTTAAGCAGGGAGATGTAGGCTCCGCTCATCCACGCGCGCACCCAGATCTTCAGGAAATAGAAGAAGATACCCAAGAGGATAACAACGACGAGCGCCAGTAAGATAAACAGAATTTGGATGAAAGGCATGACGGACTCCTTAGGCTTGAGGTGGGGGCGGTGGTTCAGGTTTTTTTGAAAAGGGGTTGGCCGGGGGCGGCATCGGGATGGCGACAAGCGTTTGTCGCGGGCGTGAACGCACCAGGGCGCCTGCGCCTAGTACAACGATGGGCAGTGCGATGAACGAAGCCACGCCCGGCAGAGCGGTGGCAAAATAGAGAATGAAGAGACCCGCCGCCAGCGCCAGCAGCACTTGGCCAAAGGATTGCGGACCCGGTGTGCGCACCAAACGGTGGCCGATCCAGAGCGCAATGACGATATGCGACAGGTAGGTCAGCAGGATATACGCGGCACCTAGAACCAAAGCCAGCGGGATGCCGACGACCGTCATCAGGGCAAAACCGATCAAGAAGGGCCCCATCATGACCGTTATCAGTCCGGCCACCAGCGTCCGCCAGGGAGAGGCCTGGAGGTTCCGCACGGCACTGCCCGCCAGCAGTGGGAACAGGCCGACAAACGGCATGCCCACCAGCAACGCCGCCAGAAAAAGAAACCCATGGAGCCCCAGCCGGTTGCGCAAAGTAGTCCCTGAACTGCCAACGACGTCAGAGAGCAGGGAGGTGCGCGGCCGGACGGTTCCGCCGATAGAAACGCTGGAATCCAAGACGGGCGCCTTGGGTGCGGCATATACCAGATCGCCTGCGATGATCGTGTTGGGTGCCACACGGATTTCATCGGCCTGTACGCGCACCGTGCCGCCCCACTGTCCGCCCAGGGTGGCGGACTGCGCCACAATCCATGCGTCACCATCGATTTGACCTTCACAAATGACATGATTGCCAAACAGTGCCGCCTGCCCATGGATAACGGCGCCGGTGGCGATCTGGAGGCCGGCGGCATAGGCCAACAGGTTTTGCTGTGCGGTCCCGGACAAGACAGCGGACCGGGCCAGCAGACGGAGATCCCCCGCGCAGTCTCCGACAAAGCGCACGGAATTGGCCGCCAGCCAAAGGTCGTGATCGGCCCTGCCGCGGATGTCGAGTTCCTGGCCGAGCATGCCGGTTTCATCGGGAAGGGATTCGTCAGCGGCCAGCACCAGGGCATTGGTGCCGTCGGCCATGCGAAAGTGGTAGGCCTGAGCCGCGGCCGGCGCCAGCAGCAGCGCTACAATCAAAAACAGGCTGGAGAAGGGATACCTCATGCTGATGCGGTGTCGCTAACAATAAGATGGCCGTCACGGATGTCACTGACGCGGATGGCGGCACCGGCGGCAATCCACTCTCCGCCATCTGCCAATACGTCATAGCGCTTGCCGTCGATCAGGGCAATGCCGGCGGGGCGCAGCGCTGTGATCGCTTCGCCAGATGCTCCGCGCAAAGCCGGAGCAGGTGCGGCTGCCGATTTATAGTCTGCCCCGTCTAGGCGCAAGGCAATGCGCCGACCGGTGCGCGTGCGTGGGAAGTACTGAATCCACAGTAAGAGGAAGATGCCTCCAAAAACGATAATGCCCAAAGCCGATAAAAAGCCCCACGGCGAGGGAAAGATGGCCAGTCCCAAGCCCATTGCCCCGAGCAGAGCCATAACACCGAACATACCGACGATGCCGCCGGGGATGAATATCTCAGCGATCACCAACAGTAGTCCCCCGGCCAACAGGCCGACATACCATGTCCATGGGCTCATTTCCATACCTGACAAAATACCATGCCCAGCGGGTCTAATGCAAAGTGTCTTTTGCCTCACCGCGTGGACGCCGATCCATTCTACGTGGCGCCCTGGTTCTATTGCCACGTTAGATGAATTGCTCCGTGAATCCATTGTTCGTTAGGGTAAGCAATCCGAGTAAAAGGGAAAAAAGAGGTTGCGCAACGAGGAGCATATGATAGATTCCGCAGTGTTCTCAGTAGGCGCGAGCGTAGCTCAGTGGTAGAGCGCCACCTTGCCAAGGTGGCTGTCGTGGGTTCGACTCCCATCGCTCGCTCCATTTTTTTGCCCTGATTATATTGGGCTTCTGTGTGTTTTTTCGCTTTTGCTTCTTGATGTTTAAAACAGGGGTCTTAGAATCTTCCTGCGATCATATAGAAGAGGGAACATGACGGTCCGGCGTCGACTCTGTCATGTGCTACTTACATCTGCCTGCAGTCTCTTGCCCCAGCAAGATGTCCGACGATTTCAGCCCAGCTACTTGTTACGCGGGGGGGGCGCAGTATACTTAACCAGCTTCACTCCGCGTGCCGCGCATCTGGGCCAAAAGGAAGTGTCGCCGGCATTGATTTGCTTGCTGCTGCGGGCGCTGCAGGCCACCTACACCCTCGATGCGTTGGTTTCACGGGAACACGCATGGCCTGAAGGCTCGTATATGAGCTATAGGGGCCATGATGGTGCCACAAGTGTCTTCACCGAAGGCGTTGACCCCGTGACGTTCCCCAGCGCCAATTATTTCACTGCCACCTTCGATGTTACGGCGATTCCTGAGTCGGCGACGATAGGGCTGCTGGCGCTGGGTGCGCTGGTAGTGGGGTTGCGCCGCAAGAGCGGCACGTAACGTTTCAGGGTTTCCGGGCAGGCAAAGCGGTTGCCCGGTAGAAACCGGGATACGATTCGCAGCAGCGGGAGGGATATCAGACTGGATCAGACGCCGCCGCATCAGCGGATGGTTCGTCGGCTGGTTCGTCAGCTGTCTGGGGTTCCAGTTCGACCAGCGCAATGACGACGCGTTTCCGGCCGTCTGGCTCTTCGTCTTCGGAATAGGTTTCGATATCCGGGCAATCCTTAAGCGCCTGATGGATCAAGCGGCGATCCATGGAATTGAGTAATGGCATGCGCCATGATTGTCCGGTCTGGCGCACATGGTCGAGGGCTTGCTGGGTATCGGCCAGTAGTTTTTCCCGGCGCCGGGCGCGGTATTCTTCGGTATCGACGACACAATAGGGGAAATCATCGTATTTACGTGACAGCAGGCGGTTGAGGAGGAACTGCACGGCATCCAGCGACTGGGCCGTGCGCCCGATAAGCCGTCCGGCCTCCGAGGTGATGATTTGAAAATAGATCTGTCCATCTGCAACGGTGGATTCCACCTGGGCATCCTGAAATTCCAGCAACCGGAGAATATCCTCCAAAATGGCCTGGGCCGGATCAATAAGGTCCTGGATGGGGGTTTGTTCGCTCATAGTTGCTCTTTCGCCGTTTCCACTTTTGTCATCCTGTTGTAAACTCCCAGGACATGAAAGACCAGCGAATTATGAATAAATCAGATCCAAAATCAGGGCGCGACTCATTGCGCAGAGAAAAACGGGCCTTGTCGGGCGTGCTGCTGCTGACGTTGGCATTGCTGATGGGGCTGTGGGTCTTCAGTTATTATTCCACGGGAGCACGCCTGCGGCGGGCCTCGCTGCGCATCGTGCAGCTCGTTGAAAAAACGGGTGATGAGTCGCCGGTAGCATTGGGGCTGGCCGCTCACCGATTGGGTAAGAACCTGGCGGAAGATGCCGTGCTGGACTACACCCCCCATGGCATTCTCGCCACGGGTCGCCAAGAAATCGTACAGCTCTTTGCTCAGATCCGCTCTTTGTTGGCGCAAATCCGTCTGAATGATCCGCAGGCGGTGGTTCTCGCGTCACGACAGGGTGAGGTGACGATCCACCTCAAGGCGCGTTATCGTCTTGTCCCCGAGGCCGGTGCCGCCGAAGAAGGCAATGGGTCGGCCGAGTTGTTATGGCGCAAGGGAGCCGACGGCTGGCGTATTGATAACGTCACCATTCAAACGGAAGACGGCGCGCGCTTTCCGGGAAACTGGTGATGAATCAGTTGCAACTGTGGATCAAGGCGGTGCGGCCCTATGCGTATTCCGCCAGCATCATCCCGGTGGCGATTGGGGGGCTGTATGCGCGTGTGCTGGGACAAGACTTTTCTGTGGTGCGCTTCTGGGTGGCGCTGGTAGCAGGCCTTTTGATGCATACGGCGGCCAATTTGTGGAACGATTATTTTGATTTTAAGTCTGGCGTTGATCGCGTGGGCGGTGGGGAGGGCAGTGGGGTGTTGGTTCGGGGTGAAATCACGCCTCGGCGCGTTTTTCGTGTGGCCAGTGCGTGCGCCTTTTTCAGTCTGCTGGCGGGACTGTGGCTGGTCTATGAAACTAGTGGGCGTCTACTGATTTTGTATGCGTTCGGTCTGGTGGGCGCTGTGTTCTACTGCGCGGGCCCTCGCAGTCCCAAGCATCACGCGTTGGGCGAGATTTGGCTTTTTTTAACGATGGGCGTGGGTCTGACGCTCGGCGGTTACGCGGCCCAGACCGGGCAGTTTTCATGGGGAGCGGTGGCGGCGGGGGTGCCTGCGGGCTTGTTGATGACGTTGCTGCTGTATACCAATAATCTGCGTGATTTAGCATCGGACCGCGCGGTTGGCTTGCGGACGTTGCCGATGCTATTCAGCCCCGTCGAGGCGAAAGTGGTGGCCGGCCTGTTGCTGGTGGCAGCCTATGCCATGACCACGTGGATGGCGGCGACCCGTCTCGTGCCATTTGCGGTGCAACTGTCCCTCTTAACACTGCCTTGGGCGGTGGGTTGGTTTTGGCAGGTATGGAAGGGGCCGGTGCAAGAGCGGCACGTGGTGGGCATCGCCATGCTGCACCTCCTGTTTGGCCTTTTGTTTGTCGCCGGGTTGTGGATGGGTTTTAGCTAAGAAAAGGACGGTCTGAATGAATTCAAGCGCTGATATTGAGCTGTTGCGCCACCTCGTGGCTATTCCCAGCGTGAACCCCGAACTGGCGGATGATGACGCCATTCGTGGAGAAAAACGTTTGGCCGATTGGCTGGAACCCTGGTTTGCCGCCAAGGGATTTAGTACGCGGCGTATTGAAACGACCGCGGGCCGGCCCAATGTAGTGGCCCAGTTGGGGCCAGACAAACCAGCGCGCACGCTCATGTTTGAGTCGCATCTAGATACGGTGGGAGTGACGGGCTACGAAGGAAATCCTTTCGAACTGCGCGAAGTGGATGGCAAGCTCTATGGTCGGGGCTCGTGCGATACGAAGGGACCACTGGCCGCTTTCATGGCGGCACTGGATGACGAGACACTCTCCGCGCTCCGAAAATCCGGTACGCAACTGATTTGGTTGGGAGCGATCGGGGAGGAGACGGGTAACTATGGTGCGGAAGAAGCGGTGACGGCAGGCATTCGTGCCGATGAATGCGTGGTGCTAGAGCCCACAGGACTGCAGATTGTTCATGCCCACAAGGGCGCTTGTTGGTTCAAAGCGGCCACCCGCGGATGCGCTGCCCACGGTTCGGATCCGACTCGCGGCGATAACGCTATCTTCAAAATGCCGGCGGTGTGGCGGGCTATCGAAGAAGCGACGACACAGGCCGCGACTCGCTTCACCATGCCTGATCTAGGTGCGCCTACGGTCTCGTTGGGCACCATCGCGGGTGGCACGGGGACGAATATTGTCCCTGACCATTGCGAGATCCAGGTGGACCGCCGTTTTCTGCCCGGTGAAAGCTGCGCCGCCATTCTGGAGGATCTGCGGCGGCGGGTAGCGGACATTCCCGGCGGCGTCGAGTTCACACTAATGAAGGAAGGCCGTGCGTTTCATACCGCAGCAGATGCGGAACTCCCGCGACGATTAAGTGCGGCGCTGGCGGCCGCAGGCGTGGAACCAGCAACTGTTACGGCGGCCTGGTGCAGCGATGCCGGTGTGTTGGCCCCGGTATGTGGTCAAACGCTTGTCTGGGGACCCGGAGACATTGCCCAGGCGCATACCACGGCTGAGTTCATCGCGGTGGAATCCCTCCAGGCGGGTGTGGAAACGCTGCGGTGCTTCCTGCGGGGGTGAGGAATCGTTGGTTGTGGGTCGTTAGTTGTGCCGATCCGTACATGATACAGCCGAGGACAAACCACAGAGGGCCACAGCGCGGCATAGCCGCAACCAAACAAGATAAGACAACCACGGATTACACTGATGGACACGAATGGGGGAAGGTGGGGGGAGCCGGGAATGAATCTGAACTCAAGCACTCATGAACAGATTAACCAGCCGGTCTCCCGCCAAGACGCGAAGGCGCAAAGGGGCAGGGAGCGGAGGGGGAATTTAGCAGAAAAACAGGAAACAGCAGGAAAGCAGGAAGAAAGCCGGTTTAACCACAGAGGGCCACCGAGGGGCACAGAGGGGGAGAGGAAAAGAGGGAGGGGAGAGGG
>JAVEUJ010000019.1:0-26161 GCA_034005635.1 Kiritimatiellia bacterium | reverse complement strand
TCGCTGCGCAATCCTCGGCAACCTGTTTGACCTCTATTGGAAGCAGCAGAAGGCCGCCTGACCCATACCCTGTTGTAACTTTACTGTCCTGCACCCTGGATGAAAAAAAGGGGCGGAAAGGGGGAAATAGGGTTCTGGGTTCTGGAACAGCCGAACCACGAGTTACACTGATTGCACAGCGCGGCATAGCCGCAACCAAAGGGATTAAGACCACCACGGATTACACCGATTTCACAGATTGGGAAAAGGAGGACAAAGAGGAAAATGAATCTGAACTCAAGAACTCATGAACAGATCAATCAGTCGGATTTACACAAGACGCCAGTGAAACCAATCTTAAAATATTTGAATAGTGAACAGTATCCCCTCCTTGGCATCTTTGCGTCTTGGCGTGAGACGATTCCCCTCCCCATCTTCCTATCCGTGAAATCAGCGATATCCGTAGCTGGCTATTACTCTCACCGATCTGAGTTTAAGGAAAAGACCGAAAGTTGGGGTTGCAATTATTACTCTATTACTAATTGTCAAAGAATGAGTTATGGAGCTATCAATATGAGAAACGTGTATTAAAAACGCGGTTTTGAAGGATTGTAGTACAAATTGGACTGGTCAGACCGATCGATCGGATCGGCCGGATCTGTTGGGGCAAACGAACAGCCGCGCGGATCGGGAGATCCACGCTACGGGGGTGACGGCTAAACAACCCACGCCCCCCACAACCATCCACCATCAACCAACACGACTCAAGTGGGCAGATCGGGCCGCCGCTTTTGAGTGCGGGCAATGGACTGCTGGAGCCGCCACTTGGCGATTTCGCCATGGTTCCCACTGAGTAGAATCTCGGGGACGCTCATGTCGCGAAAGACAGGCGGGCGGGTGTACTGGGGATATTCAAGGCGGCCGGTGGTAAAGGATTCATCATCGGCGGCCCCCTCCCCGCCCAGAGCGCCCGGCAACAGGCGTACAATCGCATCGGTGACGATCGCCGCGGCAATAACGCCGTTGGTCAACACATAGTCGCCAATGGAAATTTCCCGATCCACAAGGGCCTCGCGGATGCGTTCGTCGACACCTTCGTAGTGCCCGCAGAGAATCAACAAATGCGCTTGCTGGGAGAGTTCCATGGCGATGGCTTGCTTGAAGGGCGTGCCTTGCGGGGTCATCAGCAGGACCTGTGTATCCGGACCACGCAGGGCCTCCACGGCCCTAAAGACCGGCTCGGGCGTCATCACCATGCCGGGACCGCCGCCATAGGGGCGGTCATCGGTAGACAGGTGCACCCCGGTCGCGTAGTCGCGCAGATTAACGCAACGAATTTGGACCAGGCCGGCCGCTTGTGCGCGCTTGAGCATGCTCTCGCCCAGAATGCCGTCAAGCATTCGGGGAAAGATGGTCAGGATATCGATCCGCAACGGCACAGTGGCCATTGGTGGTGGCAGCCTATTCAACTACTTCGAGCATAGCGCGGCGGTTTTGCCGGGCAGCGACCGTGCTGAGCAGGGTGCGCAGCGCACCGACGGTTTTACCGCTTTTGCCAATTACTTTGCCAACATCGTCAGGGTGGCAGCGCAATTCAAACACGATAGTGCGCTCACCTTCAATTTCAGCAATGCGCAGATCGTCGGGATGGTCTATCAGCGTCTTAACGACGTATTCAATTAATTCTTTCATGAAAAACCTCGAAGGGGGAAGAGGAGGAAGGGGAAGGGGATGGGGGAAACGGACGCGAATGGCGTCCGTTCTATTGTGTGGCGCGGCTCTTTTTCAGCAGCGCGGCAACGGTACCGCTAGGTTGAGCGCCCTTGGCAATCCAGGCCTCGGTCTTAGCGACATCGAGCTTGTAGTTGTCGGTCTTTTTGCGGGGATCATACCACCCCAGCTCTTCGAGAAAGTTGCCCGCGTTGGCGCTGCGAACATCCGCAGCCACTATGCGGAAAAAAGGCTTCTTGTTGGCGCCCATTCTGCGGAGACGTATTTTAACTGACATGTCGGTTCCTTTTGTATTCCTTGATAGTGCCACCCCGGGCGCGGCCAGACCAGTGTGAGTTCCCGGGTCTTGATGAGTAGGGTGAAGGTTTTAGCCGAAAAGACCGCCCTTAGGCAACCTTTTTTGCATCTGTTTCATTTTTTTCGTCATTTTTTGCGCTTGGCGGAAGCTCCGCAACAGCTCGTTCAGATCGCTGACCTGTAGCCCGCTGCCGCGAGCAATGCGCTTGCGTCGGCTGGCATTAATGAGGTCCGGATGGCGGCGCTCGCGGGGGGTCATACTCAGAATCAGCGCCTCAGTTTTTTTCATCTGACGCCCCGAATCATCCTCGATCCGGTTGCGCAGATCGCCGGCCATCGCCCCGGCACCCGGAATCATCTCAAGCAGCTTGCCCATCGGCCCCATCTTTTTGAGCTGGCGCATTTGAGACAGAAAATCGTTGAAATCCAACCCTTGGCGACTGCGCAGCTTGTCCTGCATGCGCCCCGCTTCTTCGACATCGATGGTTTCCTGGACCTTCTCGACCAGACTGACAACGTCGCCCATGCCTAGGATGCGCGAGGCCATGCGGTCGGGATGGAACGGCTCGAGATCCTCGGGGCGTTCGCCGGTGCCGATGCGCAGGACGGGACAGCCGGTGACGGATACCACGGAGAGCGCGGCGCCGCCGCGGGCGTCGCCATCGAGCTTGGTCAAAATCAATCCGGTCAGGCCTAGGGCATCGTGGAAGGTCTTGGCGACATTGACTGATTCCTGGCCGATGGCCGCATCGAGAACAAGCACCACGTTCTGCGGCGTGGTGGCGGCGCGCAACCCTTTGAGTTCGGTGACAAGGTCGTCATCAATTTGAAAGCGACCGCCGGTGTCGTACAGGATGATATCGTAATAATTCTCGCGGGCAAATTTGAATGCGCGACGGCCCAAATCCGGGACGCTTTCGCCGGGTTGCGGCTTCAGAATGCCCGCTCCCGCCTGCTGGGCCAGCAGCTCAAGCTGCTCGACAGCCGCAGGACGGCGAATGTCACAGGCGACCAGCAGGACTTTCTTGCCCTGACGCTTCCATAGGTGGGCGAGTTTGCCGCTCGTGGTGGTTTTGCCAGAGCCATGCAGCCCCAGCAGCATGACTTTGCTCGGAATCGAGGTTAGATCAAAATCCCGCTGAACGCCACCGAGCAGCTCCACCAATTCATCATGGATGGCCTTGATAATCTGTTGGCCGGGGGTGACACTGGCGAGCACCTCCGCACCCAAACTCTTGGCTTTGACACGCTCGATGAAGGCTTTGGCCGTGGCATAATGAACATCAGCTTCCAGCAGGGCCAGGCGCACCTCGCGCAGGGCTTCCTGGATGTTTTTCTCGGACAGCGTGCCGAATCCGCGCAGATTGCGGAAGACCGATTGAAGGCGGCTGGATAGGCGGTCAAACATGGGTTATGGGAGGGGGGCTTCGTCAACGGGTGTCGCGGTGTGTACCAGCCCGCGGCCGTCGCAGCGCGGACAGGTGGCAATCTCGCCGGTGTCGGGCAGAACCGCCCGGCCCATGCCAACGCAAAAGGGACAGAGGTTTTCGTCGGGACTGAATCGGCGGATCATCCGAAAACCCACCCCTTGGCAAATAGGACACGGTCCAATGGTGCCGTCCTCGCGCAGGCTGCGCCCCATGCCCCCACACGATTCACACAAAATCCGCTCGGCGTCGGTTTCGGTCCAGTTGACGGGGTCATCCAAATGAATTCCACGACGAGCCAGCATCCAGCGGCTGAGTTTTCCGGCAAAACCATCCGTAACAATGACATCTGTTTTGTCTTGGCGGACTTGCTTCATCCAATTCCACTGCAACGTCGCCCCCACCACCACTAGGATTAGAATTAAAAAACTGTAGGTGCCCTTCCCGCGGCGGGGCATGGTGGTGCGGTGTGTTAGGACGGCACCCTTCTCGCCACGGCGAGGCGAACCTGTCCGGCGTAGTCGGACTTCAGGGTTTCCAGATTGAACAGGTTTTGGGGGCACAAAATCTCCTGGACGGCCTCGGCTTGATCATCGCCAATTTCCATAATTAGCCATCCCAGAGGCACTATAACACGCGCGGCCTCCGACACAAGTCGAGAGATGACGCGCATGCCGTCGACACCGCCATCCAGAGCTAGGTGAGGCTCAAAATCGCGCACATGCGGGGGCAGGTGCTCACACTCGTGGCTGGACACATAGGGCGGATTGGAGACGACTAAATCAACGCTGGCCGCGTCCCGCCCCTTCAGCAAATCGGCTTGCGTGAATTCCACGGCCGCTCCAAGCGCCCGTGCATTCTCGCGCGCCAACTCAAGGGCCTGGGGTGAAAAATCCGTGGCCCACACCTGGGCCTGTGGTACGCGCAGGGCCAGGGCGCACGCAATGCACCCGGTCCCCGTGCCGACGTCTACGACCACCGGGCGGCCGGGCAGCGTGTGTAGAATATTCTCTGCGTAGTGCACCACAAGTTCCGTTTCTGGCCGCGGAATCAAGGCCCGCCGGTCGCAGCGGATGCGCAGTCCCATGAAATCGGTCTCGCCAATAACATACTGGACCGGTTCGCCATCCGCTAGGCGCTGGACGCCGTCGGCTAATTTTTGAGCCTGTTCCGGCGTAGGAATTTCAGCCGCATGGCGTTCGACTTCTAGCAACCCGCAGGACAGCAGATGCGCCGCCAGCCAGCGTAGTCGCGACGACGCTTCCTCCAGCCCCTGCCCTGTCAGCCGCGTGCGAGCCCGATCCAGTCGGTCTCCCCAACTCGCCACCCCATCCGCCATCAACGTTTTTTTCCCATTTGGGTGGCCAGGCGCAGTTCAATATCGCGCGCCTGCAAGGCCTCGATTACATCATCGAGCTGCCCTTCCATAATCTGGTCGAGCGAATACAGTGTCAAATTGATGCGGTGGTCGGTCAGGCGGTTTTGAGGAAAATTATAGGTGCGAATCCGTTCACTGCGGTCGCCGGAGCCAATCTGTGTTTTACGCTCGCTGGCCATCTTGTCGTGGTCCTGCTGGCGCTGAAGGTCCAACAGCCGCGAGGCTAGCACGTGCATCGCTTTATCACGATTACGATTTTGGCTGCGCTCGTCTTGACACGCCACCACCAAGCCGGTCGGCAGATGAGTAAGGCGAATCGCCGACTCGGTTTTGTTCACCTTCTGTCCGCCAGGACCGGAGGCACAGAACAGATCGATTCGCAGGTCCTCGGGTTTGATCTCAACTTCGCTGATCTCTTCGACGGCTGGCAAAACGGCCACCGTAGCGGCCGAGGTATGGATGCGACCCTGACTTTCGGTCTCGGGCACACGCTGAACGCGGTGGCCGCCGCTTTCATAGCGCAGGGTTTTGTAGACATCCTCGCCCTCGACTGAGAAAATGATTTCCTTGTACCCACCCAAGTCGGATTGGGCGGCATCAATCACGCCCGTTTTCCAGCCGCGAGACTCCGCAAAGTGCACATACATGTGGTAAAGGTTGCCGGCAAACAACGCCGCTTCCTCGCCACCGGTGCCAGCTCGAATTTCCAGGATCGTGTTGCGGCTGTCATCGGGGTCCGGCGGCAGCATGAGCCCCATCAGATGACGCTCGGCCAAAGGTAGCGCCGCCTCCAACTCCTCTTTCTCGGTGCGGGCGATCTCGAGCATCTCAGGATCGTTGGCGCTTTCAGAAAGCAATTCCTCGTTTTCCTCCAGTAGCCGCTGTAGGCGGTGGAATTCGTCCGTCGCCCGGATGAGGTCACGCAGGCGCTGATGCTCACGCACCAGTTCCTTGAATGTGCGCGGATTGGAAGCGGCCCCCGGTACAGACATCGCCTGCTCGAGCTCTTCAGCGCGGGCGGCGACCTGTTTCAGATAGACGGGGTCGAGTTCCATGAGGCTCTCGCGAAATACAAAACGGGCCGGACACCCCTATACAGGGACAATCCGACCCGTCTCGGACGATCGCTAATTTTCAGTCTTGCGGCCGTAGCGCTTGTTGAATCGGTCGACACGGCCTTCCGTATCGATAAACTTGGCTTGGCCGGTAAAAAAGGGATGGCAGGCCGCGCAGGTATTCACGCTCATGCTCTTAACCGTTGAGCGGGTTTTGAGCACAAAACCACACGCGCAAGTAACTGTGGCATCGTCGTATTTGGGATGGATATCTTTTTTCATCGTGCTAGGTTTCCGTTGGAATTGATTGCTCACAATCCGGAGCAAAAATCGCGCGAACCCTACCACCACCCCCACCCCTTGGCAAGCGACAATTTCGAACCCAACCGCTCTGGAGTTGCGCACGCTGAACGCGGCGGCTATCCATCCCTCCCCGATCCGGCGCGCCCAACGGGCGCACCTACAGGAAAACCGTTCGCGCTGGTCTTGCGATTCGACGTGCGACAAAACTATCCACCCTGTTCACCCTGGTGCTGCGCTCGTTGAGCGCGGTGGCCCTGTAGGGGCGCAGCTTGCTGCGACCGGGCTGTTCTGGAAACGGCGGCAACGTTCACCCTTGGTCCGAGCAGGGATCGAGCAAGCTCAACCCCACCCTTTCAAATCAATATTGGGCAAGAGTACTCACCGAGGTGGTGATTTAGCCCATTCAATCACGCCGCCCTCAACACGATTTTTCTTCCCACTTGAGCCAATATTTCTGATGGTTCATCCCATGGACTGCCCACTGCCAACTCCACGCTATGACGCCATCACCCTTGCCCATGGGGGCGGGGGAACGCTGACACATTCACTGATTCGCGACATCTTTCTGCCGGCGTTTGGCTCGCCATTACCTTCGCCCCACGATGCCACACCCTTTTCCATCCCGAGCGGACGAGCCGCAATTACAACCGATTCTTATGTGGTCCAACCTCTGTTCTTTCCGGGAGGCGACATCGGTTCGCTGGCCATTAACGGCACGGTCAACGACCTGCTGATGGCAGGGGCCAAACCCGTCGCACTGACGGCGGGATTTATTCTGGAAGAAGGCCTGACCCTCGAGACACTGCGTTGCGTGACGGCCTCCATGCGCCATGCCGCTGACATCGCAGGAGTTCGAATCATGGCGGGCGACACCAAGGTAATCAACCGCGCCCACGGTGATGGACTCTATATCAACACCAGCGGCGTCGGCGAAATCATCACGCCCGAGCCCCTCGTGCCGGAAGGCATCCGCAGCGGAGATGTCATTTTGCTTACTGGCGACATCGGCCGCCACGGCATCGCCGTTATGGCGATACGTCATGGGTTATCGTTTGATCCGCCCGTCGTCAGCGATTGCGCTTCGCTGCATGGCCCCATGCTGGAACTGTTCACCAAAGGCCCCCTGCTCCATTGTGCCCGGGACCTGACGCGCGGCGGACTGGGCGGGGCCCTGTGCGAACTGGCCCAGGCGGCGCAACTGGATTTTGAGATCGATGAAACTAGCATCCCGGTGGCCAAGGCCGTGAAGGGAGCTTGCGATTTGCTAGGATTCGATCCGCTGTTTGTCGCCAACGAGGGCTGTGCCGTACTGTTGGTTGCGCCAGAAGATGCCGAGACCGCGCTGAGCATCCTGCACCGGCATCCAACCACCGCCGCCGCCAGCCTCATCGGACGGGTCGCCAGCCCCGGCGGCCGGGTATCCGCTCGGACTGCGCTGGGTACCGTGCGCCGCATCATGCCGCCTTCCGGCGAGCAATTGCCTAGAATTTGCTAGTTTTTAACCGGCAGCCAGCGGAATTCTAGGCCTATTTCAGGTTTGGGATCTGGGACGGGCCGGAGCATCCAGGCCAGCCCAGTCTGAGAATCGAATTTCATCAACCCAGTCTCAGCGTCACCCTTTTCGTTCACATAGCTACCCTGGAAAATGAGGTATCTTCCCGGATTCAGATAGGAAACGGTCGAGGACGGCGGCACGAGGGCGGTCTGGGCGAAGGTGGAAACTGTTCCTGCCACTAGGGCCAGGAACAGTGCGAAGCCCATCATTTTTATTGCTGATTTCATGTTGTTTCCTTTTTTTGCCGCCATCATGTCTGCCAAGGGCTGATTTTACTGGATGCCAAGGCCCTTGCGAGCACACGGGAGCATGGTGCTATCCAGCGGCAGGCTGCCCAATGCAGTATCACTCTGCCCATCTAAGGACAAGGTAGCATCCTCCTTGGTAAACGCAATATTCCACAATGAGAATTTTTCAACGGGCACCATGCCCTCTTGGAGTGCGGCGGCATGGCATTCTACCGGTTGAACCCCTTCGCCTTTTCTCGCAGGCGGGACAGACGGCGGACGGCTTCGGTGAGGGTGTCGTCACGCTTGGCAAAGTGGAAGCGGATCAGGTGATGCACCGGCTCGTGGAAGAAGCTAGACCCGGGAACAGCGGCCACGCCCACTTCGCGCGCGAGCCATTCGCAGAACGCGGTGTCGTTCGTTACCCCAAATTCGGACACGTCCACCATCACGTAATACGCGCCGTCAGGCTCCGTAAAGGATAGCCCGGCAGCGCGCAGGCCACCGAGGAACAAGTCGCGCTTCTTCGCATAGAGGTCCGCCAGTTCTACGTAGTAGGTATCCGGCAGCTCGAGTCCCGCGATAGCCGCCTCCTGCAGAGGTGCGGCGGCACCGACCGTCAGAAAGTCGTGGACTTTGCGCGCACCGTTGATAAAGGCAGGAGCGGCGACCACATAGCCCAGCCGCCAACCCGTAATAGAATAGGTTTTCGACAGCGAACTGCACGAAACTGTCCGCTCGAACATGCCGGGCAGCGCGGAGAAATAGGTGTGGTGGTGCGGAGCATAGACAATGTGCTCGTAGACCTCGTCGGTAATGACAAACGTATCGAATTCTTCCGCCAGCGCCGCGATCTGTAAGAGCTCGTCGCGGGTGAACACCTTTCCGGTTGGGTTCGACGGGTTACACAGAATGAGCGCCTTGGGTCGCTGCTCGAAGGCGTGGCGCAACTCCGCCGGATCGAATGCGAAATCGGGAGGACGCAGGGGAACATACATCGGCTCCGCGCCGGAGAGGATGGTGTCGGCCACGTAGTTCTCATAAAACGGTGAAAACACGATCACCTTGTCGCCCGGGTTGCAGGCCGTCATCATCGCGGCCATCATCGCCTCGGTGCTGCCGCAGGTGACGACGAGGTTCGCCTCCGGATCGATCGCCAGCCCCGTAAAACGGCTCTGCTTGCGAGCGAGTGCGTGCCGAAAATTCGCTGCGCCCCAAGTGATGGCGTATTGGTGGGGACCCGCGCGAGCACTTTTCTCAAGCGCGCTAGACAACTCTTCAGGCGGATCGAAATCCGGGAACCCCTGCGAGAGATTGACCGCGCCGCATTCCATGGCCACCCGCGTCATCCGGCGAATAACCGACTCCGTAAAGCGTCCGACGCGTTGGCTAGTAGCTGGCATGGGATGGATTTTAGCGTATCCCGCCCAGCAATCAACCGCCAATCAGCAAAGGAAGACGGATGCAGAGCCGGGAATAGGGGACAGGGTTCAGGAGACAGGGTTCAGGAACGGCCAATCGGCGAATGGACACTCGTTCAGGTCGAGTAATGTCCCCCCGCCGCCTGTCATCCCGAACTTGTCGAGGGATCTCGGCATAGTCCCGCAGGTGAGCCCTTAGGGCAGAGCCGAGATGGTTCAACTTCGGCGCTGCGCGCCAGCGCTCACCATGACCGGAGAGGTCGGGAGCCAAAACGCAACGGAGACCCAGCGCTCCACGAGTTGACCGGTTTCCCTCCCGTCTCTTAAATCATAGTCTCGCCAAGGTCGCCAAGATGCACCCACAACACTTCACGCGTCTTAGTGCACTCGGCGATTTAGCTCCCCTTGGACATTGAAGATTGAATATTGGACATTGGATATTGAGATCCCACCCCTGCGCCCTACTGCTCGTGATCCTCGTAGAGCATCTCGCCGGTTTCGCCGTGGGTGATGCGGAAGCCTTCGACATGGAGATTAACATCACTGACAAATGTCAGGTGTGTCCCGCATTTCTTTTCCAAGTCGATCAGGACTTGTTCGTCCTCCTTGCGCAGACGCTCCATGATCATGGGGTTCACGGCAATCCGCAGGGGGAAATCGCCTTGGTTTTGCTTCTTTTTAATGACCTCCAGAATGCGGCGCTGAATGCGCACACTCATGCTGAGGCTGGAGAGCACCTTGCCGCGGCCATGGCAATACGGGCAGTCCGCAAAATTGGCGGCGCGCAGGCTTTCCTCCATGCGCTGCCGGGTCATTTCGACCAGCCCCAGAGCCGACACGGGCAGCACATTGGTGCGGGCCTTATCAGTTTGCAGAGCTTCTTTCAGCGCCCGATAGACGGCATTCTGATTTTTGCGCGACTTCATGTCGATGAAATCAACCACTACCAGTCCGCCGATATTGCGCAGCCGGAGTTGGCGGGCGACCTCGGCGGCGGCCTCGATATTGACCTGCAGAATGCTTTCTTCCTGCGTCTTGCCACCCTTGTGGCGGCCGGTGTTCACATCGATCGCCACCAGCGCCTCGGTTTCGTCGAATACCAGATAACCGCCGGACTTGAGCCAGACCTTGCGATGGAAGGCGTTCTCCAACTGGCGTTCAACATCAAAATGTTCAAACACGGGCGCCGTGCCGTCATAGAGTTTGACGCGATTTTTGACCCGCCGCGAAATGCGACCGGTCATTTCACGAATGCGCTCAAAGGTCTCGCGCGAATCGATGACGATGCGGCCCACGTCTTCAGTCAGGGAGTCGCGCACCACTCGCTCGACCAGATTGGGTTCATGATACAGGCAACTGGGGGCGGGATTATTTTTGATGCCGTCCTCAATTTTTTGCCACGTATCCAACAGCCCGCGCAGATCGCGTGCAAAACTGGTGGCGCGTACACCCTCGGAGGAGGTACGAATGATCAGCCCGATGCCAGACGGGATCGGCAAACGCCCCAGAGCTTTCTTTAAGCGCGCGCGCTCCTGATCGTTTTCGATTTTGCGCGAGACACCCTTGAGCTTGCTGCCGGGCATCATGACCAGGTAGCGCCCGGGAATACTCAGGTTGGCCGTCACGCGCGGCCCTTTGGTACCAATTGGCCCCTTGGTCACCTGCACGATGATCTCGCTGCCGGGGGGAAACTGCTTGGCCATCTCGCCGGGCTGGGTCTTTTTCTTGCGCGGGCGGTTGGCCGCCACGCCTTCCTCGGCCTCCAGTCGCGCCGCATCCTCTGGAATCATGTCCCAGTAGTGAATAAAGGCATTTTTCTTCATGCCAATGTCGACGAACGCCGCCTGCAAGCCATCCTCCATGTTCTGGATCCGGCCTTTATAGACGCTGCCCACGATTCGTTCTTCGGTCGGGCGTTCACTAAAGAACTCCTCCAGATGGCCATCGGCCATAACGGCAACGCGAGTCTCTAGACTCTCCGCGTTGACGATGATTTCATGCTTCATTTTTTTGTTTCTGCCCATTTTTTTCAACCATTCAAACATTTGACACCTCGCGCCTTGTACGGCGCACATGTACGCTTTGAACCAGCCCGAACCCCGCCAGGGTGCTCACCATGAACGATCCGCCGCTGCTGACGAGCGGGAGCGGGAGCCCCGTGATCGGCAGCAGGCCGATGGTCATTCCGATGTTCACAAACACATGGCTGAAGAACAGGCCGGCAATGCCCGTTGCAAGCAGGCTGCCGGCGGGATCCTTCGCCGTCCAGGCCGTGCGAATGTAGCACGTCAGCAGAACAGCGAAGGCCAGCAGCAGCACGCTTGCGCCAACAAACCCCTTCTCCTCGGCAATCACCGGGAAGATGAAGTCACTGGGTGCAACCGTATGGGGTAAAAATCCCAATACGTTTTGCGTCCCGTTTAAAAATCCTTTGCCCCACACGCCGCCGGATCCGACGGCAATGGCGGACTGGATCGCATTCCACCCTGCACCCAAGGGGTCGCGGGAGGGATCCAGAAAAGTGAGAATACGCTCGCGCTGATAGTCGCCCAGCACAACGTGTCCCAGCGGCGAGAACACAACTGCGATTCCACTCAGGCCCAGCAGGCCCAGTCCAGCCAGATAGCGAAATGGCACGCTGGCGGCGAATAACATGGCGAGGATGGTCGGGACCAAAACGACCGCCGTTCCCAGATCCGGCTCCACCACAATCAAGATGAAGGGCGGCACGGCAATCAACAGCGCCACCACCATCAGGCTGAAGGAGCGCGGTTGAACGGCACCGCCGCCCAGCACGCGCGCGAGCACCACCACCAAGGTGAGCTTGGCAAATTCCGACGGTTGCACCAGTACGCCAAAGATATTCAGCCAGCGGGACGCGCCATAGACGTGGGTTCCCGCCACTAACACCAGTACCAGCAGTCCCAGCGACGCCACATAGAGCCACCAAGCATGGCGCAACCAGAAGCGATAGTCCACCGCCACCAGCGCCATAGCGGTGACGGCCCCCAACGCCACCCACCAAATTTGACGCGGAAACCAGGCGCCAACAATACCGGTTTCCTCACCGCGCCAAGAGGCACTATAAACAAAAGCCAGCCCCATTGCCAGCAAGGCGGCAGCCATCAACAAGGCCAGAGTGTCCTGGGCCAGCCAGACGCGCCACCAGGCTTTAACACGCCGCTTCATGCCGGTTCCTCCACCGGCAGCTCGGTCGGCACTTCCACGGGAGACGGCAGTGGCATACCCTCCAAACCGTCGACTTCACGAAAGACATTAGCCAGAAGCTGCTTCACTCGCGGGGCGGCCGTGGTACCGCCGCTGACACCATCTTCAACCAGCACTGCCACGGCATAGCGCGGGTTTTCAAAGGGGGCAAAGGCAATCATCCACGTCATCTTGAGCCCCCCCCCCTTGGGCCCGTATTCCGCCGTGCCGGTCTTGGCCGCCACCATCACCCCGGGCAGTGCCGCGCGCTTTCCAGAACCATCCGGTGCATTGACGGCCTCGCGCATTCCCTCGCGTACGGTCTGAATGAAGGGTGGCGACCAGCGCGGCCCCTCGGACGCCTGAGCCGCGGCGATCTCTTGCACCGTGCCGTCGACCCGTACAATCTGCCGCACCAGTCGCGGTTGCCACAGTGTGCCACCATTGGCGAGGGTTGCCGCAAACATCGCTAACTGCAGCGGCGTTACCAACAGGGCCCCCTGCCCAATCGCCATGTTGCACGTATCACCGTCGCGCCAACTATCCTGGCGCGCGCGGCGTTTCCAGTCATTGTCCGGCACCAGGCCAGCGCGTTCGAAATCCAGCCCGATGCCAGTTTTGCGCCCGAACCCGCATGACCGGGCCATGGCCTGTACCGCCTGCTCCCCGCAGGCCAGCGCGGCATGGTACAAATAGACGTTGCACGAATAACGGATGGCGGACTGTGCATCCAGGCTGCCATGACCCCAATGCTGCCAGCAGCGGAAACGGGCCCGGCCCAGATCGAAATAGCCGGGACAGGAAAATCGTGTATCTGGACGGATCTTACCGCTTTCCATGGCCGCCAGCAGTGTCACCGGCTTGAACGTGCTGCCCGGCGCGTACTCGCCGGCCGTCGCCCGGTTAATCAGCGGACGCCGCTCATCCTTCAACAACCGGTTCCACACCTTAGCCGATACCGAAGGGACAAAATCATTGGGATTGAATCCCGGTACACTGGCAAGGGCCAGCACATCGCCGTTGCGCGGGTCCACCACCACCACGGCACCCTTTTCCCCCTGGATAATCGCTTCCGCGGCGCGCTGGATACGCGTATCGATCGCCAGCACCACATCGCTGCCCTGGCCCGGCTCTCGCCGCGAGACCTCGTCAAACTTGAACCCGGCAACATCTACCTGGACTTCGATCTTACCCCCGGCATTTGCCCGCAGGACCCCATCCAGACGTTTTTCCACACCCGATCGCCCGGTCACTTCGGGTAGATAGTAGTGGAAGCGTTCGGGGTCGGTACCATCGCCCGGCAACTGGTCGATATCCGCCCGGCCTACATACCCCAGCAGATGGCAGCCGAGATCCCCTTGGGGATAGACCCGTACCGGCTCAACCGTCAGCGCGGCTCCCGAAAAATCATGCGCATGCTCCACGAACCGGGCCACGGCCGTTTCATCCAAATCGCGCCAGGCCACCAGTGGCAACGGCGTACGACGCCCCAAATGGGTGCGCACGTCTGCCGGGCTCAACTCCAGAGGGCGGTCCATGGTTTCGGCCATCCGGTAGAGCAGGTCCATCACATGATCCACCGTGCGCGAGCGGCCTCCCGGTTTCCGGAGCTCTTCCAGATGAAGGGCCACACAAAAACTGGGGCGATTTTCCGCCAGCGCCACTCCGCGTACATCTCGGATGCGCCCCCGAATACCCGGCAGGCGAACACTCCGCAGGCTCTGGCGCACCAGCCGTCGCTGGTATTCCATGCCCTGGGCCACCTGCAAGTTCCACAGCCGGAAGCCCAGCGCAATGAAGAGGCCGATCATGGCCACCCACAGCAACAGCAATCGCCCAATGCCAACCTCGGGTTTAGCGGACTTGCGGGACATCAGGCATCCTCTCCAATGCCCAGGCGCCGCTCCAAACCCCGCATCAATCCGAACAGCACCGGAATCAGTATCGCACCAAGCACCGCTGATCCCAGCATCCGCCAGGCCATAGCCGTCAACGACAACCCCACCAGCCCCTTCATTTGTAGCAGCACCGCCATGGCGCCAGTCGACACGGCCGCACACAACGCGCCCACCACGCTGATCGTGGTTGCTTTATAGGTAAAGAAATCCATCCGCAACAACACCGCCACGCTGCCGGCAACCAGAAACGCACAGGTCGAAAAGCCCAGCGGTGCCAAGCTCAGCGAATCCTCCAACAGCCCGCCCAGCAGCGCCACCGCCACGAAGTAGCGGGATTTCTTAGTCAGGGCCGCAAACAACACCACCCCGAGAACAAAGGGGAAAGACGGTTGGCCCATGTGGCGCCACGCGGGCATCAGCACTTGCAACGTGCCGCCGGCAATCAGCCAAAAAAGCAGCGATAACAGCGTCATGGTGACTCCCCGTCCAACTCCATTGGCGCCGGCCCGATCAAATCCTCGATCATCCCCTTGGCCGCCGCAGCCAAATCCCCCTCTGTTGCCGCCACAAAGGCATATTCCGAACGGCCCAGTTTGGCCGCCACATCAATCCATGCCGTCTGGTACAGCCCCGAGGATTCCATCTCCACCCGCACCACCCGCCCCACCAGCAATCCTTTGGGAAATACTCCGCCCATCCCGGACGATACCACTTCATCACCTTCTTGAACGTCAGCCGTACGCGAAATAAAATCTATGCGGCAGGCCGGCTGCTCATCCGGCTTGCCTCCCAGCCCCTCCATGACCCCCAACACCCCCGAACGCACCAGTCGCACAGATACCCTGCACGTGGGATCCGACAATAACAAGACATCCGCCGTGCGTCCCGACACCGCCACCGTCCGGCCAATCAGCCCATCCGGGGTGATGACTGCGCGCCCCTCGGCCACACCAGCCTCGGCGCCCTTGTCCAGCCGGATGGTCTGCCACCAGCCCGTGCTGTCGCGGCCGATCACTTCGCAGGACACCAGGTGTTTGGAGAACCCCTTCACAAATCCCAGCAGGTCGCGCAGCATCTGATTGTCACGCTCCAGTTCGCGTGCCATGCGCATCTCCCCCCGTAAATAGACGATTTCTTCGGACAGCGCGCGGTTTTCCAGTGCCAAATCCCCGATGCCCCGAACGTAGCGGATAATATCGCGTATCTCGCGCACCCCGCCGCGCAAAGCGCCTTGTAAAGGGCTAAGACCGTCGCGGACGGCTCCTTTGACCCGCGAGGAGGCCGAATCCGGCAGATTCATCGTCACCAGCACGACCAATCCGATCGCGCATAGCGCTATCCATCTTCGATCCTTCATTTTCTTTCCGACCTTATCCTACGCATCATGCCTCAACGGCAACCGGACAAGGGAAAAGAATTGAGATAGACGGGCGCGGGCTAGTTGCCCGACGACACCTTGCGCAGGAAATTCAGCTCGTGCAGCACGACGCCCGTACCCTCGGCAACCGCACTCAGCGGATCCTCGGCCACGTGCACCGGCAAACCGGTCTGTTCCGCCAGCAATTTGTCCATGCCCCGCAATTGCGAGGTCCCCCCCGCCAGCACAATGCCCCGGTCCACTAGGTCCGAGGACAGTTCCGGCGGGCAGCGCTCCAACGTGATGCGGATCGCCTCAATGATCGCCGACACCGGCTCTTGCAGCGCTTCGCGGATTTCCTCAGAGGTGATCGTGAGCGTTTTAGGCAGGCCCGCGACCAGGTCGCGTCCCTTGACCTCCATGCTCATCTCCTCACCCAGAGGATAGGCGGAACCAACCGTAATCTTGATTTCTTCCGCCGTTCGCTCGCCGATCATTAAATTATAGACCCGCTTCATATACTGGACAATTGCTTCATCCATCTCATCGCCGCCGACACGGACGCTACGGCTCAACACGATACCGGCCAGGGAAATGATCGCCACCTCGGTGGTGCCCCCTCCCATGTCCACAATCATGTTACCCGCCGGCTCTTGGACCGGAAGGCCCACACCGATCGCCGCGGCCATTGGCTCCTCGATCAAGTATACTTCGCGCGCACCCGCATGGGTGGCGGAGTCCTTGACCGCTCTTTTCTCCACTTCCGTAATGCCACTGGGGACAGAAATAATGATCCGCGGACGGATCACCCACTTGCGATTATGCGCTTTCCGTATGAAATAGCGCAACATCGCCTCTGTCACCTCGAAATCCGCGATCACGCCGGCTTTCATCGGACGAATAGCAACAATATTTCCGGGGGTGCGGCCCAGCATACGCTTAGCCTCTTCACCAACCGCCAGCACGCGGCTCGTTCCTTGTTGGATCGCTACCACGGAAGGCTCGCGCAGCACAATGCCCCTGTCCTTGACGTAAACCAAGGTGTTGGCCGTGCCGAGATCGATGCCGAGATCGTTCGAAAAATAACCTAAAAGCCAGCTGAACATCTGGACTCGTTCCTATTATATAGTACTTTCGCTTTTCTTACCGTAAAACCCCCGCATAGTGCCCTTCCCCCTCTCCCACCGTCAAGCATCATTCTTGACCATAATCGTTTCTGGCACCGGGGTGATCTGGTGAGGGGGTCGCGAGTGGCGTGGCGAGATTCCCAGTAGCGCTGTTCGGCTGCCCATCCAACCTAAGCATCCCCGGGACAAGCCCGGGGGATTCCCCACCGAATCTCGGACCCCGGCTCTCAGACCACGCCCTCCTCCCCTCCCACCTCCCCCCATCTGTGCAATCAGTGAAATCCGTGGTGGCTGTTCCGCTTACTTGGACATTGGAAATTGAATATTGAATATTGGATATTGATTCCCCTCCCCGCTCCCCGCCGACCTCCCTCTCTAATATTTTCCCGGCTTTACCTTGCACCCGCCTCACCAACGGGCTAAGGTTTACGTTTTGCCACAACTCAATGTGGTTTTAACCGGAATGGATGCCCTCGATCCTTTCCGCTGTAGGATAGACACGCACACGAACCTGGGCGCCGACGCCCTTGATGGAGACCGGACATGACATTAAAAGAGACCCTCGAGCAATCGACTCAAAAAAACGGCGACAAGGTCTTGATGAAATTCAAGCGCCTGGGCGCATGGCAAACCCAGACGTACCGCCAATTTCTTAACCAGGTGCGCACCATTGCCGAAGCGCTGGTGCGCGACTGCCACATCCGCCCCGGCGACCGGGTCGCCCTCCTCGGCCCCAACTCCCCTGAATGGTGCGCCATCCATTACGCCATCACCGGCATCGCCGCCATTGCAGTCCCCATCGATGCCAAACTCCAGGAACAGGAAGTCACTCATATCCTCTCTGATTCCGGTGCCGCTGCCCTACTGCTGGAATCGAATGGCGACACCAACATTCTCGATATCGCCAAGCGCTGCCCCGCCCTGCGTCATCTTATTTTGTATGGTCCGCAACGCCCCGCCTTCGACAATGGCAAAACCAAGGGGCTCCAGCTCCACGACTTTGACGAATTGCTGGCTCGCAACCAAGAGCAGGCCGGCGGCCACGGAGCGGCCTATGACCGCCATCAGCCCACCGCTGACGATACGGCTGCGTTCATCTACACCTCCGGCACCACCGGTCGCCAGAAGGGCGCCATGCTCTCTCATGGCAACTTCACTGGCAATTTTGCCTCCCTGGATGCCGCCATTGAAATTCTCCCCGATGACAACTTCATGGTCATCTTGCCGCTCCACCATTCCTTTGCCTTCACCGCCTGCCTAGTCACCCCCATTGCCTCTGGCACCCAGATGAGCTTTGTGGAAAGCCTGCGCACGGTCGGCGACAACATCCGCGAGGCCTCGCCCACCATTGTGCTGGCCGTGCCGCTACTGCTGGAAAAGGTCTACGCCAAGCTCAAAGCAGGAGTCCGCACCAACAAGGCGGCCAACATCCTGTGGAAGCTCGGCATCCGCGAGCCTGTCCGTAAAGGCATTCTCAATAAGCTCGGCGGCCGTCTACGGCTGATGGTCTCCGGCGGCGCTCCCGCCGACCCGCTGCTGCTGGCCGGTATTGAGTCCGTCGGCCTGAAAGCCCGCGAAGGCTATGGCCTGACCGAGTGCGCCCCCGTGCTGACGCTCTCCCCCTTCGACGAACCGATCCGCCCCGGCTCCTGTGGCAAGGTGCTGCCCAACATTGAAATGATGGTCTTCGAGCCCAATGCCGAAGGCGTCGGCGAACTGGCCGCCAAGGGGCCCAACATCATGAAGGGCTACTACAACAGCCCCGAAGCCACCGCAGAAGTCTTCCGCGACGGCTGGTTCCTCACCGGCGACCTCGGCTATATCGATGCGGACAACTACGTCTACATCACCGGCCGCAAAAAGGCCCTCATTGTCAATCGCGAAGGTAAAAATATCTACCCCGAAGAAGTCGAGTTGCAGATCAACCAATCCCCGTTGATCCTGGAGTCCATTGTTCTAGGCTACCGCGATCCCGGCGAGTCGGTGGGCGAACACGTCGGTGTTATTGTCGTGCCGGACGAAGAGGGCATTGCCGCCCGGGAAGCGTCCGAGAAGCGTAAGTTTAGCGAAAAAGAGATCGAGGCCCGCCTGCGTGCCGAGGTCAAGAAGCAGGCCTCTGCTCTCTCCGACTACAAGCACCCCCGCCGGGTTCGAATCCGCTGGGAGGAGTTCAACAAGACCTCTACCGGCAAGATCAAGCGCTATCTCTACGCCATGAACGAAACCATCGTCGACTAGCCCCCACCCCAACGCCGGATTCACATTCCACTGACAGGGCGGCCAAGCCAGAGAGGGTTCGCCCTACCTACAGCGTGAAATCCCGGCTTGGGGGCGATCCCGCCCCCCTGTGGTCGGGAGAGCCGAGCTTTTTTGATCTTCAATACCGGCTAGAGAATATCCTAACTCGCTAATACCCGTCATTCCGCGATTTTAACTCGTTTTTGTGTGGTTTTTACCGTTTGAGGCCTTGTTTTCATGATTTTTGCAATTTTCGCAGTTCGGCTGCCTATCCACCAGGCTTGTCCCGGTGTGCTTAAGGCTGCGTGCAACCATTCAAGCGGCGAAGCCAACCTAACCATCCCCGGGACAAACCCGGGGAATTTCCAGCCTCTCTCGAACTCCGCCCTCGAGATGAGATTTTCGGGTACTCGTCAATCCCAGACGGCACGGAAGCCATCCCTCTAAAAATAATCTTCGCGCCTTAGCGCCTTAACGCCAGTCCGACAACTCCTCCCCGTCATGGTGAGCGCAGGCGCATAGCGCCGGAGTCGAACTATTTCGACTTTATCTCAACGGCCCACCTGCGGAATAATGCCAAGATCCCTCGACAAGCTCGGGATGACAGCCGATGCATTCCCTTAGACCTTGTACCTGTCTCTCTGACTTCCGACCTCGGGCCTCGACCTCTGACTTCGCCCCACCCCCACCACTCCGACCGTCGACGCACGTTGGAAGATCACGCACCATGTATTTTTTGGGCTAAGCAGACGTAATTCCCTTGATTTTCGCCCCAATTTACCAGACAAATGCCGCTATGAACAAGCCGCGCCCCTTCCTCTCTGTCGTCACGCCTGTCTACATGGCCGAAGCCTGTGTGGAAGAACTGAGCCGACGCCTGGTGGCCGCGCTGGATTCCATTTCGCCCGATTTTGAAATCATTATGGTGGAGGATGCCAGCCCAGACCGTTCCTGGGAAACCATGGTGCGCATCCTCACGGCCGAACCTCGCTGCAAAGGCATTCGTCTCGCACGCAACTTCGGCCAACATTATGCCATCACCGCGGGATTGGAGCATGCCGCGGGCGAATGGATCGTGGTTATGGATTGTGATCTTCAGGACCAGCCCGAGGAAATCGCCAAACTGTTCCAAACCGCCAAGCATGGAAATTTCGACGTGGTCTTTGGCCGTCGATTCCGACGCAACGACCTCTGGCTCAAGCGAATGTCTTCAAAGTGTTTTTATGCTGCCTATAACTATTTTACCGATGCCCGCTTCGACAACACCGTGGCTAACTTTAGCATCTCTCGACGCCCGGTAATCGCTGAATTCCTCCGGATGCGAGAGCACAATCGATCCTTTCCCCTCTTCATTCGCTGGCTTGGGTTCTCCGTCGGCTATGTCGATGTGGTCCACGCAGAACGGTTTGCCGGCAAAACATCCTATGATTTCCGCAAGTTATTGCGCCTGTCAGCCGAAAGCATCATCTCCCAGTCCAACAAACCTCTTCATCTTTCAATCGCGATCGGCCTCCTGCTGGCTTTGGGCTCGTTCCTCGTGGCGCTCTATTTCATCGCCAAATACTTCTTCTTGGGTATCCCCGTCACCGGTTGGACCAGCATGATCGTATCCTTGTGGTTCATCGGCGGGGTCATCCTTATGAATTTGGGCGTGCTGGGCCTCTACCTCGGGCGTGTCTTCAACGAGGTCAAAAACCGTCCGCTCTATGTCGTTCGGGAGCGGATCGGCTTTGGATGTTTCCCGACGCAAGAGGAAACCGAAGTATGACCTTAGAGCATCGGGACTGGGATTCCAAATTCTTTGGCTACCCGGTCGCTTCAGCGTCGTTCCGCGCCACTCCTTCCCTACTGGATATCCAAACCGTCTTGCGAGAGGCCCGTTGTGGCAAAATCCGATTGCTTTATCTGTTTCTGCCGCCCATCGCCGCTTCCTTCCGAACCGCCATCGAACACGCAGGCGCCCGCTCGGTGGGACAGAAGGTGGAATATGCCAAACCGGTTGGCGGACCCGCGGCCACCACTTTCGGAAAGCATATTGCCCCGTGCCGCGACAACAGCCCTCGGCTCGAACATCTCGCCTTGCAAAGTGGGACCCATAGTCGCTTCTTTTTGGATCCCGGCTTTCAACAGAGGGAATTCGAACGCTTATATTGGGAATGGTTGACAGCCTCTCTACGCGGCGATGATGGGAAACAGGTTTATGTTGCAGGAAGTGCCGCCGAACCACTCGGATTAGTCACCGTGGAGCCCGGCCCTGTTGCTCGGATCGGTTTGCTGGCCGTGGATGCCGCTCAGAGGGGACACGGACTCGGACACCAGCTTATGGCCGCTGCGGAATATTTTTGTGTTCAACGCCATATCGCCGAACTGCACGTGGCCACTCAGGCGTCCAATCGCGGGGCTTGCCATTTCTATGACACCTGTGGATTCACGCGGATTTCTGAAATAGATATTTTCCATGTGTGGTTCACGCCATAACCCTCCAACCTAAATGACCAACCATGCGAGCCCCCCCCCTATGCAGCCCATCCCTTTTAACAAGCCCTTCCTCACTGGCCGGGAAACCGATTATATCCGCCAAGCGGTGGAGTCCGGAAAAATCTCCGGCAACGGGGCGTTCACTCAGAAATGTCAGCAATTTCTCGAGCAGCACTATGGATTTAAAAAAGTTCTGTTGACGACGAGCTGCACCGATGCGCTGGAAATGGCGGCGATCCTGACGAACGTCGGCCCCGGAGACGAAGTGCTCGTGCCATCGTTTACCTTTGTTTCTTCCGCACTGGCTTTTGTGCGCCAAGGAGCCAAGATTATTTTTGCCGACAGTCGGGCGGACCATCCCAATCTAGATCTGGACCGGGTGGAGGCGCTGATCACCCCGCGCACCAAAGTGCTGGTGGTCGTGCATTACGCGGGCGTTGCCTGCGACATGGATGCCGCAATGGCCTTAGCTGAAAGGCATGGCCTCCTGGTAGTGGAAGACGCCGCGCAGGCCATCGATGCTACCTACAGAGGACGTCCGCTGGGCAGTATCGGCCACTTGGGCTGCTTCTCGTTCCATGAGACGAAGAATATCATCTCCGGCGAGGGTGGCGCGCTGATTATCAACGACGAATGCTTCGTCCACCGCGCGGAAATCATCTGGGAAAAGGGGACGAACCGAGCTGAGTTTTTCCGGGGCGAAGTGAACAAATACGGTTGGGTAGACACGGGTTCATCCTTCCTGCCCTCGGAAATTAACGCGGCCTTCCTGTTCGCCCAACTCGAACATCTGGACGAAATCCAAACCAAGCGCAAGGCACTTTGGAACGCCTATGCCGCTGGACTTGCCGACCTGGTCGCGCAGAAACAAATCCTTGTGCCCAAGATTCCGGAATACGCCACCAATAATGCCCATATGTTCTATGTCCTCTGCAAATCGCTGGAAGAACGCACCGCGCTGGTCACTCACCTGAAGCAGTACGGTATCCTGGCCGTATTCCACTATCTCTCTCTTCACAAAAGTCACTATTACGCCCAGAAGCACGACGGACGCGAACTCCCCAACGCCGATCACTACACCGACTGCCTCCTGCGCCTGCCCATGTACTACGACCTAACCCTTGCCCAGGTGGGGATAGTGTGCGAACAGATTCGGCAATTCTATTCTTGAGGCCGTAAATTGCCTTTGTTTTCAGAACCGGTTTGATTCATTCTCCGTGGAAATGAATCGACCGTCCTCCATCCTGACCAATATGGCCTTCCAGCAAAGCCACCTCTGGCGTGAGGCCACCACTACGATCTGCCGCGAGCACGAATCGCCCGACGACCTGTGTCCGCTGCGCCAGGCGCTGCGCCTCCTGCGCTGCCGGGCGGATTTCGATGTCGTCGTCACTATGGGGGCCCGCGTCTCCTTGGCCTACGGCCTGCTCTGTGCGCTGCTGCGTAAACCGTCCAAGCAGATCATGACGGAAGTGTTTCTCGATTTTCCGCGCCCTGCCAGCCCCCTGTGGCGGCTGAAAACCGCCTGCTTCCGCTGGATCGCCCGTCGCGCGTACGGCGTCCTGACCAACAGCTCGGGCGAGGTGCCCCTCATTGCCCGCCGCTTCAATCTTCCAGAAATAAAACTGCGTTTTGTCCCCATGTACACGACCATCGAGAATCCTGGCCTGCGAGAAGAAAACGATGGAACGGTGATATCCATTGGCCGTACTCTGCGGGACCTGCCCACCCTTCTCGCTGCCGCATCATCGATTACGGCCCCCATCAAGGTAGTGGCTGGTCAGTACGATCACATCCCATCCCCACTGCCTGTCAATGTCGAGATTCTCCGCGAAATTCCGCTGGAACAAACCTATGACCTGCTTTCCCGTGCGGCAGTGGCCGTCGCCCCCCTGCTGCCGGCGGAACGCTCGACCGGGCAGGTGTTCTTTTTCGAAGCCATGGCCATGGGCAAGCCCGTTGTCGCTACCCGCTCCATCGGGACCACCGACTATCTGCGCGATAACGAAAATGCCCTGCTCGTCGAACCCGCCAACTCCCAGGCCTTGGCCGCCGCCGTCAACCGACTCCTCGCCGACTCCGCGCTAGCCGCCCGCCTCGCGGCCCGAGCCCTGAAAGAGTGCCAAAGCGACTGGACCCCCGACACCCACGCCCGCCACAAACTCGCTGCGATCCATGCGCTTTGGGCCCAGGTCAATCGCCCAGAAAAATCCACTCCATCATGAATTTCCTCCGTTCGCCCGCCAATCGATTTTCCGCATGGATCCAAACCTGCGGCTTACTTTTCATCCTGATCGGGATGGGTCTGGCCCAGGGTGCGGCAATGTGGAATTTCATCGTCCATACGATGTCCCAGCCGTCCATCGGCACCATTCTTGCAGGCGCGGTCCTCTACCTGATGCTGGCGGGTGCAGGATTTGCAGGACTGCGCTGGATATATCGACGCGGTGGGCGGCGCGCTTTCCTGCCCGCCGTACTGGGGGCCTCGCTACTGATCCAGACCAGCGCCATCCTCGCAGCTGACAAACAGTGGAAATGGTCGAACGACGCTTGGATGTTCAACCATTTTCTGGAACGCCTCTCCACCAGCGGCTATACACAAGAAACACTCGGTGAATTAAGCCAAAACTACGATTATCCTGTCTGGACGCACCGAGCGCAACCGTTCTATTACGCCCTCCGGGTGTGGACCGGCGATCATTTTGTCCGTAGCGCGCAATTCTTCCAAGCATTTCTAGTCACTCTTTCGTTGGCGCTCACTTGGCAAATTGCAAAAATCCTGTTTAGCCGGCCAGTCGCATTTTGGGCGACCAGTTTGCAGTGTTTAATGCCCTACTCATGGTTTGCCTGCCTCGATCTCAATCACTATATTCCGGGTGCTTTCTATTTCCTTGCCTCCCTATGGATCCTAGCTGAATGGTCGCAGAATAACCGCCGTCTTCTTTGGTCTTGGGTTCTGGCCCTGCTTGCCGGCGTGGCCGTAACCCTGTTGCGGCTCGAAGGAGGCCTCGATAAAATCTATACGGTGGCGGTCTCGCTCGTTTTAGTTTTGCTCTGGGCCACCCGTCGACAAAATATCTGGCAGACCATCCAATTTGGTGCCGCGCTGCTTGTATGGCCGCTTGCCATCGCGTCCATTCTATTGTCGCCATTATCTACCCATGTCGATGAAGCCGACCTCCACCGCCTTTCGAGTGGCACCGTGGCATTCATGGCTCGGGGCTGGATGCCGGAAACCGGCGGCGAATATTCCGGTACCTATGAACAGATCGACGTCTTGACCCCTAGCGAGCACAAACATTCCGTACAGGCCTCGCTTCTGGCTTCCCAAGCATATTATAATTCCCGCATCCTTTTGTTCCGGCTGTTCCCGATAAAACTGGCGAAATTTTTCTTGCTTGGCCATGCCTCGGGTGCCGAAGAGGTGCTCGTTCACAATGGCGCGGAAACCATCGCATTGCTGGCCAAAGGGGCACGCACGGCCTATTTGCTGGCGGCGCTTCCCTTGATGATCTGGGGCGGAATACTGCTGCTTCCCCTCTTGCGTTCGACAACCCGCCTTGTCCTGGTTCTTCCCTGTGCGATCTTTTGTGTCGCGACGGTGGTGGTGGGCGAAACATCGCCTCGCTATTCGACCTATATTCAACCGTTCCTATTCATGTTGGGAGCATTGCCGCTGGCCTGGAGCGCACGCCGCCGCGACCGGCTGCGGAAAGCTTCCTGGGCCCCGAGTCTTGTGGCCGCCGGTTCGATTTTTCTCGCCTTTCTACTAGCGATCGGAATCCTCGCTGCAGCCCGACCTTGGCTGCGTTCCCATGCCTTTCAAGATCTTCGCCTCTGGACCATCGCTGCGGATGCTCGAGCCATCCCCCTGCCTTCCACACTGGCCCCCTTTGAAATCCAAATGTTCTCGCAGACCGCAGGCACCGAAACCGACTGGGGTACATTGGAATTCACCTCACCACCGGATTTGCCGGGCACGCTATCCTTCTACGTCATCCCATCCGGTGCGCCCTCCGCGGTCTTGAAGAACAAAGTCCTACTAACAGAATACGTCACTCCACTGGGAAGGCAGATGCAAACAAACACTTTGCCTGCGCGAATCAGTTTAGAATATATTCCGGCAACACCCGGAACGTTGAAATTGTATACTCCGACGGCACTCCCCTACTCCTTAAGCATTGGATATGTCGCATACAAAACAAAAGAGCCTTTAAGTATTCTCCGGGGTGCAAGACATAAACCAGGGCCGGAAACGGTAGAGTAGAGAGTGACGGGCGGCCATTGCAGGCAACGCCCCTCCCGTCACTCCCCCTCATCGAACTGGACGTGCAGATTTCCCGCATCCGGCTCTCCTGCAGGCCATTCATCATAGGCTTAGAAATCCCAGTTCTTGCCGATATCGACAGCGAAACTTGGGTTCGTTCTTCGCTTTCTGATGTAGCTTCCATCTCAACTGATGCAGTTTATCCGGCAGAAGATC
>JAVEUJ010000145.1:0-6116 GCA_034005635.1 Kiritimatiellia bacterium | reverse complement strand
CAGCCAGATTTTTAGGGAAGCGGATATCTATTTTTTCAGTGATTTTCATGGTTGGGCCTCAGTCATTTCCGTTTCTTCGGCGGCGGGAGGCGGGAGGCGGCCAGCTTGACGGCCTGGATAATTTTAGCATAGCCGGTGCAGCGGCAGAGGTTGCCGGAGAGGGCGGTGCGGATGGCCTGGGTGGAGGGCTTGGGGTTCTTGAGCAGCAGGGCATAGGAACTGATGATCATGCCCGGGATGCAAAAACCGCACTGAACGGCGCCGCATTCCAGATAGGCTTGCTGGAGCAGGCGCCCGGCGCGTTTCTTCTCTATGCCCTCGATGGTCAGAATGTCAGCTCCGTCGGCAAGTTGCCCTACAGGTATGATGCAGGAGACAACGGGTTCGTTATCGACCAAGACGGTGCAGGCCCCGCATTCGCCTTCGCCGCAGCCTTCCTTGGACCCGATCAGTCCCATATCCTCGCGGAGGTAATCCAGCAGGCGGCGTCCGGCAGGGGCGCGGACCTTGACCGGCTTGCCGTTGACTTTCCACGTACGCGTGATGGTGCTCATGGGGTGCCTCCTTGGGGCGGGTGGAGGGCGGCAAAGAGATCCTCCGGGGTGATGGGAATGGTGCGCAGACGCTTGCCGATGGCGGATTCGACGGCGTTGGCGATGGCGGGCGCGAGGCCGTCCATGGGCAGTTCGCCGAGGCCCTTGCCGCCGGGAGGGGCAAAGGAATAGGGATATTCGACAAACTTCACATCATAGATCGGGGTGTCGAGCGTAGTGGGGATAATATAGGTTTGGAGGCGCGAGGCATCGTAGAGCCCATTTTGGCCGGTCTTCATCTTTTCCATAATGGCGTAGCCAAGAGCTTGAGTCAGGCCGCCTTCCACCTGTCCAGCGGCGAGAATTGGATTGATGACGCGGCCGACATCCACGACGGCCGTGACGCGGGTGACCTCGAGCTCACAGGTGAGCGGATCAATTTCGATTTCCGCGATATTGGCCGACCACGAATAGCCAGGATAAGAGTCGCCCTTGAAAGTGGCCTGGTCCCATTGGGTGCCGGGCGGCAAATTGAATTCGAAGAAACCATTCACATCGCCCAATTCAGCCAGCATGTCCCGGGCGACCTTGGCGAAGGGCAGGGGGGGGCGGCCCTTGGCGACGAATTGGGAGTTTGTTAATACCGTTTTGGCCCCGCGGAAAAAGCGCAGTGATGCAAACTCTTCCATTTGGTCTTTTAGATCCTGGGAGGCGCGATGCACGACATTGCCGACGACCATGGTGGTGCGTGAGGCGACCGTCGGGCCGGAGTTGGGCACCAGCCCGGTATCGGCCATGGGGAAGCGGATGCGGGCGGGTTCAAGCGCGAGGGCGTCGGACGCAATCTGGGTAAAGATGGTATGAACGCCCTGGCCCATTTCAGTTGAAGACACGCGGATATTGACGCCGGGCTTGCCGTCGTCAAGCAACGCGAGTTCCATGCGGCCCTTGGCTTTGAATTTGGATTCGCCGTCGCCAGTGAAGGCGGCGCCATGGGCGAAGAAAGACAGCCCGATGCCATAATATTTTTTCTGGTCCTTGCGCAACTTTCCGCGGGAGGCCTTCTTAAGCTTTTCCGCGAACTTCGAGCGCTGGAGAGCGAGATCGAGGCAGGCGGTAGCACCATTTTCTTTTGAGAGAATCTGGCCGGTGGGGGTCACGTCACCGGGACGAGCATGGATTTGACGGCGGTAGGCGTGGGGGGCCTTGCCAAGGCGCGCGGCGATGGCGTCGATGTGCGATTCCATGCCCCAGATGGCCTGGGGGGCACCAAAACCACGGAAGGCGCCGCATGGGAAAGAATGGGTGCGCGCGACGCGTCCGCGGATGACAATATTGTCGCAGCGGTAGGCCAAGGCGCAGTGGAGGATGCCGCGGAACATGACAACATCGGATATCGTTAGGTAGGCACCTCCGTCGAGGATGAAGTCGCATTCGATGGCGGTTAGCGTGCCATCCTTCTTGAAGCCGGTCTTGTAGCGGACCCAGACAGGATGGCGCTTGGGGGTGAAGAGAATGTCCTCGTGGCGTTCATAGGTTATTTTGACTGGCTTGCCGGACTTGATCGCCGGGAGGGCCGCATAGCCAATGAGCATGGTGGGATACTCTTCCTTGCCACCGAAAGCGCCGCCGACAGGGGTTTGGCGGACGCGAATTTTTTCGGGCGGAAGTTGCAGCGGATCGTTCAACTCGTGCACCGGAAAATAGGGGCATTGCAACGAGCCTTCGCACAGGATGGATCCATCCGCTTGTGGGAAAACCACAAACCCCTGGTTTTCGATGTAAAGCTGTTCTTGGTGCCCGGCCCAGTATTCGGCTTCGATGACATCATCAGCGGTCGCGAACCCCTGGGCGAGGTCGCCTTTGACGATGTCCTGATCTTGCATGGAATCGAATTTGGCGGGGGTTTCCTTGAAGATCGCAATGGCGTCCTGCAGGGTGAGCAGGGGGGGGAGTTCCTCTACTTCGACGTGGAGGCAGCCGGCGGCCTGGGTCGCGAGTTCGAGGGTTTTGGCTGCGACCACGGCAACCGGTTCGCCGCGATAGAGGAGTTCACCGCCAACTTCGGCTAGCAGCGGCATGGTGCGGTCATGCATGTGAACGACGTTTTCGCCAGGTATGTCCTTGGCCGTGGCCACGACAACCGTCGACCAGTCAAAGGCCGGATCGGGGACTAGCGCCTTAAATCGCCCGCGCGCGACCGGCGAACGCACCACGACGCCATGAAGCAAGCCTTTGTAGTCAATATCGTTAAGATAGCGGGTGAGTCCTCGGACCTTGCCGTCGGCGTCCACGCGGACCATGCCTTGGCCCACAAGGCGGCGAGGTTGGGATACGGCTTTGTTCATCATTTACTCCTGCGCTTGTGCGATGAAAAAATATAAGGCAGACGGGCTCACAACGCAAACAGGAAAGCACGGCCGGAGATGTCGTGACGTTGGCAAGTTGGTTGGCCGTGGCCCCTTCGCATAGG
The DNA here is from genome assembly GCA_034005635.1 of Kiritimatiellia bacterium. Taxonomy (GTDB): domain Bacteria; phylum Verrucomicrobiota; class Kiritimatiellia; order CAIQIC01; family Lenti-01; genus JAAZFE01. Next base: position 3,110 of record JAVEUJ010000145.1, on the reverse strand, counting down.
GATGGGTGCCATCATCCGTGGCGGAAAGGCAGAACACCGTCGAGCGAGTCGGCATCGGCCAGGATCATTAACAGCCGATCGACACCCAGCGCAATGCCCCCGGAGGGCGGCACGTGCTCGAGCGCAGCGAGGAAGGGTTCGTCGAGGGGGTAGGGCTGGGCCCCGCGCTTCTGACGCAGGGCATTGGCTTCCTCAAAGCGGGCGTGTTGTTCAGCGGGGTCTGTAAGTTCGGAGTAGGCGTTGGCAATTTCAACGCCGCCGAGATAGAGCTCCCAGCGCTCGGCGCGAGCCGGATCGTCTGGTTTGCGGCGGGCGAGTGCGGCGAGGGGGGCGGGGTAGTCGATCAGGATAACGGGGTGATCGGTCGGCAGGGCGGGTTCGACGCGCGTGACCAAGTCGAGGTCGAAACGGTCCGGATCAAATTGTTGCGCGGGATCCCACCCGGCGTACTCGATGAAGGCGTCGGAAACCGTGCGCTTTTCCCACACGTCCTGGGCCAGGGAGAGGGGTTTACCCTGCCAGATGATGTCGGTGGTGCCGCATAGCTCCATGGCGAGAGTCGCCAGTAACGCCTTGGTATCGGCTAAGATCTCGATGTAGCCGGCATGGGCGCGATACCACTCCAGAAGAATGAATTCGGGATGGTGCCAGCGGCCATGCTCGCCATCGCGGAAGCAGGGGCCGATTTGAACGAGCCTCTCCTGACCGGCAGCGAGAAGGCGCTTCATGGCGAGTTCGGGGGAGGTGCGCAGCCAGCCGGTCCCGGCGGAAACGGCGTCGATATTTGTTTCCGGCGCGTTGGCAGGCAGGCGGACGGGGGTATCTACTTCGAGAAAGTCACGTTCGCGGAAGAACCGGCGAATGGCGTCATAGAGCTGGGCACGTTTCTCCAGCATGCGGCCCATCGCGCGCAAGGCGTCAGAATCGGCAGGGCGGGGGTGCAAGGCAGGGGCAGGGTTCTGGGGGAGGCCCGAGAGCCTCAGCCCTGCTTAACGCGTTCCACGTACTTGCCGGTGCGAGTGTCGATCCGGATGGAGTCCCCCTGGTTGATGAAGATGGGGACGCCGACCTCGTAGCCGGTATCGATCTTGGCCGGTTTGAGCACATTGGTGGTGGTGTCGCCGCGGGCCCCTGGCTCGGTCTCGGTGATTTCCTTGATCACGAACGCGGGGAGGGTGACGGTCATGACGCGGCCATTATGGAAGAGCACATCGCACTCGATATCTTCTAGGAGGAAGAAGCGCTGGTCACCGAGGATGTCCTGATGGATTTCCACCTGCTCAAAGGTTTTGTTGTCCATAAAGACATAGGTGTCGCCTTCTTGGTAGGAAAAGGCCAGGGCTCGGGACTCAATGTTGGGCGTGTCGATTTTGTCGACGGCGCGGAACGTCTTTTCCATCGTATTGCCCACCAGCATGTTTTTGATGCGGCATTTGTACATCGCCTGGCCTTTGCCGGGTTTGACAAACTGAAATTCAGTGACTTCGTAGGGAATGCCATCGATCTCGATTTTGAGACCCTTGCGTAAATCAGATGCGGTATATGCCATGGGGAACCAGCCTTCTATAGGTGTATGCCTGAAAAGAGGCGTAGATATAAGAGGATTTGAGCCGCCTGCCAAGTCATTTCTATTGGCGCGAAGGGAGATAGGGGGGTGATTGGGGGCGACTGAAGGATCTACAAGCGAGCGCGGCAGTGAAATTTTTCCTGCTGAAATATTTACACAGAGTTAATTAACTCTGTGGAATCGTTTTTAATATATATAGCCGAATAATATTACTATTATTGATGTTATCAAAAGACACTTAATTAACTATATGCAAAATATTTCAATGATGATTGTTAATTATAGAAGGGAATGAAGGGAGGTGATTGAGGCTGGTTTGCAGCAAGTTTCTTGCCAAAGGAGGGTGGGGAATGGCATAGACACACGACGCATTGCCGGGGTGGCGGCGTTGAGAATTTGTTCAAGGAGCATGAGCCATGCCGTTTGATCGTGGATCGGTAAGTTTTCGAATGTTGGAATTGCCGCGGGCGTTTCCTGCGGACTGGGCGGACCGGTTTGCCCAGGAGGCGGCGGGGCCTCTGGACTCGATTGGATCGGGCCAGCAGCGAGGCTGGGTGACGGGGCGGCACCTGCTGGATTCGCACATTACCGAGGATACGGCGCGGCATGCCGGGTGGGTGCGGTTGGCGTTGCGACAGGCGGAGCGCAAGGTGCCTGCGGCCCTGCTGCAGGCGGAATGCCGCATGGAGGAGCTGGCAGTGCAGGCGGCGGAAGGCAAGCCCTACCTGAAGGCCAAACAGCGCGCGGAAATCCGCCAGGGGGTAACGGAACGCCTGCTGCCCAACATGCCGCCACAACTGAAGGCGATTCCATTTGTCTATCAACCGGGGGCCACGCATCTTTATGTGTCCGCGCTACCGGTGGCGCAGCTTGATGTGTTCAATGCTGCGTTGGCGTCTACGTTGGGATTCGGCGGGGAGTCAGCGACGCCGGAAGTGCTGGGCGCCAAACACAACAAAGTGGATTTACGCGACCTGTTGGGCCTGAGCTTTTCGCCGGATATGGAAGGGGAGGCTATGGAAACCATGCCGGGGCGTGAATTCTTGACGTGGCTGTGGTTCAAGGCGGAGACACAGAATGGACGCGTGGCGCTGAACGAGGGTCGCGAATTGGGTGTGCTGCTGGAGGGGCCGCTGACGTTCATGCACGAAGGCAATGGCGCGCATGCGGCATTGCTGAAAAAAGGAGCGCCGGAAAATAGTATCGAAGCTAAAACCTGCCTGCTGAGTGGCAAAAAATTAAAGGAAGCGAAGATCACCTTTGCGCTGGATGACGAGACGATATGGTCCTTCGGGTTTGAGGCCGACCAGTTTCTAGTGCGCGGCCTGAAGCTGCCGCAGAGCGAGGGGCCGTTGGACGCTATCAGTCGGTTCCAGGAGCGGATGATCAATCTGGAGCACTGGCGGGATATCTTTGTGGATTTGTTTGGGGCGTTTGTGGATGTACGCAGTCAGTCGGGTAAGTGGAAGTCGGCGGTGGCGGATATCCGCGAATGGGTTAAGGGGCGTCCGGGGCGGCGGTAGGGGAAGGGGGGGGGCGGGGA
>JAVEUJ010000144.1:0-6134 GCA_034005635.1 Kiritimatiellia bacterium | reverse complement strand
CGGAACCCCCGACAAGCCCGTCGGATTGGTTTATATTGCGGTGGCATCGCCTGCCGGCACCTGGGTGCGCGACTACCACTTCACCGGCTCACGCGCAGATATCCGCGTTGCCGCCACCAAGACCGCCATCGCCCTAGTCCTTGAACATGTAGCACCATCCCCTTAGCGACTTCGTTGCGCCCCCTTCTAACAGTTGGCCACACCCTCAACGTCCCCACCCTCTTTTAGCTCCGCTCCTTTTACCGGATCGTCTTGGGCAATCAACGGGGAAAATTGTATTATATATCGGTGTTTATAAACACCGATAATCCATTTACTTCTTTATAATCAATCGGTTCTGGCAGTTTCCTATATGTTATTGAGATTTTTGTTTCGGTGTTTATAAACACCGATAATTGCGCTTGTCTCCCCAATTGCAGGTATCAGGCGGTGGCCAATGGAAACCGGCAGCGCACCCGCACGCCGCCCAGCGGGGATGGTCCTACGTCTAAAGTTCCGCCAAACACCTCTGCCCGGTGGCGCATGATCCGCAGGCCACTGCCACCCTCCCGATCATCCGGTATTGGCTGCGTCATGCCCCGTCCGTTATCTTCTATCGACAAAATTCCGCTGCGCTCGTCATAGTCCAGCGTCAGCACAACATGGGTTGGCTCGCCGTGTTTGAGGGCATTGTGCAGCGCCTCTTGGGCAATCAGATATAAGTGCTCGGCTGTCGCAGCGTCCCGCGGACGTCCCTCCCGTTCAGCGTAAAACTCGATACTTTTTTGGAATACCGCCGTCGTTTCCTCGGCCAGCCGACGCAAGGCATCCGGTAGTCCGTCTTCCGTCAACGTCACCGGTGCCAGACCGCGCGCGATCCGCCGCACCTGGCTGACCGCATCCTTCAACGTCACCGCGATCTGCTCGGCTTCCGGCGTCATGCCGCTGTCCGCCCGCTGCCGGAACGCCTTGAACAGGAACATCGCCCCGGTCAGTTTTTGGCCCAGAGAATCATGTAGATCTCGTCCGATCCGCGCCTTCTCATGCCCGCTGATCCGCAGAATCTCGTCTTCTAGTTCGCGGCGCTCCTCCATCAGCGCCTCCAAGCGACGGTTGGCCTCGGCTAACTCGGCGGTGCGCTTCCGCACCAGGGTCTCAATCCGCCGCGACCGGCCGGCCAGCAATAGCAGTGCCCCCGCGACCGCTAACGATAGAAGCGCCCCCGTTAGAGCGACCCACTCGGACGCCCGCGACCGTTCCCCCGCCCAATAGGTTGGTTCGGCTTCGGCCGCGAAACGCCATTCCTCGTTTGCCAGACTAAAGTAGCGCACAAACTGCCAGGCTTGGTCCTCTTCGCGCTTGGCTTGCAAACTAGGTTCCACCCGCGCCTGGACTCCCCGCGCCCCGTCCCCTAGGGCATTGGTTAAAATCTGGTCCGGCTGGAACAAGCCAATCGCAAACCCGGCCAGCTCCTGCACTCCGGGTCCCGCCTGATAGAGAATTGGTGCGAACATATATCGCTCGCGAGCGTCTGGTGAACGGGTGGGACTGCCCGCCAGTTCGCCCCCCAAAGCAAACACCCCCCAGCGCCGCATCGCATCGATCGCTTCGCGATCCTCTTGCCGCGCCATAAAGTCATAGCCTTCCGGGATCCCCAATCCTCCAGGCGGCGTCTGGTAGGTCAACGGATAATAGAGCGAACGCGCATCCACCGCGACAAATCCGCCATGCCCATCCGCTTGGACAATGCTGCGTTTGGCCGCCTGCCCTTCATAGGCCTCCCGCATGTCGTGTGGAATGCTTTGGGCGAAGCCATAGGCCCCGAGGATCCGCCGTTGATAGATCATGCCCTTGCGCACAATCTCTTCGAACGCCTCTGGTGTCACTTGATCCGACAGACTGTGCAGTTGCCGAATCGAGTCCAACACTTCCATGAACAACTGAATGTCCCGCAAGGTTCGTCCAAAAAGTTTATCAGCAGCCTGTTGGAATTCCCGTTCAATCCGAACCTGCTCCTGGCGATGCTGCGCAACAGCCACCCAAGCTGTCGCCCCCAGACCCAGCACCAGCACCAGTATCGCCAAAATCATCTGCCCGCGGGCCATACGCACGGCCCGCTCTTTTCCACTTTTCGTTCCTATGGAAATATTGGACATATGCCTGCAACCCTACACCCACTTACCCACGCCGGGCGACAGGAAAAGGCCACATCCGCGACATCGGGGTGCACGACGAAATTCAGGTAGGATGAGGGTTTGAGACATAGGGGTCGAGCTTGCTCGATCCCTGTTTGTGAACCAAGGGCCAAGGTCGCCGCCATTTTCGGAGCAGCCTAGCCGCAGTCCCGACCTCAGAGTTTCGTAACGCCCCTACAAAACAGGCACAGGACAAAACTGTGAAGTTATTATCGCGCGCCCGAACTTTGGTAAAATCCGATTCAGATTTGCCACACCGTCTTGGCCATGCGACACTAACCGCAATCCACACATGCAGAGTCGTCTTCCCAATCAAAGGTCGGTCGGTTTCACCCTCATCGAGGTTCTGGCCTCTCTGGGACTTTGTGCTCTACTGGCGGTGGCCACGGCCTCGGCGGTCGCCATTGCCAGCCGCGCCGAACGCAGCGCCCTGCGTCATGCCAATGCTTCCCTGTTGATCCCTTCACTCTATGCCGCCCAGCGCCTCCGGCCCGACGATCTGCTGGAAGCCCCCCGCGGTTGGCTTCTCCAAAAAACATCGCAGGTCACCCCCCTGCCCGATGGAACCCTCCGTGAATGGCATCACATCATTCTCGCCGCCGCCAACCATGAAATACCGCCAATTACCCTAGATATTCTGGACGATATTCCATGACTCAGGCATCCAGAAAAACCCTGGTGATTCTTGCAGCGGGATTGGGCTGGAACCTGATCAAAAAGCACAAGCCCGTCACCTCGATTCCGTTTCGCCCGGTCGCCCCCGGGCCGCTATCGCTCACCTGCCCTGCGCAAGCCATGCTACGCACGAGCCTCCCCCCGTCCCAGCACGGCATCGTAGCATCCGGCTGGTTCCACCATGATCTCGCTCGGCCCTGGTTTTGGGAGCAATCTGCTGCGCTCGTCCGCGGACGTCGCGTCTGGGACGACGCCCGGGCCGCCGGACAAACCGTCGGTATGGCTTTTTTCCAGCAGAGCCTTGGCGAATCCGTTGATCTCGTCATATCGCCCAAGCCCATTCACCGCCACCACGGCGGCATCATCATGGACTGTTATACCCGTCCTGAAACCCTCTACGCGGAACTCTGCGCTGATCTCGGCCGGCGTTTTGATCTTTTCCACTACTGGGGCCCCCTGGCCCGGGCCAAGGTCGGGCGCTGGATTTCCGAAGCCCTCCAACAGATTCTCGCCCAACCCGGTGCCCCCGATCACCTCTTTGTCTATTTCCCCTCCCTCGACTATGACCAGCAACGCTTTGGCCCCGATTCCCCAAAAAGTGCCGCTGCCCTCGCCGAAACTCTCGCCCAAATTGAACCTCTGATCGCCACCGCCGAAGCTCAAGGCCGCGACTGGCTCCTCGTGGGCGACTACGCCATTGAATCCGTGGTGGAGCACGATGGCGCCCTCTTCCCCAATCGCCTGCTGCGCAGTGCCGGTTTGTTCCATACCCGCGAAACCACCCGCATGCTCTATCCCGATTTTTTCACCTCTCGCGCTTTCGCCATCGTGGACCACCAGATCGCCCATGTTCACATCCCTGATCCCGCCCACCTGCCGCGCGTGCGGGACTTGTTCGCCGCGGAACCCGGCATTGCCGATATTCTCGACCGCCCGGCCCAAATCGAGCGGGATGTCTATTGCGCGGACCGTTCGGGCGATTTACTGCTCATCGCCGCCCCCGGCCGCTGGTTCGCTTATCCGTGGTGGACCACTCCCCGCCAGGCCCCCGACTATGCCGCGCACATGGATATCCACAATAAACCCGGCTTCGATCCCTGCGAACTATTCTTTGGGTTCCCCCCACCCCATACTTCGCAAAAAACAGAAAAAATCCGCGGCACTCACGGGCGCTCTGGCCCTGGGCATGAGGTCGCCGCCGCCGGGCTTTTCCCCGAAGCCAACTCATTCGTCGACATCGCCACCGCCCTGCAGCACCGTTTAAGCCCCAGTTCTTAGGGAATTTAAAATATTATCTTCACCATGTCCCGGTTCTAAACAGCCGCGGCCCACGCCACCACGGGCGGCCAAGCCGGAGAGGGTTCGCCCTACCCATGACGCATATTCCCGCCTCCGGTAGGGCGATCCCGACACACCCTGTGGTCGGGAGAACCGAGCTTTGAGCATGGCAAAATAATCTGGCACTGGGTCGCAGTTGCGTCCCTTTGCGTTGATCGGCTGCCCATCCACCGGGCTTGCCCCGGTGTGCTTAAGGCTGCGCAGTCAACCTAACCATCCCCGGGACAAGCCCGGGGGATTTTCTATCCAGCCCACCTATTGATGTGGAACCGGCTGCCCAATCTCGCAACCAAAAAACGCGCGAGCACTTCAGCCCGCGCGCATGACATCCGTTTTGCGGATGGCCTACGATTTCTTTTCGATAATCGTAGCCTTGCTCTTGGCCAGGGTGGCGATGGCAGCAAATCCTTCCGGATCGTGAATCGCGATTTCTGAGAGCATCTTGCGGTTCAGTTCGATGCCAGCCTTGGTCAGGCCTTCAATAAACCGGCTGTAGCTCACATCATTGAGTTTGCACGCCGCCGACAGGCGAACAATCCACAAACCACGGAAATCGCCTTTCTTTTCTTTCCGATGGGCATAGCTCAACGCCATGGAACGGTCCACGGCTTCGGTGGCTTGGCGGAAAAGTTTGCTGCGGCTTCCGTAAAAACCCTTAGCTAGGTCAAGACGGCGTTTGCGGCGTTTGCGGCTCGCGGGGGAATTAGTAGTTCTGGGCATGGTTTTCTCCTACTCCATAACAGTTACGAACCCAACTCAATCGAGAGGGCCTTGGCAATGGCACCGGTCGCCTGCACCGACTGGCGCAGCCGACGCTTCTGCTTGCGCGTCTTGCACGACGCCAAATGGCGCCGCCCCGGCTTCTTGTGCAGAATCTTGCCGGTTGCCGTTTTTTTGAAGCGCTTAGCCACTGCCTTGCGCGTTTTTTTCTTCACTTTCGCAGCCATGATTCGTCGTTCCTTGCGTCAGGGTGCGGACCTTATGTCCGGCCCTTCTTTCTTTTTTGGTTCAAACAGAGGGCGACTTGTACGGGATTTGGCGCGCAACGTCCAGTAGAATCGTTCGTCTTTTACAATCTCACTCGCTCGGAGTCGTCTTCGCAGCTTGGCGCGCCTTGGGATCCGGGTTCAACACCATCTGGATATTACGCCCCAGCAGCTTGGGCGCCGACTCGACCACGCCTACCCCTTGAAGATCCGCCAACACTTTGTTCATCAGGACAAATCCCAGCTCTTTATGCGCATTTTCACGCCCACGGAAAAACAGCGCCACCTTCACTCGGTGCCCTTCGCCCAAGAAGTTTTTCAAACGGCGCATTTTCACGTCGTAATCGTGATCGCCCACACTGGGGTGCAACTGGATTTCTTTCACCTTGGTCGCGGTGGTGCTGCGCTTGTTCTGCTTTTCTTTCTTGCTCTGGTCGTAGCGGTATTTGCCGTAATCCATGATCCGGCACACCGGCGGACGCGCCGTCGGCGAAATTTCCACCAAGTCGAGGCCGGCATTGCGGGCCTGATTTTGGGCTTCATAGGTGGCCACAACGCCCAACTGTTCATTATCCGGGCCAATCAGCCGGACTTCCGGTACGCGAATCCGCTGGTTGATGCGCGTTCCAAAATCTCGTCTACGCGGGTCTCTCGGGTTATACGGTGCTTGTATGGCAGTCTCCTTGTTTACCGGGGGGGTGGGGGGCCGCCCCGCTGGGTTATTTTATTTCAATTCCACGCGCCGTTCGGCGTCCAGTTGTGTGATGAACGCGTCGAGCGCCATGGTGCCCTGATCCCCAGCCACCCGGCTGCGGACTGAAATGGTTCCGTTCTCAACTTCCCGGCCCCCTAGCACGATCATGTAGGGGATCTTCTGCATCTGAGCATCGCGAATCTTCGCGCCCATTTTCTCAGACCGCCCATCCACCTGCACCCGATAATCTTGGGCACGCAACGTGGT
>JAVEUJ010000018.1:0-26644 GCA_034005635.1 Kiritimatiellia bacterium | reverse complement strand
CACGCTGAAGCGTGGACTACAAACGGGGTGGTGTTTGTAGTACAGCCTTCAGGCTGAACAGATAAACCCGTGAGCTCCATTCGGTCAACGAAACGGGGAGGTCAAAGGACAAAGTAAACGCGCCTTTGGCAGAGTGAATGCGCCTGTGGCGCGTTTAGTTGGTCCGAATCGGGTCATTGAGAAGGGGATTCGGAGGTTGGGGCGGGTTTTAAGTGGGTTCGGACTGCTAAACGCGCAGGAAATGGGCGTGCGGGAGCGCGAGGCAGCGCAACCCCGTTTTCCGGACATGGTAAACGCGCCCCCACCCCTTGGCAAACTGACTGCGCCCCTTCCAAGGGAAGCGGGGCGCAGTTACTTTGTCAATTGACCAACGAAACGGGGATGCACCCATCTCTTGCTGGGGACTTGTTCCAATCTCTCCCGGGCGCTATAATGATGGCATGACAGTGAAATCCATTTGGGATTCTATGCATCTACGTGGGTTTTCCGGGCTGCTCCATGAAAGTGAGGTTTCGCATGGCCGGTGAAACTTGGACTCTAGGAATGAGGTGCAGCTACGACGTAACCCTCTATGACCGAATTGCTACAATTACGGGCGTGATCGTCAAAATCGATCCGGTCAAAAATCGCCTGCTGGTCCGCTATGACACACCGCAACTGTTACCCACCCACCGCGTGATAGGAGGAACTCGCCAGCCGCGGCGTCTCCAGCGCGTCAGTATTGCCTGGATCGATGCCAACAAAGCCGTGCCGGAATCCCTTCGCCCCCTCTCGCCGAATAATACTAGCACACCAGAGTTGACCGGGTGGTGGCGGGTACAAGGGACCGTGAGGAAATCGGCCTCCCATACTTAAGACCGCGGGCGGAACAACAACTGCGAGAAAAAAGTGCCCCCCCCTCCCCGGCCTTGCGACGGGTGGCCGTCTTGCGTTAGGTTAGCGAGCGATGCATATCGATCCGCATAGCCAGTTTCCCACGCGCGAATGTCCCGGTTGCGGAGTAGACGTTCCCGCCAACGAAAACCGTTGCCCTATCTGCCGCTATGAGTTCCCCGTGCGCGGCACTCTGCATCGCAACTTGTGGTGGATTGCCTTGGTGGTGATTTTGCTGCTGCTGATGCCGCTGCTCAGAATATTCTGGTAGTTGGGGGCATGTAGCGGATGGCGAGATGACAAAACGATCGCGCTGCTTGTTAGCAAATATTTCGAGCGGCTACAGCCCCGTCCCCGTTAGAATCGGAATTATTTCAAGAGGGACGTGATGAGATCGCACACCAGCGGGGGCTTGCCTTCCGTAGGTATGAATTCATCGAACGGGGCCGCCTTATTGAGGGTATCGGGGGCGAGAGGACCATCCACCCAGGCGAAGGGCACCGGATCAGAGGTATGTCCGCGCTTGGCCAGAGGCGTACGGTGGTCTGTGCACACAATCAGCCGATACGGTTCGCCGGCCGCTTCCAAGGCCGCCCAGACGGGCGCTACTACGCGGTGGTCGAAGTTCTCGATGGCCCGGACCTTCTCCGCCGCCATTCCCTTGTGCCCGCATTCGTCGGGGGCTTCAACGTGAACATAGACAAAATCGGATCGCTGCAGGCAATCGATGGCCGCTTGTGCTTTGCCGTGGTAATCGGTGTCGATCCAACCGGTGGCGCCCGGCACCCGGATGACCTCGAGTCCGCATAGTTCGGCCAAACCGCGGACTAAGTCCACCGCCGTGATGACGCCGCCATTCAGGCCGTAACGCTCGGGATAGGGCTGGAGAGACATCGCCTTGCCGTGACCCCACAACCAAATTTGGGTGGCAGGACTCAACCCTTTTTCTACGCGGGCCTGATTGACAGGATGGTCGGCAAATACACGCTGTGACAGCTCCATCAGTTCGCGCGCCTCAGCAGCGCGCGGACCCAGCGGCAAATGATCCGCCACGGGTTGACCTGAGATCTCGTGCGGGGGCATCAGGGCCAGCTTGGGCGGGCCGTCGGACCAGATCAGCAAGTGACGGTAGCTTACTCCGCCATAAAATTTTACACCGGAACGAGTCACTGCCTCATTCAAGGCCGCGATCAGCTCGTGCGCTTCAGCACTGGAAATGTCGCCCGCGGAATAATCGAGCATCTTGTCGTCTTCCACAGTAACCAAGTTGGTGCGGAAGGCTATATCATTAGATTGCAGGGGAATGCGCGCACCGGCGGCCTCGATGGCGGCCCGGCCGGTATAGTTTTCAAGGGCGTTGTAGCCCAGCAAGCCCATATTGGCCACGTCACTACCAGGCGCCAAGCCATCAGGAACAGTATGCACCAGCAGCACCTGCCCCAAGCCAGCCACGCGACGGGTCGACGGAATATCGGCCACCTGCAGCGGCGTTTTGTCGCCCAATTCCTGCACCGGCTCGTCGCCCATGCCATCGCCCACTAATACCGCAATTTTTCGCCTGTTAGTCATAAGGGATATCACGGTACCCGACCCGCCCCCGGAAATCAACTGCTGGCAACGCGGGGTGAAGCGGATATTCCTGAATATTCCTGAATGGCTCGTAACCGTTTACTCAGCGTGAACACCGGCTCAACATTTTCATGTCGTTGGGCAGGCTCTTGTTTTATAAAACAAGAGTATGGATATGGGACATATTTTGAGGGCAAAGACAGGCGTTAGACTGAATTATTTCTGCGGCACATTTGCTCAAGATGCGCAACACACCGCATTTTAACTCATATGGACATCCACTTGTTTTATAAAACAAGGGTAGTCATCGATGGAGAGATTATTTCGGTTTCGCGTCTGGATTTAAACGCCATGGGACAGGGCTTCGATGCTAACCTCCCCCCACCCCGGCAAGGTGAGGCAATGCTCCAACACCAGCGCGCTGGCAAAGGCATCGAAGAGGGCATCATGCCACTCGCGACCGCCACACAACTCATTTGTGCGAGCCACAAGCCCGAGCGCCTCACAGACGTCGGCCAATGAGTGGCCTGATAAATCGGGGCGTATGCGTCGAGCCAAGCGGAGCGTATCGATCCACGGTCCGAATTCATGCATGGGCGCGGCCCCGCGCAACATTTTGCGTTCGGTGCCGATATTGTGAGCGGCTAAGGGCCGGTTCTCCAGCCACGGTTTCCACACCGGCCAAAGATCGGGCACCGCAGGGGCGCCGGCCAGCACGTCGCGGAGTTCGGCATGGCGCCCGGGGGCATAGGGATTAAATGGGCGCCCGGCGGCTACTCGCAAATAGCTTTCATAGTAGCGACCCGTCACGCGCCCGTCGCGCACTTCGACCATGCCCACCTGCCATGGCTCGTCGGAATATCCGCGCACCGTGCCGGTGGACTCGAAGTCGAGTACCGTCAAAATGACGGCTCGTGCCTTCATTTCTGCGACAACGCCAGTGCGGACTCCAGTTCGCCAATGACGATAGCGAACTCCGCGAAGGCTTCGCGCAACACGCTGGCATCACGCAGGTCCACGCCGGCAGCCGCCACAGCCTCGAGAGGGTCACGGCTGCTGCCCGCACGCAACAGCCCGAGGTAGGCATCGAGCCCCTCCCCCGCCCGCAGGCGACGGGCAAAAATCAGCGCAGCGCAGAAACTGGTGGCGTACTTGTAGACGTAGAAATTGTAATAGAGGTGAGGAATACGAGCCCACTCAACGGCGATAGCCGGATGGGTGGTCAGGCCGGAACCGTAATACGTTTGGTTTAATTCGTAATAATGCTTGCACAGAAATTCTGCGGTGAGCGGCGTGTGGTCTTCCTCCCAGCGGTAAAGATCGCGCTCAAATTCGGCGAACATCACCTGGCGAAACACCGTGCCCTTGAAAGAATCGCAAAGGTGGTTCAGCAGATGGGCACGGAAGGCCTCACCAGCTTGGCGGTCGAGCAGGTGGCGGGTCAGCAGCAGTTCGTTCACGGTGGAGGCGATTTCCGCGAGAAAGATCGGATACTGCGCTAAACGGTGGGGCTGGGTGCGGTTGGCCATCCACGTATGGAGGGAATGGCCCAGTTCGTGCGCCAGCGTGAAGGCATCATCCAGCCGGTCGTGGTGATTCAGCAGCAGATAGGGCGGGCTGTCATAGCAGCCGCTTGAATAGGCCCCCGAGCGCTTTCCCTTGTTCTCGGGCCAGTCGATCCAGCGCGACTCAAAAGCCGTCTTCAGCGCCGCGCCGTACTCGTCGCCCAGTGGCTGACAAGCAGCCAAGACCCATTCGCGTGCTTCTTCCCGCGGTACTTTTACCGCGCAGGACGGCACCAGCGGCGCATAAAGATCGTACATATCCAGATCCGGCAGCCCCAGTGCGCGTTTGCGCAGGTCCAAATAGCGATGGAAAAGCGGTAACGCTTCGTGCGTCGCGGAAATCAACCCGTCGTAGACCGCGGTTGGCACCTGATCGTCAAACAGGGCGGCTTCGAGGGCCGAGGGAAACTGGCGCACCTGCGCCATGAAAACGTGTGATTTAATCGTAGCCGACAGTGTTGACGCGATCGTATTTTGCAGTTTGCTGTAGCCGCCCAGCAGTATTTCAAACGCGGCCTTGCGCACACGGCGGTCAGGATTCTCCAGATGAATGCGGTACGAGCCCTCTGTCAGCGGCAGCAACTGGCCATCCGCCCCCGGGATGTCCGGAAACGCCATGTCCGCATTGGTCAAGAGCCCGTAGATTTGTTCAGGCGCCGCCAGCACATCAGCGCTGCGCGCAAGCAGGGTTTCCTCCGCCGTGGAAAGCACGTGCGGCTTGTTGCGCAGGACCTTTAGCAGAGTACGGCGACAGTCCTTCAACTCCGGAGCATCCATCCAGGTGCGCAGTTCTTCCTCAGGGCGAACCAGCAACTCGGGTGTAATCCACGCACACTCCGCAGCAATTTCGGCATAGCGGGCGCGGATGCGCGCCTCACGCACCTGATTGGCGTCGTCCACTGTATCTTCGTCATGGCGCAAGTGGGCGTAGGTATGCAATTTTTCCAATAGACGATCCAGCGCCGTCTCTGCATTCAGTAATTTTGCGACCGCGGTGGCAGAGTCCAGGCGCCCCTGCATCTCCAGCACCGGCGCAAGCAACTCATCGAGGCGGGCGAAGTCCGCTTCCCAGGCTTCCGGCGTGGCATAGAGCGGGGTAAGATCCCACGTCAGCTCAGCGGGCACCTCACAGCGGTGCGGAACGGGCGATTGTTCAGAGGTATAATTCATGGGCCCTATAGTCTACAAAACGGCGCTGTTCTACAAGAACAGAACCTGTCCACAGCCTAACTTACGCTTGGCGTCCCGTTGGATAGCGCGTTCAGTTCCCGTCCGCCCCTCTGCTCAAAGTTGGCGCGCCTGGCAGGGATCGAACCTGCGACCCTGGGATTAGAAATCCCATGCTCTATCCGACTGAGCTACAGGCGCGTACTTCTAATTAGAATAGCGCAACCCCTTCACCGCCGCAACGGTCATCCTTAACAGTATGAAGCCCGGGATGAACCAGAAGACGAATCTGAACTCAAGAACTCATGAATTACAGGCACGTAGCCCGGAAGGCTTTTCCCCCCCATACAAACTGTTCGGTCTATTGTTGTGTTCGGGTCTTCCTGCGATCCATCGACTGTATGGCTGTTCTCATGAGTTCAGATTCATTCTAAGGTTATCTGGAGAAACGGATGCGCCAGGCTTTAGTAAATTCCGCTTGGGGCTCACTGGTCGAATGGCCTATGGTAAGGACATGAAAAGGTTTCTTTGGTTTCTGCTTTGGGTCGTCGGCACGTCAATTTTTTTATTGGCCACGGCCCATTTCACGTTACGACATCTGCTTAACACCCCCAAGTTCAAGACGGCAGCGACGGGATTCATTCAACGAACGACCGGCCGACCGGCTGAGTACGGCCGGATCGACTACAAATTATTTCCGTTCACCCTCGTCGTGCGGGATGCCGCCCTCAAGGAACAGGATGGCGCTAGCGAATTTGCATCTATCCGGGCGTTCTCTGCCGCTGTAGATTTCCGTAACAAGGAAATCACGACGCTGAGTTTCGATCGACCGACCTTGCGCATCGTACAGAACGAGGACGGCACCTACAATTTCTCAGACCTGCTACCCACCCCCTCCAGCGAACCGACCGCGCCCAGCGAACCCGGCGCACCACCCAGCGGCACTGACCGGCCGACGGCGACCCCACGGCCAGAGGCTCAGTCCACCGCACCGGCGCTGGCCATTCGCTGGGTGGAGGTTATTGACGCAAACTTCGAATTCATCCGCCGGGATGCGACCGCTGATGTGGAGTCTTTCACACTGTCCGATATAAACTTCACGCTGCGCGATTTTGCAGCGGATCGTCCGCTGCGGGTGGAAGGTCGTGCTGCCATCGGAAATTCTTCGGCATTCCAATTTATGCTGACCGGTCCGGCCTTCGCCGACTACGCCGACCGGCTCAGCGCGTGGCCAGCCGAATTCACGGCGCTACTTGATATCCGCAACTTCGCCGACGTACGCGTGTTCCTGCCGCCGGAGACTCTTCCATTCCAGAGCCTGGGGGCTAAGTTAAACGTCGACGGCGCTATCGCCGATACCCTAAAATTCCAGTTAGACGTCCAGACCGCAGAGGCTACAGAGACTCATCCTGTTGCAGCGGAATTCACACTGACGGGCAGCGTCTCGCTGCCACTGCCGGTCGCCGCTCATCTGCTGGGCGGAGTGGAATTGCCGGAATCATTTCATTTTTCGCCGCCGCCATGCGCACCGCCGCCGGGCACTATTGCGCTGACTCAGACGCCCGCTCTGGCTCTGGCACTCAAATATCTACAGGCGCAAGCGACAGTGTCCTTTCCAAAAATTGTGTACGGGCAAAACAGCTTTGAAGATGGCAGTATCTCTTTTGTGCTGCACGATGGCACCGCGGATATCCCGTCCGCGCAGTGTGCGGCCTATGGCGGCCTGATCGACGCACGCGGTAGCGTCCAGCTCCTGACCTGCCCGCTGGCCTATCGGCTCGACCGGCTGACGGTGGATAAGGTGGAGATTGCCCAGGCGTTGGCGGCCAACGGCTGCGATGCGTTCGCCGGGATTTCAGGTGCACTTCACCTGGAAGCCAGTGCGAGCGGCCAAGGCGTTGCCGCGCCCGCCATTCGGGCGCTGACCGCCAAGGCTCAGGCCCACATCGACAACTTGCAAAATGTCGGCACTGGCGGCTCGCTGATGGACCAAGTCTGGTTGGAGCTCGATAATCCAATCCTGCTGCAGCTTGTGCCGCGCCTGCAAACCAAGGTGGCGCAGGCCAAGCAGGCGGCCACCACCACCACGACCTCGCGCTTTACCACTGCCACCGCCACCCTCGCGCTACGCGACGGCACTGCTACCCTAGACAATGTCCGCTTGGCTATGCCCGGCTACCGGATCGATATCGCCGGGTCTCTGCACCCCTTCGACGACCACCTCGATCTCAGCGGCAAGGTGGTGGCATCTCCCGAGGAAACCGCCCAACTCACCGGCGGCAAAAACCGTGCCGATGTCCTGCCCTACGAAGATGGCGGGTTGATGATTCCCTTTCGTGTTCGTGGATCCCTGCACCAGCCACGGGTGCGGCCCGATCTGGATGTCTTGCTCAAAAACGCCCTTTCCGGCCTATCCTCCGAATCCAGCGGGGACCTTCTCGACAAATTATCCACCTCCGATCGCAAGCATGTCGAGAAGGGCCTCGAGATCCTGGGCGGCTTTCTAAAGCCGTAACGCTTTTTCGCTGCGGCATTTTCAGGTTTGACGCCCCCTCCTTGCGGGCCTATTCTTCGAGCATCGTAATTCATTTGCTATATAATTGTTTGAGGAGCCCGCCATGGAAGAAGTCACACTAGATCAAATCCCCCGTAAAACTCGCGATTTGTATGAAAAAGCTATGGCAGCCCTAGAGCGCGGCAATGCCAGTTATGCCTTGGACATGCTCAAGCAGGTCATCGCGGTGGAACCCACTTTTCTGTTGGCCCGCAAGAATTTGCGGATTGCACAGGTGAAGGCCATGATGGCCAAAAAGCCCAACGCCATGACCCATCAGATTGCGTCGCTAAAGGGGGCCTTTACCCTGATGAGCGGTCAGAGCAAGTTGAAGAAGAATCCTCAGGCCGCTCTGGAAGCCGCTGAAAAACTCTTGGACATCGATCCCTTGAACTTTCCCTTCTTGAGATTCTTTGCCCAGGCGGCCGAGGCGGCCGGCATGACTGAAGTAGCGGTTCAGACACTGGAAATCACACAGCCCTACTTCCTCAAAAATGTCGAATTTCTGCGCTTGCTCGCCCGCCTCTACATTGCCATTAACCAGCCCGGTGGCGCCAAAGATTGTTATGCCACCGTGGCCGATTTGCTCCCCAACGACCAGACCGCCATCAAGAACCTGAAGGATGCCGCCGCCCTTGACACCATGAAAATCGGGGGCTGGAACGACACCACGACCGACTTCCGCTCCAAGCTCAAAAACAAGAAAGAAGCCATTCTCTTGGAGCAGCAGGCCAAGTCGGTCAAGGGAGATGCTGATGTTGACATGCTGATCACCGCACGCCTCCTGGATATTGAGCGTGAGCCTCAAAATATGAACTTCCGCCGGGCACTGGCCGACCTCTACGTCCGCGCCGAGCGCTTTGATGAAGCCCTCGAGGCGCTCGATGAAGCCACCAAGGCCGCTGGCCGCTCCGATCCGCAGATCGAACGCACGGCCTCGCAAATCAAAGTCCGCAAACTTGAGGTCGCTATCGCCGAAGCCAAGGCCGCCGGCAACGAGGAACAGGCCAGACAAATCGAGAAGGAAAAGGACGAATTTCTCTACCAAGACGCTCTTGAGATGGTCAAGCGCTACCCGAACGACCTCCAGTTCCGCTACGAACTCGGTTTCCAGCACTACCTCCGTAAGAACTATAACGAGGCCATCGAGGAATTCCAACTTGCCCAGCGCAACCCTCAGCGCCGCACCCGCGCCCTCTACTATCTCGCCCTCTGCTTCACCGAGAAAGGTCAGTTCGATATCGCTTTCGAACAACTGCAGAAGGCAGCCGCCGAACTCACCCTCATGGATGAAACCAAAAAGGATGTGGTCTACCAGATGGGGTTGCTTGCCGAAAAAATGGGCCGTGACGACGAATCTCTGGGCTTCTTCAAGGAAATTTACGGCGTGGACATCAAGTATCGCGACATCTCCGAGCGCATCGAAGAAGCCTATAAGAAAAAGGCCGACGCGAACTCATGAGCACGCTGCGCTCTGTCGTCGTCCTCTCGTGCCTGACGCTGCTGGTTGCGGTCAGCTTGGGGGCCACCGGGTGTTCTAGATGTTCCACCGCACCCGAGTCCATAGAGAACGCCAAGGGATCAGCCGCCCTCCCCCGCCCGGACAAGGGAGAGTTTTCGGTCATGACCTTCAACCTGAACCATTACACGCTGGAAGACGCCCAAGACACCAGCGACAACCCGCAGCCGTTCCCCCGGCCCGAAGCCGATGCCCTCGTTGAGATCATCCAGCAAGCCGCACCCGACATCTTGGCGATCCAAGGCATGGGCCCCGCTGCCGCTTGGGCTGAATTCCAGCACTGCCTGCGCGCGGCCGGATTGGACTACCGCTACGTGG
Organism: Kiritimatiellia bacterium; assembly: GCA_034005635.1. GTDB lineage: Bacteria > Verrucomicrobiota > Kiritimatiellia > CAIQIC01 > Lenti-01 > JAAZFE01. Next base: position 17,079 of record JAVEUJ010000018.1, on the reverse strand, counting down.
AATATCTCCCCCGCGATGGCCAGAACACCCATCTCGGCGTTCTGTCCCGTTTTCCGATTGTCGCCCGCCAGCCGCACACCGAAGATCGTTACACCATCGGTCCCACCCAATTCCCCGTTCTGCGCGGTTTCATCGACATCGATATCGAGCCCAATCCCGGCTACCGGTTCCGCCTGATCGCTGCCCACCTCAAATCCAAGCGTTTTCACGAATATGGCCAGGCCGAAATGCGCCGCAATGAAGCCCGCTTGCTAGGCAACCATATCCGCGCCGCCCTCGCCGAAAACCCGGACATCAATTTACTTGTGCTGGGTGATTTCAACGACGAGCCCGGCTCACGCGTACTGCGTGAAATCCTCGAATACCAAGGCAAGCCCCTGCTGTTCGACCTGCGGCCAGTTGATGACGCCGGTGATGCCTGGACTCGTCGAGCCGAAGCCGACACCCATCAGCGTACCGACTACATCCTGCCCAACAGCGGCATGCTCAACGAAGTTATTCTCGCCAAGACCGGCATCCTGCGATCAGCGCGCTTGCTCACCGCCAGCGACCACCGCCCACTGGTCGCCACTTTCGTTGCCCGCGAACAGGCCAAGGACCAGGCCCCTGATCTATCGACGCGGACTCCTCCCGTATTCCCCCAACACGACTAATCCGCCCCATGCCCTCTTCCGTAGCCACCGCGATTCTCCTAGTAAGCTGCCCCGATCAGCGTGGGATCGTTGCCGCGCTGTCGTCGTTCATCACCGGCCACAACGGCAATATCATCGCCTTGGACCAGTATGTAGATACCGTCGATGGTGTGTTCTTTGCGCGGATGGAATGGGAGGTGAAGGGGTTCACCCTGCCGCTGGACAACTTTGGTGCCACCTTCGCGGCCATTGCCGAACCCCGACAGATGGAATGGCGCCTGCATCTCTCCGCTACCCGCCCACGTATGGCTGTGATGGTTTCCCGGCAAGGCCATTGTCTATACGACATCCTAGCCCGTACGGAATGCAACGAATGGCCGGTTGATATTGCTTTGGTCCTGTCCAATCATGCCGACCACGCCTCCCTCGCTGAACGCCATCGCATCCCGTTCCATCACATCCCAGTACTTCCCTCTCGCAAGGCCGAGGCCGAGGCGCAGCACCTCCAGATATTGCGTTCGGCCAATATAGATTTCATTGTTCTCGCGCGCTACATGCAAATTCTCAGCCCCGCATTTGTGGAGGTCTTCCCGTTCCGCATTCTCAACATCCATCACTCGTTTCTGCCTGCATTTGCCGGTGCCAAGCCCTATCACGCGGCTCATGATCGCGGTGTTAAAATCATCGGTGCCACGGCTCACTACGTCACCGCCAACCTCGATGAAGGCCCGATCATCGAACAGGATGTCATCCGCGTGTCTCATCGTCAGGGTGTTGAGGACCTTATTCGCTTGGGACGTGATCTCGAAAAGATCGTGCTATCCCGTGCGATCTACGCGCACCTGACTCACCGCATTCTGGTCTACAAAAACCGCACCGTCGTATTCAACTAAGGCGGGGTGAGGGTTGTTCGAAATTGCCAGCCGTTGGTCGTTGGTTGGGGGAGTTCAAATCCGTCGGCTCGGTCGGATCTGTCGGATCTGACTGTCCCCTATGGGGGGCCTCGGTCAGCCGTTGAAGATCGTGTGGATCAGCGTGGCCATTTTGGGGCCGATATCCGGCGCGCTTGCAAGTTCTTCCACCGATGCGCGGCGCAAGCGCGCTACCGAGCCAAAATGGGCGAGCAGCTTGGCCTTGCGCTTCGCTCCAATGCCGGGAATATCGTCGAGCATGGATTCCTTAATTTTCTGGGTACGCAGCTTGCGATGATAGGTCAGGGCAAAGCGGTGCGCCTCATCACGAATCTGCTGGAGCACTCGCAGTGCTGGCGAAGTGGCAGCAAACCGCAAAGGCGCGCTCTCGTTTCCCGGATCATGAACCAACTCCTCAAACTGTTTGGCGATCCCTGCCGCCGGCAGGTGGGACAGACCCAGCGCATCCAGTTCCGCCCGTGTTGCTCGCAACTGGGTGATGCCCCCATCCACTAGCACCAAGTCTGGCAACGGCTCCTGCTCCTCCAGCGCGCGCGAAAAACGCCGCCGGATCACTTCCGCCATCGAGGCCGGATCATCCGCACCCACTACGGATTTGATGCGGTACATCCGGTAGCGCATCGGTGTAGGAATACCCTCGACTGAAACCACGCGGCTGGCGACCGACAAGGTGCCCGAGATATTCGAAATATCATAACACTCGATCAGGTTGGGTGGCCGAGCCAGGCCCAGACGCTGTTGCAATTCGGCCAGCCCCAGGCGTGTCTCTTCGCGCTTCAACTGGAGACTCTTGCGCCCCCGCGCTTTGTCGCGGATGCCCTTGACCAGCAGCAAGTAGATGTCCCGCAACGCCGCGGCCCTCTCAAATTTCATCTCTTTAGCTGCCGCGGCCATTTGCTGACGCAGATTGTCGAGGTACTCCCGACGATCACCGTCGAGAAAGGCACAGGCCGTTTGCACCCGATCGAGGTACTGCTCCGGCGTAACCTTGCCAATGCAGGGCGCGGAGCAAAAGCGCACGATATCATCGAGGCAGTGACGATGATCTTCCGGGCCCGGGACTCGCGGCGAACAGCGCCGCAGGCCAAACTGTTTTTCAATAAACTCCAGCGATGCCCACGCCGCAGCCGACGAGGCATAAGGCCCCCAGTAGCGCGCACCATCGTCTTTGCGCAATCGCACCGCATCAAAGCGCGGGAACGGGTCGTTCAAGTTCACCCGCAGCAGCAGAAACCGCTTGTCGTCGCGCATGACTACATTGTAGCGCGGATGGTAGTCCTTGATCATCCGGCTCTCTGTCAGCGTCGCCTCGGCCTCCGACTTCAGCGCAATAAAGTCCAAATCGGCAATGCTGCGAATCAGACCGCGCAGCTTGGGATCGGCCTTGGCGAAGGTACTACGTCGAAAATACGATGACACCCGGCTACGCAAGCTGGCCGCCTTGCCAATATAAATGATTTTCCCCTGCCGGTTGCGCATCAGATACACACCCGGTTGATCCGGCAACAGGGCCAGCTTCGTCGTCACCTTGTCGGGGAAATGCACCATGGTTACACGTTACCAGATTCCAATGAGTTTTCCATGCTATGGAAAACTTTTTCCTGAATGTTCCCTGCTATGGTCCCGCGCCTGCGGGATCCACAGCGTGGAACACGGTGTCGCGACCTCAGGGCGTACGCGCGCACTCTTCTTCCGGCATCGGTCTGCACACGACACCCGGGCAACAAAAAGCCGCGGCATTCGCCGCGGCTTTGTCATCATCTTGGGATGATGTTACTTCTGCAGGATCGCATCCTTGGCGGCTTTCGCCACGCGGAACTTGACGACCTTCTTGGCCGCGATCTTGATCGTTTCGCCGGTGGCGGGGTTACGGCCCATGCGCGCCTTGCGGCTAACCAGCACCAACTTGCCCAACCCAGGAAGAGTGAAGCCGTTCTTGGCATTCTTGTACGCCAACGCCGCCAAGGCTTCCAGCGCCGCGCCCGCCTGCTTTTTGCTGATGTCGGCCTTTTCAGCCACCGCTGTCACGATTTGGCTCTTTGTCATCGCCTTTGCTGTCGCTTTTACCATATCCAATTACTCCTTGTTTCTTCTGTTATTTTTGAGATGGGTTTTCCGTTCACTTGCCCAATCCATGTTGCGCGTTATGCGCCATTTCACATTGGAATGCAATCTAATTTCCTTAGCCCCGCTACATATTTCTATTAGCAGACCCCGTACATTATTTCATCAAGGCCAACGCCGGAGCCAAATCATCGGCGGACTGGATGCGCAGGGAGATCGTCGCACTGGGAATCAGGCGGGGCTCCACGCCCACGGACATGACCGCCTCTAAGTCATCCGCATGATTTTTGCGGTTCTTGGCGATCTGGGGATACACCGTGTCGAGCACCTCGCGTGAATAGGCTTGCGGCGAGATAATCGCCCACGCGCGACCGTCCATCCGCGACTCGATCCTGTTCCGGTTTGCCGCCACCACGGGATCGCCAATCTCGGTGGTCATCACGCCCGAGCCATTCCGCCAGGCGCACTTGACCGTCTCGGTAATTTGCGCCGGTGTCACCATCGGGCGCGAGGCATCATGGACACACACCCATTTCACGTCGTCGTGCATATGTTCGAGGCCCAACGCCATGGCTACGGAGCGTCGCGTGCCACCCACCACGATTTTCTTGACCTTGGAGAGACCCAGCATTTGCACCAGACCCAGGACACTTTCCGCTCGTTCGCGCGGGATGACCACGATGATGCCCTCAATCTCAGCACATTGCATGAAGGCCGCCAGCGAATAGGCCAATACCGGTCGGTCATTTAAATAGAGAAAGGGTGTTTCAATGGCCGACGAAATTTTTTCGGCTCGGCCGGTGGCCATCACCAAGCCCCAGGTTACGTGTTTCATCTGTGATTTTTCCTCTCGGGAGCCGCTAGTACTAAAAGACAGATTCAGCCACCAGCTTGAGCCCTACTACTCTTCATATAGTCTGAAGAGTTTTTTGTGTTTCGTCAAGCAAAAGCAAGCAAAAGCAAGCCACAAAAGCGATTGCGTCCCGTTCGTGATGGCGATTTTTGGCACAGGCGGCTTGGTTGCATAGAGAGGAGGCGTCCTAATACCAGCCAGGTTTGATCCCCGCATTGGCCGGAAATACCGGCGGTGCCCGAGTCACGGGAGGCGCAACAGGCGTTGGCACCGGATTCGCCCTGCCCCCATAGGACGGCCATCCCGATCCCAGAGACGGTGACGCATTCCAGCCTCCCTGCCAGTTGGCCCGGAACACGGGAGCCGCGCCGCTCCCTGGGGCAGTGGGGCCCGCCCCACCGGAACCGGTCATCGGGCTACGCTGAGAAGACCAGGACGACTCCCCGCCACCACGGGAAAATGGTTCCGTCCTGGTGATGGCTGACTGGCTTCCAACCGGACGGCCACCAAGCCCGATTGGGCTTTCCCGGGCGGTGCGCTGATCCGCCGCATCTTGCCACGGCATTCGGTCGGTCTTAGTCGAGACTAGTAAATCCGATAGCATCTCGCGAGTTTGGCTCATGGGTGCAGGAGCCACCCCATCGGGCTTCAGGTTTGTTTGTCCGAAATCCATGGGTTGGGAGCCATCGCGTGCTCCACCTCCAACGGGGTCCCGCGCCAAGCCCACCGACCGCTCCTGAGCTTGAGATTCTTTCCCCCCGGAGGGACCTTGCTGAGATGGAATTCCGGCTACCCGTTCGGTCGTCGCTGCACCGGATTGTCCCGTAAATGGATTCCGCATATCCGGACTCCAGGCCCCCCCGGCCTCGCCATCTGTCCAGTCTTGATTAGCGGTTTGGCCAGCCCCCCCCGCAGCGACTCCTGTCACTTCGTCTGCCAGCCAGCCCCACCCCGTATCCACAACTTTACTCCCAGACTGGGCCGCTCCGACGGTATTGCTAGCCTTATCTCCCAGGGTCGGCAATGACAGACTCTGCATCAGCCAGTTCCGGTCGGAGGCCTTGTCGCTGGAACGGCGCCGATCGCCATCTTCGCGTGCCGACAACGGTTGTGGGCCTCCAACCGATACCCGCGACATCAGCCCAAAGACCGACTCCCCGGACTTAAAGTCCAAGCCCAACGGCGCTTCACGGCCCATCAAACCATCCTGAGCTTGGGTGTCTCTCAGCAACTGCCAAGCCAGTCGGTCAGGCGCTTCGCCATCGAAACTCGTTCGCCCCCCGCGATCATCATAGAGCTGGATCGGGCACGAATACTCGCGGTACACGGGGATAGTCGCCCCCCCCGCACCCACCGCCAACCCTAGCAGCAGTGCGCTAACACTCCAGTTGAACCCGCACCTTCTCATAGATAAAAGCTTACCCTAGCCCCTCAATCTATTCAATCCGCATCCTTGCCAGCCCACTCCGCTTGCCCTATGATTCCCCCCCATGAAGCGAATCCTCCTGCTCCTGGCTTTGACCTGCGGCTGTGCCGCCTATTCTGCTCCTCCTAAAACCGGCATGCTGCTCGACAGCTATGCCGCCCTTGTCAATGGCAAGGTCATCACCGTGGGCGATGTTCTCGCCGCCATGCAACGAACGCAAGAACGTCTGGTCGCGCAATATGACGGTGCCGAACTCCGTCAGCGCCTGACCGAGGAATATCAGGCCGTCCGCGATCGGCTAGTCGAGTCTGAACTCATCCTGCAGGCGTTTGACTCGCAGGGCGGGGTACTGCCCGACCGCGCCATCGAAGACCACATCAACTCCGTTATCCACGAACAGTTCAATAACGACCGCGCGGCTTTTCTGCGGGCATTGGCCGCGGACCGCCTGACGTTCAGTGAATGGCGCAAGCAGATGAAAGACCAGCTCATCGTTCAATACATGCGGCGTCAGGAAGTGTATGCCAAGATCCTGATCACCCCCTTGGACCTCCAACTGGCCTACGACCGCAATCGCGACACCTACGCGCAGCCAGAGCGTGTCCACCTGCGCACCCTAGTGCTTCCAGCACGCGAGAAATCTGAATCTTTGGAAACCGCCTTGGAGCGTGCCCGGACTCTGCAGCAACACCTCACAGCCGGCGACCTGACCTTGGACACGGCACCTGGCACCCTCGCCGATCCCGAGTGGTTCGATGCCGCCACCCTCAACACCAGCATCCGCAGCGCGATCGCCGATCTCAGCCCCGGCGCAGTGGCAGGGCCCATCGAACTTGCGGACAGCCTCTACCTCGTCAAGCTCCTCGAACGCGAGGCGGCCCATGTGCTGCCGTTCGCCGACGCCGCAGCCGATCTCGAACGCGATCTGCGCCAATCGGAATTCGAACGCCTTGGCCGTATCTGGATCGACTCCCTGCGCTCCAAATACTTCGTCCAACTTTTCACTCACGATCTGTTCGACTGAGGTGCGCGCCATGCCCCCCATCGCCATCGGACTCACAGCCGGCGATTCAAACGGTATTGGACCGGAAGTCGTCCTTCGCACGGCGCTCCAACGCCACCCCGCCCAGCGCCGTCTTGTGCTAATTGGCCACCGTACGATATGGGAACGAACGGCCAGCCAACTCGGCTGCCTATGCCCGCCGGAAATCCTCACGTTGGATGCCCCCCTGCCTCGCTGCGCCACGTGGTCCCCCAATCCCGCGCCCGCCCCCAAGGCCCGCCCCGGCAAAATCCGGGCCGATGCCGCCCGCGCGGCCTACCACTATATCTTGGCCGCCACAGCCGCAGCACAGCAGGGCTCTCTTGATGCCATCGTCACCGCCCCAATCTGCAAGGAAGGCTTTCAACTAGCGGGAATCAACGCCCCCGGCCATACCGAACTACTGGCTCAGCTCACCGCCACCTCGCGCTATGCCATGATGCTCTTTGGCGAGAAACTGCGCGTCGTTCTGGCCACCCGCCATCTGCCACTGCGCCACGTCGCCGCTGCCCTCACGCCTGATGTTGTCTTTGAGGCCATCGAGATGCTGGCGCTCGCGCTGCCCTGGATGGGATTCGAGCGCGCACGAATTGGCGTCTGCGGACTCAATCCCCACGCCGGCGATGGCGGCGCCATCGGCACCGAAGAACAAACAATCATTGCCCCGGCCATCGCTCGCGCCCGCCGCAAACGATGGAATGTCACTGGCCCGATTCCTGCCGATAGTCTTTTCTATCAGCATTTGGCTGGGACCTACGATGCCGTGGTGGCGATGTATCACGACCAAGGCCTCGCCCCCTTGAAAATGCTGTCGTTCGATTCCGGTGTTAACCTGACCCTCGGCCTGCCGATCATCCGCACCAGCCCCGATCACGGCACCGCCTTCGATCTAGCAGGGAAAAACAAAGCCAATCCCGCTAGCACCCGCGCCGCCCTCGACTGGGCGGCCCGCCTCGCCGTCCGCCCGAATCCCTGGGCCTGATCACTGCGCGGACACACTCACGAGCCGCGCCCCCCCATTAACAGAGCAGGCTGCAGAACTATACTTATTGCAATGTGTAGAGTATAGATATTGCAATAAGTATACTGCCCCAATTCCGGCGTGCGATCAGAACTCAACGACTGACCTGTGCGGGGGGGGGGCATGCCGAAAGTCCTCGCCCCGCGCGAGAGGACATCCGCGGCGGCACCAGCCCTGTTTTGCATGGGCATCTTTGGCCTTGGCCTGCAGGCGGGAGCAGGAGTAGAATGCGCCTTGTGGAATTCAGAGGTCCATCACCGGTTGTATCAGACCACCAGACCATGACGCGGAAGGCCGGTTCATCAGCATCATGAACTGGTACCGCAGAACCTTGATTCTACTAACGATCAGCGCTGCCCTGCCTGTGCTTTGGGCCGAGGCCGCCATGGTCCCCTTGCATCTGGGGGATGGCGATCGACTTCTCGTGCTCGCCCCGCATCCCGATGATGATATTCTCGCCGCGGGCGGTCTGATCCAAGAGGCCCTCGCCCTCGACCTGCCGGTGCAGGTGTGTTTCTTTACCATGGGCGAAAACCATGAAATCCCCTATTTACTCACTCGCCAACATCCCGACCCCCTTCCCGGCACGGCGCGCTCCATGGCTCCCCGGCGCCAGATTGAAGCCATCGCCGCCGCTGGCCAGTTGGGACTTTCCACCAATCAAATTACTTTTCTAGGCTACCCGGATGGTGGCACGCATGAAATTTGGCAACGCCACTGGCGTGATATCCCTCCCTTTCATTCGGCGCTGACCCGTGTTAATGCCGTTCCCTACGAACGCGCCCTCACCCCCGGCTCCGCCTATGCCAGCGAAGATATTCTCGATGACTTGATGGACGTGCTGCGCGACTTCCAGCCCACACTGCTGGTTGTCCCCCATCCCGCAGACCACAATGCGGACCATCGTGCGCTGTATCTGTTTACCCGTGCTGCTCTCGGGGAACTAGAAGCGGAAGGAGTCACGCCCCAAGTTCTGGCCTGCCCCGTGCATTTCACCCAATGGCCCGAACCGCGCCATTTCCAGCCCCTGCGCCATGCCGCCCCACCCTATTTTCTGCACGACGGCACCACATGGCTGGAATTTGGTCTGGCGCCCTTCCAAGTCACCAACAAGTTGGCCGCTATCCGTCGCCATCACTCCCAGTTTTTAGCCTTCCCGGGTTATCTGGAGTCGTTTGTCCGCAAGACCGAACTCTTTGGCGTCGTCTCTGACTTGTCCTTTCCCAAGGGCATCGGTTCAGCCAAGATCCCCGAAGAAGATCTGTCTCGCTTTCGGCCCGATGACATCTTGCTAGAAGAACTCACGCATCTCTCCGAACCGTGGGCGGCTCTACTTGAACAACATGCCGCTGAAAACCAAGCCCTCGCCGGGCACGACAACCATTTCATTGAGCAATCCCTGTCAGGCGACGGGCTGTATCTGACACTGGGGTTCGAATGTGCCGAACCGCTGACGGCGGCCAGTACACTCACGGTCCACTTGTTTGGCCAGCGCGCCGACTCTCCGTTCGGCGACATGCCCAAGATTGAAATTGTGACCACCCCGCGTCAGGGCATTACGGTCCACGACTTGAAGACCCCGTTACCTGCCACCGCCGTTGAACGGCTACCCCGTAACGATACTGAACTGATTCTGCGAATTTCCTATGCCCAGTTGGGAACGCCCACCCGTCTGTTCGTTGGCGCGCAGTTATCCAAGGACGGCCTCCCGGTAGATTGGCTGCCCTGGCGTGTGCTGGATCTGAGCGACGGGCAGGGTTCAGTCTCGCCTGCCCCGCCCGCGCCCGCTTCTGCCCCACCAGTCCCCAGCGCGCCGCCGCCAGCGCCGCCAGCCCCACCCCCGCCTCCTGCGGCAAATCTCGCCCCAGCCGCTGTCGCCCCGCCGCCACCAGCCCCCCCGGCGCTGCGCTTAATCCCGCGCGTTCGTCTGCCTCCAGTGCGGCCCCCGCTCACCGAAGCCGACGAACCGGTGCTCTGGTAATTTTGGAGGCTGCTGTGTCCGGCTCCTCCGTTTTAAAACGCATCATTCTGCATGTTGATATGGATGCGTTCTACGCCGCCATTGAACAGCGCGACCACCCGGACTACCGCGGCAAGCCTGTCGTGGTGGGTGCCCAGCCCGATCAGCGTGGCGTCGTTGCCACCGCCTCCTACGAAGCCCGCGTCTTCGGCATCCATTCCGCCATGTCCTCGCAGGATGCCGGTCGCCGCTGCCCGCACGCCATTTTTGTCCCGCCCGACCTGCCGCGCTACAAGGAGGTATCCCACCAGGTCTTTGCCATCTTTGACCGCTACACCCCATTGGTCCAAGGCCTCTCCATCGACGAGGCCTTCTTGGATGTCAGCGGTTCGCTGCGTCTATTCGGCAGCGGCGAAGAAATTGCGCGCCGCATCAAGGGCGATATCCAGCGCGAACTGGGGCTAACCTGCTCGATCGGCATAGCCCCCAACAAATTCCTCGCCAAACTCGGTTCAGAATACCAAAAGCCCGACGGCCTGACTGTCCTGCCCTTTGATCGGGCGGGCATCATCGAGTTTCTGCGCCCCTTGCCCGTCACCCGCCTCTGGGGCGTCGGCAAGGTCACCCACCAAGCCTTCGACCGTGCCGCGCTCTATACCATTGGCGATATCCAGGATGCCCCACCCGCACTGCTCGAAAGCGTAGTCGGGGCGCACCTCGGCGCCCATCTGCGCGCGCTTGCCTTTGGCGAAGACTCCCGTGAAATCGAACTCGATCTCCGTGAAAAATCAATCTCGCGCGAACATACGTTTATGCTGGATGAACGCACCCGCCGACGGCTCGACAATACCCTCTTTGAGCTGGTGGAGGATGTCGCCCGCCGCCTGCGCGCCGACGGACGTCTGGCGGCCACCGGGCGCCTCAAAGTCCGTTGGAAAGATTTCAGCACCCTCACCCGCCAGCGCGCCTTTCCCTGCCCCACCCGCCTGGAAGAAGATCTCCATGCCATGGCCACTGCCCTATTCAAGGAGATTCCCCTAGAACAACCGGTGCGCCTCATCGGATTCGGTATTTCCGGCTTGATGGATTCCGATACCTCCCATCAACTCGATCTCTTCGATCTGCCGCTCGAGACCCGCACCCGCAAGGAACACCTCGATCAAGCCGTCGACCAAATCCGCGCGCAGCACGGACGCAGCGCCATCCGTCGCGCCCGCACCCTCCCCCCGCCCCACGAAGAATCCTGACCGCGCAGTGTCCCTGGACAGCCAGGTCGCCCCCCCCGTCGTTCCGCCCAAACGCTGACCCGAAAACCCAGTCCCGCTGTGAGTTTTCCACGCTATGGCAGAAGGGATCACAAACGCTAAAAAGAAACGGGGAGAGATCCGAGGTCCAATTTAACCACAGAGGGCCACAGAGGTTCACAGAGGGCAGAGCCGCAACCAAAGAAGATAATCCAACCACGGATTACACTGATTACACAGATGGGGAAGATGGGGGGAGTCGGAAATGAATCTGAACTCAAGAACTCATGAATTAGTAACGGAGAAGAGAAAACTACGAAAAGAACGGGAAACGGCGGCCCGGATGCCGTGCGGTTGAAAATGGAATCGACCGGTTCAAAATGGTTCAAAAACAACAACCAATCCAAGCCAATCAGTGATTTGTGAAACCGGGACCCCTTCTTGGATTCATTGTCTGCTCCCTTTTATGCCCCCTTTTATGGCCGTACAAAAAAGACGACCTCAGCTGAGATCGTCTTTATTAAAGGCTTTCTATCCTGACGTACAATGTAGAGGTCCGAACTGCCTTAATTAACTTTGTCTTGATTCCAATTTAGACTATGCGCATTGTTTCCTGTAGCAGTTCATACGTCAATCATAATATCAAAAAAACCGGGAGTTTCCATGCAGCAGGACCCAATTGCATTTTCATTCGATGTCGGACACAGCTCCATTGGATGGGCCGCCTTTCAGATTGCAAACGCCTCGGATGCCTTCCATTCTCTGCTTGGCACAGGCGTGGTTTTGTTTCCCAAGGATTCCTGCCTGGCCGCCACCCGGCGCGGCTTCCGCCGGTCTCGCAGAAACATTGCTGCTCGACGCTCACGCATTGACCGCCTTAAACATTATCTGGTCGGACTCGGCGTTCTCTCCCGGGCACAACTCGACGCCAACCCCAACAGCTATCCTTGGCTTCTGGCCGCACGCGTTCTGGCCTCCGCTGGAAAGAAAACACTCACTTGGGAGGAATTGTGGAGTGTCCTCCGCTGGTACGCCCACAACCGCGGCTATGACGGAAACGCCCTTTGGGCGGGCGATGCCGCAGATGCAGAAGATAACGAGGACACAGAGAAGGTGGGAAATGCCAACGCTCTCATGGAAAAGCACAAGACCGACACCATGGCCGAAACCGTCTGCAAGGAACTCGGTCTGGACCCGCTGGGCGATATCAAAGCCTCTCGCATCTATTTCAAGGGCAACAACGCCGCCTTCAAGCGCGAGATTGTGACAGAGGAAGTCCGCCGCATCCTGACCGCCCATTCCGGGAAACTGCGCAAGGTGGATGGCACCCTCTGCGACATTTTGCTGATGAATGCCGCGCCCGCCGGTCTTGAACTGCCGGCCCGGTTCAAAGGCGGCTTGCTGTTCGGTCAATACGTTCCGCGTTTCGACAACCGTATTATTCCCGCCTGCCGAATCACCGGAAAGAACACCCCGCTGAAGAGATGCCCTGAGTATCTGCACTACCGCTGGGGCCGCCTCATGAACAACCTGACCGTTTTCGGTGCTGACGGACAAATTCGCACGCTGCTCCCCACTGAGCGCAAAGCCCTGCACGCCAGAATCGAGGCCGAAGGATTTTTAACTAAGCGCACTCTGAATACCGCGTTGAAAGACGCAACGGGCTGCACTCCCGCCAATACCGAAAGTTACTTTTTGACGGAAGAAATGGAAGAGGCCCTCGTTCTTGACCCCGTTAAAAAGTTTCTGGCCACCAACAAAGTCTTGCGGGAGGTCTGGCCCCATCTTTCCCCTGAAAGCCGGGCGAAAGCCCAGGCAGAACTTACTGCCGGGAAAGGAATTCGACTGTGCGAAATGCTGGAAGGCATGGAAACCGCCGGACAAGACACGGCCCCAGCCCAAGCCGCGCTGGCCACCCTGCAAAAGAAGGGCAAGAAGAAAGATGCCGACCTCTCCACGCGCCGCTTCTCCGTTAGTTATCCCTCCGGCCGCGCCGCGTACTGTCGCGAAATCCTAGCCAACACCTTCGCTGAGAGCATGGCGGGAAAGGACTCCACGAAGGAGGGCGGCTGCCTCTATGAAACCGAGAAAATCCGCAACCGGCTTGCACAAGAACCACTTGAAAAACAGACCAACAATCATCTGGTCCGACACCGGCTTCTGATTTTTGAGCGCCTGTTGGATCAGATGGTGGAGGAGTATGCCGGCGGCGACAAAAAGCGTGTTGTCGCAACCGTCGTTGAAGTGGTTCGTGAATTGCAGGAATTCTCTGGACTGAATGCCAAAGAAATCGCGCAGAAACTTAACGAGAAACTGGGCAACTTTCGCGCCGTCGTCAAGAGTCTGGAAGAAGCGATTGCAGACTCGAAGGAAAACGTGGCGATCACGGGCAGCCTAATTCGCAAAGCCCGCATATTGGAAGACCAGGGTTTCATCTGTCCGTATACTGGCGCTTCACTGGGCTATCCAGATTTGTTTGGAGATCGGCTAGAAGTCGAACACATCATTCCCCGTTCCCTCCGCCCCTCCGACGCCCTGTCTTCCTGCGCCATGACCTTCCGCTCCGTCAACGACATGAAGGGGCAGCGCACCGCCATGCAATTCATCCGCGAAGAACAAAGCCACGAGGTTCCCGGCCACCACAATATCCAAATCACCACGGAAAAGGCCTACAAAGACTTTGTTGCCAAGCACCAGAAACAGTATCGCTACGCAACCGATGATCGGCGGCGTTGCGAGCGGCGGGCTGAGTTGATGCTGATGGATCGCTATGACCAGCGGAACGCCGATTTCACCGAGCGCGACCTGACCCAAACCTCCCACCTGAACAAAATGGCTATTCGCCTCGTCAAACAGCGCATTGGCATTGATGCCAAACACCTCCCCGGCAGCGTCACCGCATTCATTCGGCAAAAACTCCATATTGATGAATGCCTTTTCAAGGCTGTTCCACGGCTACAACAGGCAGCCCGGGGCGAAGTCAAGTCGCCCAAACGCAAAAAGAACGCCGACGAAGTCCCCGCTGAGCCCAGCCGCGACGATATGCCGCCCCGCAAGCTCACCAAGGCCGATATCCGCGAGTTGACCCATCTCCACCACGCCATGGATGCCGTCACCCAAGGTCTCGCCCTGCTTATCTTCGCCCCCGAAGACTGGCCCTTGTTGGTTAAAAGAAACCTGTCCGATGGCGACAAACGCCTACTCAAAGCGCGTTATCCGTTCCTGATTTTTACCACAAATAATCATATCGATATCAAGGACTTGCCCGCTGCAACCCTCAAGACGATCTCCGACCGCCTGGCCGAATGCCGTGTCGTCCGTCATATTCCCGCCAAGATGCACGGAGTTGTCGTGGATCAGACCACATGGGGGATCGTTGCTGCGGACGTCATCACAAAACTCCGCCAAAAGACCACGGAAAAAAATGCCCGTTATGATGAAAGCGGCAAGCGTTTTGTCAAGACCGCCGAGAAAAAGCGTACCCTCCTTCTGGGCGGCCCCGACGCCCCGGACGGGAAACTTGCTAGGATCAAAGGCGCTATTCAAATCACAGAAAACTGGGGGTGTGCGCTCGATCCCATTCCCACCGTCATCCCCCATTTCAAGGTTTATCCCCAGTTGCGCGCCCTGCGCGAAAAAAACGGCGGACGCCCTGTCCGCATTTTACGCAAAGGTTCACTCATTCAAGTCACTGCAGGTCGCTTCAAGGGCATCTGGACCGTGGCATCTATCAAGGACAATGCCGGCGGCATCTGTTTGGACATCAATGCTGCGGACAAGGTGAAAATTGAAAACGGAAGCACTGATTCAAAAATCAATGTTCGGTTGGATACCCTTTTGAACTCCGGCATGAAGATTCTAAAACCGAAGCTGACCGGCGCATGTCCTACCACATCGTAACAATAGAGAGCACCAAAGCCGAACTGAATTGCGTGGACGGGCAATTGGTCTGCACCACGGCAGAAGGGCGACAGCAACTGCCCTTGGACGACATCGCCGCCATTGTTGTCTGTTGCTTCTCGGCAAAAATCGAAATGTTGTTGCTGACCGAAGCCGCCGAGCGCGGCATTGGCGTGGTGTTGTGCAAGACCTTCAAGCCTGCGTGCATCATGCTCCCCGCCCTGCGCAACACCGATACCGCCCTGACCCGCGTGTGGGAGCATGTTCCGCAGGACTTCCTCGCCGCCGCCTGGCAAAAGACCATCGACGCCAAGTGCCGCAATCAAGAAAGCCTTGCCCAAGCATGGTGCCCAGAGAGCCCCGCCATCGCTAAAATTCAAGGCTGGTCCCGGGAATGCCGGCCAGACAAGGAAGCGGCCGTCAGCCGCCTCTATTGGGGCGTGTTCCGCGAATATCTGGGCGATGTGGACTTTCTCCGCCTCCGGCACGAAGGTGTATCTAACTGCGCCTTGGACTATGGCTATGCTGTCCTGCTCGCCCGTGTGCTCCAGGCCTGCTTTGCCTGCGGTCTCGACCCCACCTTCGGCATCGGCCATGCCACCGCCGAGCGCTCCACGCCGCTCGCCTATGACCTGATGGAGCCCTTCCGCCCCCTTGTGGATGCCCGTGTCATGAGCTGGCTACAAAACACCCGACCTCTCCCCATGGAACTCGATACGGCTTTTAAGCGCCATCTCGTTCCCTTCCTGAAGGATAGCATCCCCTACAAGGCGCAACTGCGCCAGGTTCAGACCGTCATCGAACTCTCCATCCATTCTTTCCGCAAGTGCCTGCTGGAACAAAACCTAGAAACCTACGTGCCATGGATGGCTACCAATTCAAAATGGGCTGGCTGCTAGTCGTCTTCGATCTGCCCGTCATGTCGCGCGAACAACGCAAGCGCGCCACCGGCTTCCGTAAGTACTTGCTGGACGAAGGGTTCATCATGGTCCAATGGTCCGTCTATACCCGCGCCCTTGTCAGTCACAACCGCATGGACACCCAAATGCGCCGGCTCAAGCTCAACATCCCACCGGAAGGCCATGTCCGCGCCCTATACGTCACACAGGCCCAATGGGAACGAATGTTTATCATGCACGGAGCCCCAAAAACGGAAATTGCTCCGGAAAAAATCCCGGAGCAACTTCTGTTCTGGTAGCTCTGTCAGTCACTTATACGCTTTTCTCTGCCGTCTTACCCGCCCTTTGCTATATGACAAAGAGCAGATTTGGAATCAAGGCAAAGCAGTATGGGGCGAAGTGATAACTTGCGGGCTATATGACAAAGAGCAGATTTGGAATCAAGGCAAAGCACATTCCTCAAACAATTCCCCCGCGCAATATATGACAAAGAGCAGATTTGGAATCAAGGCAAAGCCAACAGCCTACCGACCACAAGTTCCAAAGATATGACAAAGAGCAGATTTGGAATCAAGGCAAAGCCTTATCAGGGTGAACTTCTTGAAGAACAGAATATGACAAAGAGCAGATTTGGAATCAAGGCAAAGCCATCAGCAGAATACAATGGTTCGGCACCACATATGACAAAGAGCAGATTTGGAATCAAGGCAAAGCTGGTGGGCGATCCACAGGAATTGCCCATAATATGACAAAGAGCAGATTTGGAATCAAGGCAAAGCGTCAATCAACGGCAATGATGATCCGCCCCGATATGACAAAGAGCAGATTTGGAATCAAGGCAAAGCTCCTTCTGTTTTCCTGTGTTTCCTGTTTCCATATGACAAAGAGCAGATTTGGAATCAAGGCAAAGCTGGTATTCGCTGACTAAGGGGCTTGAAAAGATATGACAAAGAGCAGATTTGGAATCAAGGCAAAGCATACGGTGGTCATTGGCTTGGCATAGCGGTATATGACAAAGAGCAGATTTGGAATCAAGGCAAAGCTCCTTCTGTTTTCCTGTGTTTCCTGTTTCCATATGACAAAGAGCAGATTTGGAATCAAGGCAA
>JAVEUJ010000143.1:0-6225 GCA_034005635.1 Kiritimatiellia bacterium | reverse complement strand
CGCCCCCCGGACGAAGTCAGCGGGCTGATGACCCTGCTGAGGACCTTCCTGAAAAAGGATGAGCACGAGCTGCACGAGAATCAGGTGCGCCTGCGAGTCACCGGGCGCATCGCGGACCTGCCCAAGGCCGTCCGCGCCGAACTCACCCGCGTCATGGATGCCACTCGGCACTATGACAAGGGGCACCTGATCCTGGCTCTGAGCTACGGTGGGCGCACCGAAATCGCAGATGCCGTCCGCGCCATTGCCCGCAACGTGCAGGCTGGCGAACTGGAGCCCGACCAGATTGACGAAGCGCTGATTGCCCGCCACCTCTATTTGCCCGATGTGCCCGATCCCGATTTGATGATCCGCACTAGCGGGGAACTGCGCCTCAGCAACTTCCTGCTCTGGGAAATTTCCTATACCGAGTTTTACTTCACCGACACCCTTTGGCCGGACTTCCGCGAATCGCATTTCGCTGAAGCCCTCGCCGACTATTCGCGACGCTGTCGCCGCTTTGGAGCCCCCTCGTGAGTCTACCTTCCATCAAGCACCGTCTCCTGAGCGGGTTCTCAATCGCCGCCGTTCTCTTCAGTGTCTTTTTCCTGATGCCTGACATCGCCGCGCCCGTCATCCTGTCGACCCTCGCCGCCATCATGGCCTTCGAGTTCTATGCCCTGATGACTGCCGCCGACATCCCCAATTTTAACCGCTACGGCATCCTCGGCTGCGTCGCACTCGTTCTGGTCACCTGGTGCGTCGGCTATTATCGCGGCATCGACGGCTCCTGGGATTCCATCGTGCTGTTCCTGATCGTCATTGGCATTTTCCTGCGCCAGTTTCCGCAAAAGCACAATCCGGCTCCGCTCCAGACGATCGGCGGGACGCTCTTTGGCGTGCTCTACATTGGGCTGCTGTGGAACTTCATGGGCAAGCTGATCCTGTTCGGGCGCACCCCCGACTTTGCCGGCATATACTGGCCCGGCCGCTGGCTGCTGCTCTACGCGGTTTTTGCGGCCAAGTTCACGGATATCGGCGCTTATCTCATCGGCTCCATGTTTGGCCGCCACAAACTGATCCCCCGCATTTCCCCCGCCAAATCCTGGGAAGGCGTCTTTGGCGGCATGGCCATTGGCACGCTCGTGGGCACGCTGCTGGTCTGGGGGCTGGAGTTTTCCGCGTATCCGCTCAGCAATCTGGGCCTGACCCCACTGCGCGCAATCCCCCTGGGCCTGTTTCTGTCCGTCTGCGCCGTTGTCGGCGATCTGGTCGAATCTTTCTTCAAGCGCGCCGCCACCGTTAAAGACTCCGGCGGCACAGTCCCCGGCATGGGCGGCACCCTCGACGTCCTCGATAGCATCCTCTTCACTGCCCCGGGGGTGTATTTGTTCCTCAGGCTGGTAGCGTGAAGGGCAGGAGGCAGAAAAAAAGCATTCAGGATTCAGGAGACCAAAAACAGTATTCAGAAGTCAGGAGTCAGTATTCAAAATAAAAACCAGGGTCCCCTTCAACCTGTAACCTGTATCCTTCAACCAGCCCGAAAATAGTATCCAGAAGTCAGTATTCAGAATGAAACCCGCTCGTCTCTAACCTCTGACCTCTGAACCCTGAACCCTTTAACCTTCCCCCCATAACCTTCACCCTTTCACCTTCAACCTTCAACCTGTAACCTTTCCCCTTTACCCCCGCCCCCATCCTGAACCCTGACCCCTGAACCCTATCCCCCCCCAAGGCCCCCCATGTCCATCCTTCTCCCCATCCTCGCCATCCTGCTACTGTTCAGCTTGAGCATTTTCGTCCACGAACTCGGGCACTTCCTGGTCGCCCGCGCGCTGGGACTGGTGGCCGATGTCTTCTCGATCGGCATGGGCCCCGCCCTATGGAAGCGCAAGGTCGGCGCCACGGTCTGGAAAATTGGCGCAATCCCCTTTGGCGGCTATGTCGCCCTGCCGCAGATGGATCCAAACTCGTTCCTTGAAGGAACGAGTTCAGGTGACAGGTTGCAGGGTGCAGGTGACAAGAAAGAGGAGAAAGGGGAGAGGGGCGAGAGCACGGAGCCCCGCAACCTGCCCCGCGTGGCCCCCTGGAAGAAAATTCTGGTGTCCGTTGCTGGGGCGACCGGCAACATCATTTTTGCATTCGTGTTGGCCACGCTGGTCTGGATTGTCGGCAAGCCCTCTTCGCTGCAAGAGCGCAATGCCATCATTGGCTATGTCGAAACCGATAGCCGTTCAGCCGCCGCCGGATTGGTTCCCGGCGATGAAATTCTCTCGCTCGATGGCCACCCAGTAGCCTCGTGGCTCGTCTTGGCCGAAGGCGTCGCGCTGGCCCCAGCCGATACCGTTATTCTGTCCGTGCGCTCCCCTGAAGGAGTCGAGCGCGAGGTTACCATCGAACTGGAAACCAGCGAAGTCGGTCTGCGAATGCTGCCCGGCCTCGACGGCCTCGCCCCGTGTCACGTCGCCGCCCTCATGCCCGGTTCCGGCGCAGAAGCTGCCGGACTTGAACCCGGCGACCAGATTCTGCGCTATGACGGCCAGGCGGTCTATAGTCGCGCGCATCTGAGCCAACTGGTGGAAGCCGTCGGTGACCGTGCCGCGGAGATTGTGTTTCTGCGCGCGGGCCGTGAGCAATCGGCCAGCGTCGAATCCCAATATGACGCGAAGGCCGAGCGGCGCCTCATCGGCATTCAGTTTAATACGCTCAGCGATCTGGATTACGGCGACCGCACTCATCCGACCCCCTGGGCGCAGGTCAAAAGCCATGCCGGCAGCATCTTCCGCTTTCTGCGCGCGCTGGCCACGCCCACCACCTCCGGTGCCGCCGCGGGTGCCGTTGGCGGCCCGGTGCTGATCCTGATCATGCTCTGGCTGATGGTCAAATCCAGCTTCATCCTCGCCATCTGGTTCACGGGCCTGCTCAACGTCAATCTCGCTATCCTCAACCTGCTGCCGATCCCCATCCTCGATGGCGGCCATGTCGTGATGAACCTCTACGAATGGGTGACCCGCCGTCCGCCACCCCCCCGGCTGGTCAACGCCCTCGCCAATGTGTTTGCGGTCCTGTTTATTACGCTGTTTGTCATCCTGACTTTCCGCGACAGCGTCCGCCATCTCCTGCCCACCCTCCGCCATTGGCTCGGGGGGTAGCCGCCGCAGAGCGGCGGGGTTAGTGGTCGGTGGGTGGTGGTTAGTGGTTGGACGATCAACCCCCATTCGAAAAATTCGAATCATTCGTAGTTGGCTGCTTGGCTGCTCTCATCAAATCCATTTGAAACCACAGAGGGCCACAGCGCGGCATAGCCGCAACCAAAGAAGAAAAATACAACCACAAATGGACGCGAATGGACACCCATGGGGAAAGGTGTGGGATGGGGAACTGAGAATGAATCTGAGCTCAAGAACTCATGAACAGATTAATCAGCCGGTCTCACGCCAAGACGCGAAGGCGCAAAGGGGGCAGGGAGCGGGGGGGGAATTTAGCAGGAAAACAGGAAACAGCAGGAAAGCAGGAAGAAAGCCGGTTTAACCACAGAGGGCCACCGAGGGGCACAGAGGGGGAGGGGAAAAAGGGGAAGACAATGTTCAATATTCAGCAAGGAATATTCAATTTTCAAGAAAGGCTTTATTTTTTATCAAAGAACGGCTTACGTAAAAAGCAGAATGAGAAACGTGTTTTAAAAACACAGTTTGGAAGGATTGTAGTACAGAGATTCGCCCGCCTACGCCGAGGCTTCCACCTTCGCCAAGGCTACGGCGGACAAGACGGTGGGCAAGCAGAGGAGCGAATATGTCGTGTATTTCGCGGCTTTCGTAGTTTGGCTATTTCCTGCCGTTCATGAGTTCCTGAGTTCAGATTCATTCCCGGCTCACCCGGAGGGTTCGCCCTACCAATGGCATCCGATTCCGGTTTTGGGTAGGGAGATCCCGCCACCCCCTGTGGTCGGGAGAGCTACGTTTTTTAATTCTTCTAGACCGGCTGTTCGGGTTTTCCGGCGATCTCCCGACTACCCCCAGAAAATACCAGTAGGGTCGCTATCGATTTCCTTAAGAACTCGCTCAAAATTTGCCGATGACGGCAGCTTGTCGTAGGCATGCCATTTGGCGTTCCGGTCCGGCCAGTACAGGGTCCAAGTCAGATGGGTCTTGGAATACCGAATACGGGCAATGCCCGTCCGCGTCCAAACACTAGACACCTCGAAATGGGGACGCTCCTCAAACAAAGTCACTGTCATGCCCTTGATCATATAGCCCAAGCGGACCCGATCGCGGACATGGGCCGGGACCCGGTCCAGGCAATAACGGTCCAGACGGGGTTCGACAACGGCACGGACATCTTCGGGAATGGGCATAAAAACCTCCAGCCAGCATTAAGTTATCCAAGCAACATAAACACTCCCCAAGATTAGCAAACACCCGAACAACCGCAAGCCCGCCGCCTGAGCGGCAGAGTTATTGGTAAGTGGTGGGTGGTTAGTGGTTGATGGCCAATCCAATCCCGTTTTTAACCACAGAGGGCCACAGAGATTCACGGCGCGGCATAGCCGCAACCAAAGGGATTAAAGCCACCACGGATTACACTGATTTCACAGATTGAGAAAAGGAAGACAAAGAGGAAAATGAATCTGAACTCAAGAACTCATGAACAGATTAACCAGCCGGTCTCACGCCAAGACGCAAAAGGGGAAACAATATCCAATATTCAACAAGGAATATTCAATTTTCAAGGTTTCTGGAGGGGCTACCTGTCCGCCGTGGCGGCACCTCCGTGTTGCCCGGGATCGGGGATCCGAATAGCCAGAATCACCACGAATGGGGGAAGATGGGGGGGATATTCAATGTTCAAGAGAGGGGAGAGGACAAAAAGTTGGCGCTACAATTTATGCTACGTTATCCATTGTCAAAGGATCAGTTATAAAAATGATTGCAGGAGAAACGTGTTAAAAAAACATGGTTTGGAGGGATTGTAGTACAGAGGAGCGCCAAATGGTGTATCTGAACCTTTCGCGATTTTAGCGCCTTTCGTAGTTTGCCTGCCCGGCTGTTTCCTAATCCTGAAAAATCCTGTAAATCCTGTCTAAAATGGAATCTCCCCCCCCGGTTCAAGACATCCAGCCTTGCGCGCGGTCGGCCCGCGCTTTACATTCCCCGATGGAGGCGCATATGACCAACGGCGTGCCAGCATCCTTGCGGAAACGAAACCCCACCCACGGCCTGCCCCCCGGCACCGTGCTCTACGTCGGCCAGGAGCGCCGCCATACGCCCAGCATGCAATGGATCGCCTATGATGACCGCGCGGT
Source organism: Kiritimatiellia bacterium (assembly GCA_034005635.1). Classification (GTDB taxonomy): domain Bacteria; phylum Verrucomicrobiota; class Kiritimatiellia; order CAIQIC01; family Lenti-01; genus JAAZFE01. The sequence continues at coordinate 944 of JAVEUJ010000143.1, read as the reverse complement.
AACGGAGATCGCTCCGGCGACCCTGGAAACAGCGGCAGTAAAATCTCTCCCCGGGCAAATTGGCTGGCTCAATATTGACGGACTCAGCGATACCACGCTGCTGGAGGAAGTTGGGCGCCACTTTGATATCCATGCGTTGACGCTCGAGGATATCGCCAACACCACCCAACGGCCCAAATATGACTTGTTTGATCAGTACGCTTTTCTGACGTTTAAAATGCTGCGCGTGGACCCCGCCAACCCCAAAGACATCATTGCCGAACATGTGGGCTTGGTGCTCAAAAAAGACCGGGTCATCACATTTCAAGAGGCCCCGGGCGACGTCTTTGATTTTGTCCGCGAACGCATCCGCTCCGGTCGGGGCCGCATCCGTTCGATGAAGGCCGACTACCTTGCCTACTCCCTCCTCGACGCCGTGATTGATGGCTATTTTTCGGTCCTCGAAGCCCTGGGCGATCAGATTGCGGAACTGGATGAGGCCCTGCTGGAAGGTCACCCGTCGGCTAACTTCCTGCGCGACATCCATCGGCTGAAGCGCCAGATCATCTACGTGCGCCGCGCGGCCTGGCCGTTGCGCGAACTCATTGGTTCGATCCAGAAAACCCGCTCCGAGCTGTTCGACGACAGCACGGACATGTACTTCCGCGATTTATACGATCACTGCATCCAGGTCCTCGACAGCATCGAGACCGACCGCGACTTGCTGGCCAGTCTGACTGAACTGTATGTCTCAATCACCGGCAACCGGATGAACGAGATCATGAAGGTCCTGACCATTATTGCGACGCTGTTCATTCCCCTGACGTTTGTGGCCGGGGTGTACGGCATGAACTTCCAGCACATGCCCGAGCTGCACCGGACGTGGGGCTATCCCGCAGTCCTGGTGCTGATGCTGGGCATGACCGTTGGCATGCTGCTCTTTTTCCGCCGCAAAAAATGGCTGT
>JAVEUJ010000142.1:0-6236 GCA_034005635.1 Kiritimatiellia bacterium | reverse complement strand
AGGCCGTCAAAAACACTTTGTACGCGCTGTAGAATTTTCCGCCGTAGGGGTCCGCCGACGATTCACCTTTCCCTTTCAGGAACGCCGTCGCCAGCAGCGGCGTCAGCGTGATCGCCAACACCCAGCTCATCAACAGCGAAATCATCAGCACCAGAAATAGCGAGCGGCAGAACTCTCCGGAGGAGTCCTGCGAGGCCCCCACCGGCGCGAACGACAGAATCGCCACCACCGTCGCCCCCAACAGCGGCCATTGCGTCTGCTTCACGATGGCCAGCGCCGCCTTGACCTTGTCCTCGCCCTTCTGCGCCGCAATCAGTACCCCTTCGGTGATCACGATCGCATTGTCCACCAGCATCCCCAGGGCAATGATAAACGCCCCCAGACTGATCCGCTCTAACAGGATGCCCATCGACTGCATGATGAGCACGGTGCTCATCACCGTCACCACCAGCACGACCCCGATCAGCAACCCGCTGCGCAGCCCCATCGTCACCAACAACACCGCGACCACAATCAGCACCGCCTCCAGCAAATTGATAATAAACCCGCTGACCGCCACATCGACGCTCTCGGCCTGGTGTGAGATCACCCCCACTTCGATCCCAATCGGCGTCTCTGCCCGCAGTTCATTCAGGCGTTGGTCGATAGAGGCGCCCATCTTCATGACGTTGCCGCCCTTGACCGTCGAGATGCCCAGTCCGATGCACGGATGCCCGTTATAGTGCAACAGGTTTTTGGGCGGATCCAAGTAGCCACGCCGGATGGTCGCGATGTCTTTCAGCCGCACCGCCGGCCGGTCTTTTTCGCCCGGCTGCACGATGAGCAGCTCGCCGAGTTCCGCCACCGACTCCAGTTTGCCGGTCGGCGCGATCCTGATAAATTTATCGCCGATCTGGATCGATCCGGCATCGGCCGCGGTGTTCTGGCCCGAAATCACCTGCTGGATTTGCTGCGGCGAGATGCCCGTTGTGGCCAGTCGCGCGCGCGATATTTCCAAGTACACCACCTCGGTCTGATCACCCAGCATCTCGACCTTGGCCACATCCTCGCACAACAGCAGCTCCCGCCGCAGCAGCTTCACGTATTCACGCAAATCCGCCGGTGTATAGCCGTCGCCATAGACGGCATAGAACACCCCGTACACATCGCCGTAATCGTCCACCACCAAAGGCGCTGAACAGCCCGCTGGCAGGCGGTTAGCCATATCCCCCACTTTGCGCCGTAGCTCATCCCAAATCTGCGGCAGGTCTTTCGGGCCGTACTCGTCCTTCATCTCCACCATCACGATGGACTGCCCCGGGTACGAGATGCTCGTCACCTGCTTGAGCTGCCCCATCTGCTGGATGGCAATCTCGATCGGGTCGGTCACCTCTTCCATCACTTCGCGGGCGGTGGCCCCGGGATAGGAGGTGATGACCTGGGCGTTCTTGATCGTGAACTCTGGATCCTCCAGTCGCCCGATCCGCATAAACGCCCAGATGCCTCCCCCCAGCAACGCCAGCGACAGCGTGTAGGTGAGCACCTTCCGATCAAGGCAAAATTGCGCAATACTCATTGCTCTGTTCCCGCCGACCCGTCAGGTCCCGGCAGCACCACGCTCGCTGCGACGGGGGTGCTCTCCTCCACGAGCAGCCGCACCCGCCGGCCTTCCGTCAGGATGGCCACGCCCGCGGTTGCGATCCGCTCGCCGACCGCTAACCCGGCGGTAACCGACACACTGTCGCCATTGCGGTCGCCCAGGTGGATCGTCCGCCGTTGGGCGGCATAGATGCCCTCGCCATCGCTCTCCAACACCCATACAAACGCCTGCCCCGCGCTATCGAAGCCCACCGCATTGGAGGGCACCTGCAAAGCCGACGCTTCGGCCTTGGGATGCGCCACCTCCACCCCAACCGTCCCTGTCATCCCCGGCAGCAACCGCACGCCATCCGGATTCTCAAACGTAAAGCGCGCACGATATGTCTGCGTGACCGGATCGGCCATCGTTGCAAATTCCTTCACCTTCGCTGGCACTTGCTTCCCTGGCAGCGGATCGAACTGCACATAATAGCGGGCTTGCTCCAATTGCTCCGGTGTCGAAGACATGATGTATCCCTGCGGCACGGACACCGCGATGGCCAGCCGCACCAGATCCTGCAGCTTCAGCACCGCCTTCCCCGGTGCCACCGTGTCGAAGGCATCCGCATAGGTCTCCGAGACGCGCCCATCGAAGGACGCTAACAGCACCGTATCGGCCAACGCCTTGCGCTGAATCGCCAACAGCGCTTCGGCCTTTTGTACCGCGGCTCGCGCCTGCGAGGCCTCTTCCTGCGATACCGCGTTAACCTTCAGTGCTCGCTCAATCCGCTCGAGTGAACTGCGCGCCTGCTCCAAGTCCGCTTCGGCGTTCTTTACTTGATTTTCAAAATTGCTCGGATCAATCCGCCCCAGCACATCGCCCTTCTCCACCTTCATTCCCCGCTGTACGGGAAACTCCACCAACCGGCCACCCACTTCAAACGAGAGGTTTACTTCGGTGCTCGCTTCGATCGTTCCCGGAAAATGCAGTTTGGGCCACGCCTGGGCCTCCCCCACCACCAGGCTATTGATCGGACGGATCGTTGTGTCCTCCGGCGCCTCTACCGGCTTCGCCTTATAGAGGAAAATCCCCGCTACGCCCGCCACCAGCAAGACACCGCCGATCAACTTGCCTGATAAATTCTTTATTCCATGCTTCATTCCGGTCTCTCCCGTTTCGCTTTTCTACCTAATTCAATTGTGACGCAGCCATCAGGCTTCCGGCGTTTCCACCGTCATATCGTTGCGCTCCGCCGCCGGCGGTGCGAGTTCTGGTTCGCCGCCCTCCGCCGTCCAGCCCCCGCCAAACGCCTTGTACGCCGCCACCAGGTCCGCCGCCGATTTTCCCATCGACTGCGCCAGCGCATCCTGATACTGCGCGAGCTGTCGCTGCGCATCGAGCACCCCTTGAAAATCCTGAAGCCCCGTCCGATAGAGCTCGTCGACCAGCTCCGTCGTCTGTTGCGCCGCGGTCACCGCGTCGCCCAACGCAGCCAGACGCGCCTTCTCGTTCGCCAGCGCCGCCAGCGCATCCTCGCACTCCCGGTACGCCCCCAGCACGCTCTGCTCGTATGCTGCCAGCGCGCCCCGCGTGGCCGCCTCCTCTGCCCGTACGCGATTGCGCACCCGGCCCGCCGTGAAAATGGCCCACGTCAGCGAAGGCCCGATGCCGTAGTCCTGCGCTGCCTTTTTACCGAACTCCCCCGCATCCGTCGCCGCCAGCGCAAAGGTCCCGTTCAGTGCCAACTGCGGATAATAATCCGCCTGCGCCACGCCGATCTTGGCCGTCTGCGCCGCCAGCCGCCGCTCCGCCGAGCGGATGTCCGGCCGCCGCCGCAGCAACTCCCGCGGCAGAAAGCCCGGCAACGCCGTGGCCATCGGCACCGGCCCCACCGCTCGCAGCGCGTCCAGTTCGCCGGGCAGTCGTCCCGTCAACTGGCACAGCCCGTTCAGCGCCTGCTCGATCCCCGCCTTCATCGATGGCACCTGAGCTGTCGTTGCCGCTAGATTCATCTCCGCCTGCCGCACGTCCAGTTCCCCCGTCAGTCCCGCATCAAACCGCCCCCGCACCACCGTCAACGTCTCCTGCTGCAGCCCAATGTTACGCTCAGCAAAGGCCACCTGCTGCTGCAGCGTTCGCAGTTGGATGTAGGCCACCGCCACCTGCGCTTGCAGCATCACCTGCACGTTGCGCACGTCCTCCTGCGAGGCATCCAGCGCTCCCCGCGCTGCCTCGACACTCCGCCGCACCCGGCCCCAGAGATCCAGCTCCCACGCCATCGAAAAGCCTGCCTGAACTAGCCAGTCCGGATTATCCGCCGCGGCATATCCCCTCGGCGTATGTACCCGCTCGCTCTGCCGGTCGTAGGCCGCCCCCGCCTGTGCCCCCACCGACGGGAAGTAATCCGCCCGCGCCATCCCCAGCGATGCCGCATAACCGTCCAGCCGCGCCACCGCTGCCGTCAAATCGCGATTGTTCGCCCGCGCATCCGCCACCAGTTCCGCCAGCGCCTCATCCCCAAACACCGTCCACCACTGCGCCATCGTGTCGCTAGATTCCCCCGCCGCCCCCTGCCAGGCCTCCGGCACCGCCATCTGCGGCGCCTCGTAGTCCGGCCCAACCGATAGACACCCTGCTATCAGGCAACTGCCCACCAGCGCTCCACCCAGCTTAATCCAGGTCATCCCTCGCACTCCGTTCTCTTTTGCCGACATGCCGTCCATTAGAACAAATAAAGCCCCCCCCGACAACCCATTCCGCCCCGTGCCGTTTTGTGCCTGCTTTGTAGGGGCGCAGCTTGCTGCGACCGTCCCTCCTCCCCGCCCTACCCCAACGTCACAAACGGCAAAGCGCCGTCGGTCCTGATGCTGTCGCCGCCACCGTTGCGGCTGCGATAACCGCTGGCAAAATGCTCAACAACCCTCACCTCCGCCGTTTGCCCCGCTGCACGCAGGGTCTCCACGACATAATCGCGCTCTTCGTCGGTATCTTCCGCAATCCGATGGGTGAACTGCCCAGTAAACAGTGAAAACCCGACACTGCGGTCGAATGTCGCCGCCGCGACCCAGTCCGCCCGGTGTCCCCCGGGCAACCACCACCCCTCCGGCGTGCGCCAGAACCGCACATGGTGCCGACGATGAGTTTTTCCGCCGACTTCCTGCTCAAACGCCAAATCCTGACGGCGGCTGAACAAATACAACGAACTCACCGGCGCCGACGGATAACTGCGTCCAAACAAGGTGCAGCGCACCATCTGGATTGTGCTGCGCAGGCTCAGGTCATCGGCTTCCACCCAGCCCGCAGCCAACATCGCCGCTGTGAGCTGTTCGCGAGAGCCATTGACCGCCAGATTCACTGGGTCGCCCAGTAAACCATCGCCCGTGCGCACCCGCCCGATGAAATAATCCGGCACATACAGGCGCGTCAGCCAGCGATGGATGCGCGGCAGCACCAGATAGGCCGTGAACAGCCATAGCGCCAGAAATCCGGTCAGATAGCGGCGATCGCCAAACATGTTTTTGAAGAGAAACTCGTAGATGGTCAGCGCCGTGCCCGCCAGCACGAAAAACACCACCACGCGTGCCCCCCAGAGCAGAAACTGGACAATCCACGGCTGGCGTTTGCCCGGCGGCACCGGTGCGGAACCATCGCGACCTGCTTTCATCGCCACACCCGACTGCTATTTGGATTCCAAGCACTCATCGACTAGCTTTTATCTGCCACCGGCGCGACCCCCACTGTCCCCAATTCCAGCAAACTGATAATCGCCGCCGCCACTACCGGCCCCAGCACCAGACCCACGAAACCGAAAGCCGTCACTCCTCCCAGAATGCTGATGAATACCACCAGCCCATTCATTTGAGTTTTACTGCTCACCAAAATCGGCCGCAGCAGGTTGTCGATCCCGCCCACTAGCACCAGCCCCAGCACCAGCAGGATCGCCGCCTTGCCCCAGGCCCCCATGGCCAGCAACCCGACCACAGCCGGACCCCAAATCAACGCCGTGCCGAACAACGGCAGCAACGCACAGAACCCCATCACCACACCCCAAAATATCGGGGCCGGCAGACCCAGCGCGGCAAAGACAATCCCCCCGGTCAACCCCTGTACCGCCGCCACCGTCAGGGTCGCCATTGATCCGGCAAACACCAACTCGGCTGTCCGCGTCATCAGCTCCTCATTGCGTTTCGGGCCGAACGGCAAAATCGATTGGATGGCATTTCCCAGCGCCAGGCCATCGCGCAGGAAGAAAAACAGCGCAAACAACGTCACAAACAGTTTGAAGAAAAAGATCGATGACGCCTGGATTGCGGCCCCCGCCTGACCCGCCATAAAACGCGTCAGCGTCGTGCCCATTTGCATCAGCTTCCCCTTGATCTCGTCCGGAGCCGCCATCGGCACGTGTGCCTCGACCCACGCCCACGCCGCCAGCACCCGTTCATTTTCGTGGAGCGATCCAATTACCTCCTGCAGACTCGTCACCGCCGTTTTGATTTCCCCCGCCAGCGCTATTGCCAACAACACCGCCGGCACGATCAACAGCAGCGCCACCGCCACCGCAGACAAAATCGCCGCCAGCGACGGGTTGAATTTTGCCGCCAACCGCCGATGCAGCGGCTGCGCGCACAGTGCGAGGATGCCTGCCCACACCAGCGGCACTAGGAAGAGATCGGAAGAG
>JAVEUJ010000017.1:0-27135 GCA_034005635.1 Kiritimatiellia bacterium | reverse complement strand
CATCATATAGACATATGTACATATCTCTATTTCACTTTGGCGCCATGCCACGCTTGCACGCCTGCCCCTCGCAGCCTATTCTCTCCTTCATGCACACCATGTTTCCACGCTATGGAAGATGTTTCTCCGGTTTTTCCACGCTATGGAATAGCCGAGTGCAGATCCCCAGTCCCGCATCTGCGGGACGCATGGGTGAACGCGAGGTCTATAGCGCCACCGCTTCGCGTGGCGAGCGATCGAGGCTAGGCGAGAGAAGCGGCAACATTTTTTGCCAATTTTTCCACGCTATGGAAGATTTTCTGCCAATTCTTCCACGCTATGGAAGATTTTCTTCCACAGTATGGAAAACTAAGAGTTCGGCACCAGTTCCTGCCCCCTGCCGCCTAAGTGGACATTGGATATTGAGTCTTGTGATCCTCGGCTCCCTCGTCGGCTGTGCTCCCGCGCCGCGCCACCCCATCCTTGCTGGCCATACCATGGGCACGACGTATTCGATCCGCATTGCTGATTCCCCACTTGATCGCCGCGCACTGCAACAACTTCATACCAATATCAATGTGATGCTCGAAGAAATCAACCGCCAGATGTCCATCTGGCAGCCGGACAGCGAAATCTCGAGCTTCAACCGCACGGGCGCCAACGAACCTTTTGCGGTCACTGCGGACTTCGCCCAAGTCGTCCGTTCCTCGCTCGCGTACGCTGAAATCACGGGCGGAGCCTTCGACCCCACCGTCGGCGCGCTGGTCGATCTCTGGGGGTTCGGCCCCGATGGCCTCCGACGCGACGCCCCGTCTCCCACCGCTATTGCCGCCGTCCGGGAAACTGTCGGCTGGCGGCATCTGGCCATCACAGATGACGATCGCCTGTGTAAGGACATCCCTGGTCTCTTGCTCGACCTGGGTGCTGTCGCCAAGGGATTTGGCGTCGATCGGGTTGCTGTGCTCCTGAGGGAGCGCGGATTGGAGAATTTTCTGGTCGAGATCGGTGGTGAAACCCTCGCCGACGGATTTAACGCCGACGGCGAGCCCTGGCGCGTCGGCGTGCTTCGCCCAGACGACTCTGGCATTCTCCATGGCGTAGTGCCGCTGACTGGCGGCCGCGCCATTGCCACCTCCGGCGACTATCGCAACTTCTACCGTGACCAAACGGGCATCCTCCGCTCCCATGTTATTGATCCGCGCACGGCGGCACCCGTGGGCCACGCCGTCGCCAGCGTCTCGGTACTGGCCCAGGACTGTCTCACGGCTGACGCTCTGGCCACCGCCTTGTTCGTCCTCGGCCCGGACGAAGGCCTGCCGCTGCTGGAATCTGCCTTGCCCGGTATCGATGCCCTGTTTCTCTTGCGCCAACCTGATGGGAGCTTCACAGAAAGGGCTACGCCAGAGTTTCGGCTCCTCTCTAGCCCGTAATAGCTTTGGACACTCTTCCCACGGAACACCAATGTCCATGCGCCCACCTGTCGGATTTCATTGCGCTGCTTGACGCCTCGAGGACCTTTATCGCACGATGGCCTCCCTCATGAGTCTGCGTATTCTCCATTTTAGCGACGTCCATCTCCCGGTGCCCCCCGGCGCGTATAGGCTCCCGGACATCCTCCACCCCAAACGCCTGCTCGCGGCGATCAACTTCGCCCTGCGCCGCAGTTCAAAATACGCGGCTGCGCTCCAGAAGCTCAATGGGTTGAACGATTTTCTCCGCCGCGAGCCGGTGGATTATATCCTGTTTACTGGCGACACGCTGAACTTTGGCCTCGAACGGGAATATATGATTGCCGCCCCCCGCGTTGCCGAAACGCTCGCTCTCGCCCGTCAGGGGGCTATGGCCGTCCCCGGCAACCATGATCTGTATACCCACGCCTCTCTCGCCCTTTACCGCAAGCACTTCAATTTCCCCGTGATACACAGCGACCTTCCAGAGACTGCCACCGCTACCGGCTATCCTCGCGTGCGCTGGATGGGCGATAATGCCGTCGCCATCGCCTTTAATACTGCTCGCCCCAATTTCAACTTTTGGAACTCCAGTGGACGCGTTCCGTCTCTCGAACTGGACGCCCTGCGCAACCTGCTTGATTACCCTGAGATTGCCAAGCGCCGCCATGTGTTCCTAATGACCCACTATCCATTCGACGAATCTGGTTTCTTCCATGGCCTGCGCAATGCCCGTTCCCTTTTACGGCTGTTGTCGAACCGCGAAAACCTCGTTCTTCTTCACGGCCATAATCATCGCCCCTATACGTATTTTCTGCCGGAATCCTCCACCCCCATCTATTGTTCTGGCAGCCTCTCAAAGGCAGGCGCCGAATCCTTCTGGCTCTTTGATCTCTTCGGCGGCGCCCTCAACGCCCGTCGCGGCACTTGGCGCAATGCGCGCTTTTGCCTCATCGATTGACCGTTCCCGACTTGCACTTTCCAGCCGCCTGCCGCACCATACATCGAATATGAATCGGTTTCTCGGCATTCTGGCGCTGGCGCTGCTCCTGCCTGTGGTACGGACATCTGCTGGAGGCGGCCCGCTAAATACACTGGTCGTCGTCAACAGCACCAGCCGCGACTCGCGCGCCCTGGGTGCCTACTACATCGCCCAGCACGGGATCCCACCCTCGCACCTCTGCACCATCAAGACCGATCCCCGCGCCCCCTCCATCTCGCGCCACTTTTTTGAGCGCGAGATTCAGGTGCCTATTCAGGCGCACATTGCCAATCACAAGTTAGAGGGCCAAATTCACTATCTGGTCCTATGTATGGATATCCCCTCACGGGTGGACAATTTCAATGGCCTGACCGCTGCCTTGTATTATGGGTTTAAGCCGCCAACCCCCGACGCCCCGCGCTGCCACATTGCGTCTAACTCCGTTAACCAATACTTTGGGGCAGAAATGGCCTACACCTCCAGCGCAGGTTGGAACCAGACCAATGCGCCCATCCCATTCCTTTTGACGGCCGAAAATTTAAAAACCGCCAAGAAAGTCGTGGACCGCGCCGTGGCATCGCAAGCCTCATTTCCGGCGGGAATTTTCTGCCTGTACGGCTCGAGCGACTCCGCCCGCAATATCCGCTACCGCACCTATTCAACCGTGGCCCGCCAGTTTGCCTTGTTCGATCGCCAGGAATGGATCTCGACTCGACCCGCCGCCGATCCCGTTCCGGAGCTTCCCGTGCTCGGCTACATGACCGGGCGTCCCTCCCTGCCCACCCAGTATGTGGACATGGTCCTCGCCCCGGGTGCTATCGCCGAACACCTGACCTCATGCGCCGGCATGATTCCCGACCCCTGCCTGAATCAAAGCACGGTCTGGGACTGGATGCGCCTCGGGGCCACCGCCAGCTATGGCACCGTGTCCGAACCCTGTGCCTTCCGCGAAAAATTCCCTGACCCCAACCTCTTCTTTTGGTATGCACGGGGTTTCACTGCGGGCGAAGCTCTGGCGATGTCCGTGCGCAATCCTTACCAGGGCCTGTGGGTCGGCGATCCACTGGCGGCTCCTTTCGCCGCCCCGCCATCTGTAGAATTCCGAGCTCCTGCGCGCCAGGCCAAGGTCACGGGCGAAATTGTCTTGAAGCTGTCGGTGTCCGCCCATGAACTCGGGGCGCCACCGGTATTCCTCGATCTCTATCTGGACGGACGACATCACGCCCCGGTCGCCCGCCCCTTCGCGCCAGTCGGCAACGAGTTAATCGCCCGAGTGGGCACGAACCGCTATGCCTACACCGTGGCACCGGGCGAAGACCTTTTCGCCGCAGTGGCCGGTCTGGCCTGGGCCGTCAATGCCAATGGTGCGGGCCAGATCACAGCCAGCGCCAAGGCCGACCGCCTTGACATTACCGTCCGCCATCCTGTGGACGGCAATGACCAGCCGCTCGAATTCTCCGTCGCGGCTGAACTGGGCTTCGGCAAAGCTCTATACATCGACGGCTTCGCAGGAATGAGCCGTCTGCTCGTAGAAGACGGGGTTGGACGTGCGGCGGCCCTCTTCCATCTCGGCACCACACGCACTTACAATATTGAGTATCCCCTCGACCTGTCGCAACTTACACCCGGGCCCCACACATTAACGGCTGTCGTGCGCGATGGCACCGCCGTGCAATGCCAGTCCCAGGCAGATCTGCCTTTCATCGTCGAAGCCGCCAAGTAATACAATCCGCGAACCAGCACAGCTCACTCCGCCACAGGCGGACAAGCCCGAGAGGGTTTCCCCTGCCAACGGCGTGTAATTTCGGTTTTGGGGAGGGCGAGGCTGCCTGTCCGCCGGCGGCGGATCCTTGCCAAGCCCTGCTTTTATTGATCTTCAATACCGATTGCAAAATAATCAAACTTGCGCAGCCGCCTCCAAGGCATGAAAAAGGACACCCTGTTCAGGGTGTCCCGTGCACACAACTAGCAGCCGAAGCTTACCAGCGATAGTGCGCAAATGCTTTGTTTGCGGCAGCCATCTTGTGGGTTTCGTCACGTTTCTTGATCGCGTTGCCTTGGTTTTTGTAGGCATCCAGAATTTCGGATGCCAGTGCCCGCTGCATGCTGGAACCCTTGCGGCCGCGGCTGTAATCCACGATCCACCGCAAAGCCAAACTCGTCTGACGGGCAGCAGGAACTTCGATGGGCACCTGATAGGTTGCACCACCCACGCGCCGGCTCTTGACCTCGACCTTGGGTTTGATGTTCTCCAGCGCCTGCTGGTACACCTCAATTGGGTCTTTGCCTTCCGTCTGTTCTTTAATCTCATCTAGCGCACCGTAGACTGTGCGCTGCGCCGTCGATTTCTTACCGCGGCTCATAATAATATTCACCAAGTGGCTCACCAACTCGCTGCCATAACGCGCGTCTGGTGCGAACTTATGCTGATCTGATTTACGCCTTCTCATGGGTCACACCTACCTTATTTCGCAGCCTTGGGCGTCTTGGTGCCATACTTCGAGCGTCCACGCCGACGGCTCTCAATGCCGAGGCAATCCAATGTCCCGCGGACAATGTGATAGCGCACACCCGGCAAATCCTTTACACGTCCGCCACGCACCAGCACCATGCTGTGCTCTTGCAGATTGTGTCCCTCACCCGGAATGTAAGCTGAGACTTCCTCACCATTGGTTAAGCGCACACGGGCGACTTTGCGCAACGCCGAGTTCGGCTTTTTGGGGGTCATCGTCTTGACCAGCAAACACACACCACGACGCTGGGGGCATTTGTCCAGCGCAGGCGACTTCCGCTTAGTAGTCAGCGAATGACGGCCTTTTTTCACCAATTGATTGATCGTCGGCATAGAATTGTCTTTGTTCCTTTACTGCTCGTTTTTCACACAAGTAGCGCGCACCCTAGCAGTCTCACGCGACCTTGGCAACCCCCTTATTTATCTTTTGTTCATCTTTCCTTCCTCGTTCTTTTCTCTGACGGAGTTCGCCCGGCAACCGTTCCTGCAAATGCCACGCGAAAATAACGTGCAACAGGCGGCCGCCTCACCTATACTGCTCACAACATGTCACCATCCATCCAGGGAGTTTTGCCATGATCCATCGCCTCGCCCCTATTTGTGCCGTCCTTCTTCTCACCACATTTGCTGCGCCCAGTGCCAACGCTTCCCGTCCGGATAGCCGCCGCCCCATGCGCGTAGCGATGCTCTCCGATGGCGGTACTTTTTACGACCAAGGATTCAACCAGAACTGCCGCGAAGGCATCGAAGCCCTGATGGCGGCGGGCGTCCCGATCTTCGTCCAATTCGGTGAAACCCTTGCACAGGGTAATTTTGAGCGGAAACTTGCCTCATATGCCGAGCGCGATTTCCGGCTCATCATTGGCATCGGCTACCGCATGGCCGCCGCCATCGAGGCGGTTGCCGCCGAGTATCCACGCACTCTATTTGCCTGCGTGGACGCTAACTACGATAATCCTCCCCACAACGTCTGGGCTTTGACGTTCCAAGTAGACGAATGCGCTTTTCCCGCTGGCTATCTCGCGGCGGCCTGGGCTGACCAGAAAAATCCTGCTGACCCGGCTGTCGCGTGGGTTGGCGGCATGGACGTAGACAGCGTCAACCAATTCGTTGTCGGCTTCCGCAATGGCGCGGCCTATTATAATGACCAGAAGAAAAAGGCCGTCCGGATCCTCGGGGGCCATGTGGGGTCCTTTGAAGACTTCAAGGGTGGACACCAACTCGCCGGAGAGTTTCTTGAGGATGGCGCCGATGTGATCTTTGGGGTTGGATCGCTTACTGGCAACGGGGCGATTGCCGCTGCCAAGGAATATGGCAAGTGGGCGATTGGCGTGGATACCGATCAGTCCTATACCCTTCTGAATGAGCAGGACATCATCCTGACCTCCTGCCTCAAGCGCATGGACCGGGCGGTCAGCCAGGTTGTTTCAGCTGCGGTGGAAAATCAATTTTGGGGCGGCACCCGTTACGTCGGCACTCTCGCCAACCATGGCGTAGGCCTCGCCCCCTACCACGAGTTTGAAGACCAGATTCCCGAGCGCCTCAAAAAAGAAGTCCTTGATATCCAGCGCCGCATTCTCGATGGAACCCTCTCCACTGGTTGGCCAGAAAGCAAATAACCAACTCGTTCCCTGCGGCCGATCGCCATGAAAACACCCCGCTTCTCCCGCTTGTTTGGTGATCGGCCCACTACGCTCATCGGAATGATCCACGTTCGAGCGCTCCCCGGCAGCCCGCAGCATTCTGGCGGCATCGCCCCCATTATCGATCACGCCCTCGCCGAGGCGCAAATGTATTGTACGGCGGGCATCCATGCCTTGATGATCGAAAACATGCATGACCTCCCCTATCTGCGCCAGCCCGGCCCAGAGGTTGTGGCGGCCATGAGCGTCATTGCCCGCGCCGTTAAACAGGCCCATCCCACCATGCCCCTCGGCATCCAGATCTTGGCTGGGGCCAATCGTGAAGCCCTTTCCGCCGCACTGGCCGCCGACGCCGACTTCATCCGCGCCGAGGGGTTTGTCTTTGGTCATGTGGCGGACGAAGGCTATATCGATGCCTGTGCCGGCGACCTTCTGCGCCACCGCAAGGCCATCGGTGCTGAGCACATCGCCATCTTCACTGACATTAAGAAAAAGCATTCCGCCCACGCCATCACTGCCGACGTCGATATCGTCCAGACGGCCCATGCGGCAGGATTTTTTCTTTCAGATGGCCTCATCTTGACCGGTGCCGCTACCGGCGAAGCCGCCAGCCTCCCGGAACTCCGTGCTGTCTCTAATTCCACCCATTTACCCGTGATGGTCGGTTCAGGCATCACCGCTGCCAACATCCGCGACTATGCCACCCACGCCGATGCCTTGATCGTCGGTTCCTTCGTCAAACAGGACGGCTACTGGGCCAATCCGCTTGATTCCAGCCGAATCCACCGCCTGCTGGATGGTCTTTCAACCGGATAATATCTCTTCTCGGCACGAGGCTGTTGCCGAAGTTTGGCTGCTTGGCTGCCCATTCTCCGTAGCCAGCCTCTGTCCCCTGCCACCTCACCCCTACCGCTTTGTAAGAGATCTGCTGTTCTATTGCTTCGCTAGCTCCCATTTGACCTCGTCTACCAACCTGAGAGACGCCGCCCAAAATCTTCAACTGGCTCTATTCTTCGCCAAGACTTCCCCCTTCGCCAAGGCTACGGCGGACAAGACGGTGGACAAGTTGGGATGGCGGTCAGAAAGTTAGGAGCGATGAGTGGTCGACTTCAGCCGGTCTCGACACTCCGCTTCCCTTCGAAATTTTAATTGTAAAAATGATACCACACAGTTAATTAACTGTGTGGTAATATATAATATATAACATATTGGAAATAAGGATGATATAAATAGCAGTTAACTTATTCTATTGTAGATTTACTCGTACATTTAGTTAATATCACGAACAGCTATGCCGTAGGATAAGGATGCCCTGCTGTGCGCAGTCCGCTTAACTGTCGTGCTGGGTGGGGCGAAAATCCTGCAAGTGCAACTGCAGGTATTCCTGGCCATTGTAGTGGTTCAGGATCAGGTTGAAGGCGATATCCAGCGGCCCTTCAGGAACAGGGCGATCTCCCATCCCGAAGCCGATGGCTTCGCGTTGACGTCCGGCCATGTTGAAAATAATTTTCAGATGTTTACCACCAATGACGCGTGGGGCAAACAAGGGAGTGACGTTGCGCACCGCCCATACCGGCAGGGGGTTGGAATGCCCAAAGGGGCGCAGGCGGTTCTGGTCGTGATAGAGGGGATCGCCAATGTCTCCGGGAGAAATCCAGGCATCCACCAGCAACTGCCGCCGCTGGTCCACTTGGCTCAGCGTCGCTGCGCACACTTCGTTGAAGCGCGCTGAGAATTCTCCGATGCGTGAATGGTCCACCTCAAGTCCAGCCGCCATGGCATGTCCGCCATAGCGGCGGAGCATCGGCGAACACTGCTGCAGGTGACGCAATAGATCAAATCCGGGGACGCTGCGGCATGATCCCCGTCCTACTCCATCGTCATCCATCCCGATCACGACGACCGGCCGGTTATAGCGGCTGGCGATCCGCGACGCCACAATCCCGATCACGCCGGCGTGCCAGTTCGGATGCGCCACCACCAACCCGAAATCTTTTTCAGCATCGAACCGCTGGTCGAGATCGCTGCAGGCCTCCTGCACGATCTTGTCCTCAATCTCCTGCCGCTTGCGACTGGACTCGTCCAGTTGCTGCGCCAAGATGCGAGCGCGGGGCTCCTGCTCCGTTAGCACCAGTTCCAGCGCCGCCTCGGCATTGCCCAGGCGTCCGGCCGCATTAATGCGCGGCCCGATGATGAAACCGATGTGGTAGGTGTCCACCGGGCCGCAGATGCCAGCGGCATCGATCAGCGTACGCAAACCAACCGATTGAGTGCGATTCAGCAGCATGAGTCCGTGATAGACCAAGATGCGGTTTTCTTTGAGTAACGGGACGATATCGGCCACCGTGCCCACCGCCACCAGTTCCATGAAGGTCTTCAGGTCCAGTTTCTCAGCCGCCTCCATTTTGCGCTGGCGAGCGGCCTTGACCAACCCGTGGCAAACCTTGAAGGCCACACCCACCCCGGCCAGCATCCGGATATCCTCCGGACCGCCACCAAGCTTGGGGTTCACGATAGCACAGGCCTCGGCTACGCCTTCGGCGGCCGGTTCGTGGTGATCGGTGACGATGACGTCAATACCCAGACGCGCCGCCTCCCGGACCGCTTCGACGGAGCTGGTGCCACAATCCACCGTGATGATCAGGTTGGGGTGATAGTTCTCGATGCAGCGGTGCAGGGTCTCAACTCCCAGCCCATAGCCGTCCTCAATCCGGTGCGGCAGGAAGGGAATCGCCACGGCCCCCAGGCCGCTGAGCACCTGAATCATCAGGGCAGTCGCCGTCACGCCATCTACGTCATAATCGCCATAGACCAGGATAGAACTCTCCTGCTCGATATGCGACAAGATCAGATCCACGGCCGTCTGCATGCCGGGCAAGGCGAAGGGGTCGGTCAGGTCCGCCAGTCGCGGCTGCAGAAATTTCTCGATTTCCTCATGGTCCACCAACCCGCGCGCCACCAACGCCTGCGACATCGCGCGGGAAAACCCGTGGGTGCGAGCGATATCCTCGGCCACCTGCGGATCGGAATCCGCCATGATCCAGCGTTTTTCCGAGCGCACCAGCATCGATCTATTTCCTAGGTGCGACGGCAACCGCCTTCGGCCGCACAGCCAGCATCACGGGCGCAGCAATGAACGCCGAGGCATAGGTGCCGGCAATCACGCCGATGAAAATTGCCAGGGCGAAATCAAAGATCTCCCCCGCTCCGAACAGCATCAGCATGCCCACGCTCAGCAGCGTGGTTACGGAGGTCAGCAGCGTGCGCGACAGCGTCGCGTTAACGCTTTCGTTCACCACATCGGTATCCAGCCGTCCGCCGCGCAGCTTGCGTGTCTCGCGGATACGGTCGAAGACGACGATCGTGTCGTTAACGGAATACCCCAGCACAGTCAACAGGGCTGCGATGCTGGTCATGGTGAGCTGGCGCCCGAGCAGGGCGTAGATGCCAATCGTGATCAGCACGTTATGCAGCAAGCCCACCACCGAACCGATCGCAAACGAGAATTCGAAGCGAATGGTGATGTAGATGATGATGCCCACCAGTGAGAGGCCGATGGCCATCAACCCGCTCTTCTGGAGTTCTCGGCCAACCTGAGGCCCCACGGTATCCTCCTGCAGCAGTCGGTAGCCATTGTCCGCAAATTGGGTGGCCAGGACTTCCTGCGCGGTCGCACCCTCAGAGGTCTCCGCGCCCTCTTCAGGACTCGCCACCTTCAGCACCAGCACTTCGTCCTTCTCCTCGCCTACACCACTACGCTGGTATTGGATCGATGGGTTGACCAATCCCGCCCCGGTCAGGGCATCACGCAAGTCTTCTGCACTGGCCTTCTGGGCAAACCCGAGCGACAACTGCTGACCACCGGTGAAGTCCACGCCGAAGTTGTCTTTCCCGCGATACACCCCATAGGCCAATGAGCCGGCCAGCAGAACCAGCGAAAATGCTGCTGCCCATCCGCGCAGCCCCATGAAGTTGATTTTGGTCTCCTTGACCCACTGCGTCATCTTCAGGTCTTTCAGAAGTCCGCGGCTCTCCAAGGCCTCGAAAACCATGCGCGTGACGACAATTGACGTAAACATGCTGGCGATGATGCCCGCGCTCAGGGTGATGGCAAAGCCCTTGACCGGGCCCGACCCCTGCCAGAACAGGATGATGGCGGTCAACAGCGTAGTGATATTGGCATCAAAGATGGTGGAAAAGGCCTTGTCATAGCCCGCCGAGATGGCGGCGCCGAAGCGCTTGCCGGTACCCATTTCTTCACGGATACGCTCAAAGATCAGGACGTTGGCATCCACCGCCATACCCACCGTCAGCACAATACCGGCAATACCCGGCAGGGTCAGCACCGGCAGTGACGTCGCCGAACTACCCATGCCCGCGCCGCCAATCAGACCGAAAAAACCGGCCGTGACGATCATGCCCAACGGCAGCAGCACCAGATTCAGCAGCAGCGCCAGCACGGCCACTAATCCAGCAAAACGGTAGTATATCACCATGAAGATCGCCACAGCGGCAAAGCCGATCCCGGCTGCCCGCCAACCGCTCTGGATTGAGTCCACACCCAGCGTGGGGTCCACCGAGCGTTCTTCCAGCACCCGCAGCGGGGCCGGTAGCGCACCCGCGCGCAGCACCAAAGCTAAGTCACGCGCTTCCTCCAGCGAAAAGTTCCCCTCAATGACGGCCTTGCCGCCCGGAATTGAGGTGCGGATGAATGGTGCGGAATACAGAGTGCCGTCGAGCACGATTCCTAAATAGTGCCGACCGTTGGGGTCGGGATTCTTGGCGCCACCCGGCGCATGATCCGCGGT
This sequence comes from Kiritimatiellia bacterium, assembly GCA_034005635.1. GTDB lineage: Bacteria > Verrucomicrobiota > Kiritimatiellia > CAIQIC01 > Lenti-01 > JAAZFE01. The sequence goes on along the minus strand of JAVEUJ010000017.1, from coordinate 15,763 downwards.
CACCTTACCGAAGATGCGCCGCCCCTTGGCGTCAAAGGAAATTTCTACATTCTTCTGGTTGAACTGGCCGTAGCCCACATTGGCAGACTTCAGGCTGTCCCCGTTCAACTCTGCCTTGCGGCTCACATAGTACGGCCGGAAATAATTTTTACCCTCTACGATTTCGCGTTCCAGCAGCAAATCATAACCGGGCTTGCCCTCGAACTCGCGCAGCGCCACGCGCTCCTCTTCGGTCGGCGGTGGCCCCTTGCGCCGCCAAAATTCGCCCTGAGTGCGCCCTGGCAGTGATACCTGTTCATAGCCCTCGGGCACCTTGCGATCCCGAAACAAGTTCACAATCAGATCGTCATTCTTCGGATGCACCATCCGGAACTCCAAGAATGCCGCCTTGCGGATATTCTCCGAGGCACGGGCGCGATCCTCAGCCTTCATGCCGGGAATTTGCACCACGATGCGCTTGTCGCCATCTGGATAAATGTTGGGCTCCGCCACGCCCATGGAGTCCACGCGATTGCGAATGACTTCCAACGCGCGGTCGCGAGCATCCGTCACTGAGCCTTCTAGCCCTTGAGACGTATCAATTTCCAGGGTATAGCTAGTGCCGCCCTGCAGATCGAGGCCCAGCTTTATTTTCTCCTTAGGAGGTGTCACCAATGCGACGCTCCAAGCCGTTGCCACTACCAAAATCAGCCATTTCCAGATTGATGCCTTCATGTCATTCTTCCCGTTGTTTGCCCGGCAGTTGCGCCGGAAATCAAATTGGCCCTCAGCGGACCTCTAGGCCTTGGCCTCTTCTTCCGGCGTTTCGCCCTTGTCCAGCACCTGCGACACCGCACTGCGCACAATCTCGACCTTCACGTTGTCGGCGATCTTCACCACCAAGGTCTTGTCCTTAACGTTAGCCACCACACCAAGGAAGCCCCCGCCAAACAGTACCCGGTCGCCGGTCTTAACCGCTGACAGCAGTGCCTGACGCTCCTTTTCCCGACGCTTCTGCGGACGGATCAGCATGAAATAGAACAAGGCCACCATCAAGCCCAGCCACACAAACATAAATACGCTCGAATTCTGCCCACCACCACCGCCGCCCGCCGGTGCGCCCATCATCGCCAACAAATTCATCCAGCTCATTACTCTTCTCCTTTTGCCGCTAAGCTCCGGCCGCGGCTCCCGGTCCCGCCGCTGTCGGCCCGTACACCCGAGTCGTTTCAGCGCGGAACGCTTCAAACTGTCCCTCCCGGATGCTGTCGCGCATTCGGGCGATAAACTCAAAATAGGCCTGCATATTGTGCAGCGCCGTCAGGCGGACCCCGAGGATCTCGCCCACGTTGAGCAGATGCCGCACATAGCCCCGGCTAAACCGCTGGCAAGCCGGGCATGTGCAGCCCTCCTCCAGCGGACGCTCATCGAGGCGGTTCACCGCCGACCGCACCGAATAGCGGCCCTGGCGGGTGAAGACCGTCCCATGCCGCGCCAACCGTGTGGGCATCACGCAGTCAAACATATCGACGCCCAGCGCCACCGATTCAGACATTTGCCAAAATTGGCCGACGCCCATTAGATAACGCGGACGCTCCTTCGGCAACAGGTCCACTGTCATGCGCACGCCCGGCATGATCAAGTCCTCGGGTTCGCCTACGCTTACGCCCCCGATGGCATAGCCATCGAACGCGCCTAGTTCCAGCAATCCCTTGGCGCAGCGCTCCCGCAACTCCGGGTGGATGCCGCCCTGAACAATGCCAAACACCAACTGCCCCGGAGCCCGAGGTTGTTGGGCACATTGGGCTGCCCACGATAGGGTGCGGTCCACAGCTTGGCAAGCGTATTCCGGCGTGCAGGGACACGGCGGACACTCGTCAAATACCATCGCAATATCGGACCCCAGCGTCCGCTGAATGGCCATGCTTTCTTTCGGCCCCATGAACATTTTGGTTCCATCCACGTGCGACCGGAACCAAACCCCGTCAGGCGTCATCTTTCGCAGGTGCGTCAGACTGAATACCTGGTAGCCGCCGCTGTCGGTCAAGATCGCCCGCTTCCAGTCTTGGAACCGGTGCAGCCCACCCATTGCCTCCATCACCTCCATGCCCGGACGGATATTTAGGTGATAGGTGTTGCCCAGCAGAATTTCGCAATTCAGCGACTCCAACTCCCATGGGGCCATAGATTTGACCGTCGCCTGGGTGCCGACGGGCATGAACACCGGCGTATCCACCGGGCCATGGGCTGTCCATAGACGCCCTAGGCGAGCCTTCGTCGCCGGGTCTTCATGTAAAATCTCAAATGTGCCGATTTCGGGCATAAGAGCGGCACTCTACCCCGCCCCCCCGCCCTTTGTCGAGGTTTTGCGCCTCAACCGCCTCATGTAAATAATTGCAGGGGCCGGCATGACAATTTCCCGGCGGCATGATAGATTACAGTCATTGAAAGTGCGGATGCCGTTGGCTCCCCGCTAAAACATTATAGAAAAACAACTCAAGGACCACCAAATATGATCAGTACTAAAATGGCTCAGGCAATTAACACGCAGATTAATCGTGAATTTTTTTCCGCATTTTTATATCTCGCCATGGCCAACGATGCCACCGAGAAGGGCTTCAACGGCACTGCCCACTGGATGACACTCCAGTTCGAAGAGGAACAGGAACACGCTCTGAAGTTCTCCAAATATGTCCAAGATCAGGGCCATAAAGTCGTTTTGGGTGCCATGGAGGCTCCCGCGACTGAATGGAAAGGCATCCTGGAGATGTTCGAAGACGCTCTCCTGCATGAGAAGAAAGTCACCGCTTGGATCAACGATCTGTACACCCTCGCGATCGAAGAAAAAGACTATGCCACCCAGAGCATGCTCACGTGGTTCATCGATGAACAGGTCGAGGAAGAGGCCAGCTGCAACGACGCGATCAGCGCCCTCCAGCATGTGCGCGGTTCTGCCAACGGCACCTTCATGCTGGACCGTCAGTTCGGCAAGCGTCAGAAAGACTAACCCTATCTGACCCCCGCGGGAGGCGCAGGCCTCCCGCTTTTTTGTGCCCGGATTCTGGCGGCTGAACGATTGCCGACCTTGCCTCGAACACAACCGACCGTGGATAAAGTAGCCTGTCGCTTCCCCCCCCCCTCAACTATTACGTCTCTGCCCAGTGACACGTGTGCCAATTTTGAAATTTTGACACCCCCGAGCGTGATATCTCTCACACCTCGAAAGTAATCCTTGAGCCTTTCGTGAGGCCCGGATTGTAGATTGTTCGTGGGCGCCTCTTACAGTATAGTAGCCTGTCATTCTAACAGGAGCCGCATATGAGCCAATCCATTTCTACACTGAAAACCTTCACCCACGACGGCCAAACCGTATCCTATTACAGCCTGGCCGAGGCCGAACCTCTGCGCGGCGCCCCCATGGCGGAACTACCCTATATCCTGCGCATTTTGCTCGAATCCGTCCTGCGCAACCAAGCCCACCCCGCTTACCAGTGGAGCCACGCAGAAGCCCTTGCCCGCTGGCAACCCGGCACAGACGCCTCCGAGGGATTCCCTTATCTGCCCTCGCGGGTTCTCCTCCAGGATTTTACCGGTGTCCCCTGCATCGTCGATCTAGCTGCTCTGCGATCAGAAGTTGTTCGGCGCGGCGGTAACCCCAGCCTGATCGAACCCCTCGTCCCGGTGGATATGGTTGTCGATCACTCCGTTCAAATCGACTGCTCAGCCACACTCGATTCCTTGGCCCGCAATATCGAAATTGAATTCAGTCGCAATCACGAACGCTATGAATTTCTGCGCTGGGGACAGCAAACCTTTAAAAAGCTGCGCATCGTGCCCCCCGGCGTCGGAATCTGCCATCAGATCAACTTGGAATTCCTCGCTCACGGCGTCCATGCCGAACCGCAACCCGACGGCTCCCTTCTAGCCTATCCCGACACCCTTGTTGGTACCGATTCTCACACCACTATGATTAACGGTCTCGGCGTCCTTGGCTGGGGTGTCGGTGGCATCGAGGCCGAGGCCGCCATGCTGGGCCAGCCCATCACCTTGCTCACCCCCGTCGTTAACGGTGTGCGTCTCACCGGCGCCCTCCGCCCTGGCGTTACCGCCACCGACCTCGCCCTCGTCATGACCCAACTCTTGCGGCGCGAAAATGTTGTCGGACAGTTCGTCGAGTATTTTGGTTCTGGCATCGCCAGCCTCTCCCTGTCCGACCGCTCCGTGCTCGCCAATATGGCGCCAGAATACGGTGCCACGACTGGCTTTTTTCCCATGGACGCTGAAACCATTGCCTACCTGCGCATGACTGGCCGCACCCCTTCCCACTGCGCCCTCGTCGAACGCTATGCCCGACTCCAAGGGCTCTTTCTGGATCGCAATTCTCCTGATCCCCTCTATTCGCGGGTGATCGAACTGGACCTCGCCACTGTTGCCGCATCCATCGCCGGCCCCAAGAAACCCCATGACCACCAGCCCCTCAACGAAATCAAACAGCGCTTCCTCTCCGCCTTGCCCGCAATCCCCGATGCAGGCGGATTTGATGTCCCGACCGACCGCCTCGGCACCACGGCTGCCTTGGCCGACGGCTCCGAAATGCGCCACGGCTCTATCGCCATCGCCTCCATCACCTCTTGCACCAATACCTCCAACCCCGTACTGCTGCTAGCTGCCGGCCTGCTCGCCAAAAATGCGGTTGCCCGCGGCCTCACCATACCGCCCTACGTCAAAACCTCCCTTGTCCCCGGCTCACGCGTTGTCACTGCCTACCTCACCAATACCGGTCTTCTCGCCGCCCTTGAACAGCTCGGCTTTGGGGTCGCCGCCTACGGCTGCGGCACCTGTATCGGCAATAGCGGGCCTCTGCGCGACGATATCGCTCAGGCCATTAACGACCAGGATCTTGTCGCCGCTGCCGTGCTCTCCGGCAATCGCAACTTCGAAGGCCGCGTTCATCCCCAATGCAAAGCCAACTATCTGTGCTCCCCCCCCCTCGTCATCGCCTTTGCTCTCGCCGGACGCGTCGATATCGACCTCGATCACGACCCCATCGGCACCGGCAGCGACGGACAGCCCGTTTTCCTCCGTGACCTTTGGCCGTCATCCGCTGCGATTGATATCCTCCTCGCACAGGCCAACGATCCCAGCCTCTATGCCACCGCCTATAGCGACGTCAATCAATACACTCCTGAATGGAACCAGATCGAAGTCGCGGATCAGCCTGTGTTCGACTGGCGTCCCGATTCCACCTACATCCGCGAGCCCCCCATCCTGACCGTCGCCAAGCCTTCAGCGGACATCACGGATGCCCGTATCCTAGGCCTGTTTGGTGACTTCATTACCACCGACCATATTTCTCCCGCCGGCTCCATCGCCAAAGACTCCCCCGCCGCACACTATTTGATGGAGCATGGAATCAAACCCCAGAACTTCAATTCCTACGGTTCACGCCGCGGCAACCACGAAGTCATGATGCGCGGCACCTTTGCCAATGTCCGCTTGCGCAACCGTATGGCTTCCCGCGAAGGCGGATGGACGACATTCCAACCCTCCGGGGAAGAAATGAGCATCTTTGATGCCGCCGTGGCCTATCAACAAGCCAACGTCCCGGCCGTTGTTATTGCTGGCAAACTCTATGGGGCCGGGAGCAGCCGCGACTGGGCTGCCAAGGGCCCCCTGCTCCTCGGTGTCCGCGCCGTCATTGCTGAGAGCTTTGAGCGCATCCACCGCTCCAATCTTGTCGAAATGGGTGTCATGCCCTTCGAATTTGCCGACGGCCAGACCGCAGAATCCCTCGGCCTTGATGGCTCCGAGACCATTTCAATCCAGGGCGTTGGCCCCCTTCAGCCCCACGGAACTCATGCCGCAATCGCCACCAAGCCCGACGGATCGAAAATTTACTTCCAGCTCCACAATCGCATCGATACCCCCATCGAGATTGATTACTACCTCGCCGGCGGCATCCTCCCCTACGTCCTGAATAATCTGCTCGAAAACACATAGCATCACCTCCACCTCGGCCCCCTTCTGGCCATTTTTTCGCCAAAGAAAGTACGCGATGGCTCTGGGGACTTGTTTTATAAAACAATAGGAGCGCATAAAGGGGCATGTTTTATAAAACAATAGGAAGCCATGCCTTGCCATTCGCAATATTCTCTTATAAAACAATGCCAGCCTTAAACAGAGGAGATTAGTGCGATGCCACCTTTAAGCCCAACCATTTGGCGAACCTGCCGAGTTTTGAACGGCCGGATCCGGCTGCAGTTGCTCCGCATGGTCATCACTCATCCAGGGTTCAACGTGTCCGAATTGGCACATGCGGTCGGTGTGGGCGTTTCGGATGCCAGCCAGGAATTACGCCGCATCCAGTCGCGCGGTCTCATCCGGCGGACCTGCCGGGGACCCGCTGTTGTGTACATGCCTGTTTCCGATCCCTTGGTGCCTTCAGCCGCTCCCCTACTTCGTGCATTGAAATCGGCCTGGGCGACGGCAGCGGCCCCGAATGATGCTATCGAGTCCATTGCCAAAGGGTTGGCCCATGAACGCCGGGTTGCCCTCGTTCGCGCTCTGGCCAGTCACCCGCGGGCACCGGCGGAACTGATGGGCGAATTCCACACGGGGAGCAAGAATCTGACTCGGCATTTGAGCATTCTGCGACAAACCGGCTGGGTGGTATGGGAGCGGAGGGCATACCACCTTCTGCCCGCTACCCACCCTGTCCATGCCGCCCTGCTAAAGCTTCTCTGATCCCTGCGCCCGGACGTCTTCCCCACCTACTTCTTCATCTACTTCTTCATTGGAATTTTACCAGATCTCGTTTAGCATGATGTATTCAGGCCTAAAGCTAATAATTATATATTTAAGGACCGCCCCATGAAATTTGACCGCCTGCGCGACAACTATCTCGACCGACTGAATACTGCCGCCTCCCTCGCGTCTGGTAAATTCGTCGCCAAGACCAATGCTCTGGCTCTGCTTCAGGCCGTTGTACGCTCGGGTGATCGTGTTTGTATCGAGGGCGACAACCAGAAACAGGCCGATTTTTTCGCCCGCGAGATGGTGAAGCTGGACCCCGCGCAAGTCAACCGCCTGCACATGGTCCAATCCACCCTCGTACTGGACGAGCATCTTGAACTGTTCCGCCGCGGCATCGCCGATCGCCTCGATTTTGCCTATTCCGGACCGCAGTCTAAGGCCCTCTACCAGCTCGCCACCGCGAACAAGGTCCGGATTGGCGCCATCCACACCTATCTGGAACTTTACGGACGCTATTTTGTCGACCTCTATCCGCAGGTGGCCATCCTCGTCGCCGACGCCTGCGATGCTGAGGGTAATATCTACACTGGGGCCAACACCGAAGACTCGCCCGTCATTGCCGAAGCCACACGCTTTAAGATGGGTGTTGTGATCGTTCAGGTCCGGCAGAAACTCGACCGCGTGCCGCGTGTTGACATCCCCGCCTCCTGGGTGGATTTTATCGTCGTCACGGAAGAAGACTACCACCTCCAACCGCTCTTCACTCGCAATCCCGGCCGGATCACTACCCAACAAATCCTGATGGCGATGATGACCCTCAAGGGCATCTATCAGCCCTACGGCGTACAAGCGTTGAATCACGGTCTCGGCTACGCCACCGCCGCCATCGAACTGCTCCTACCCACCTATGGTGCGCAACTCGGGCTCAAAGGCCAGGTGGCCACACGCTGGGTGCTCAATCCCCACCCCACCCTGATCCCTGCGATTGAAGCCGGATTCGTCGAACACATCTATGCCTTTGGCGGTGAACCGGGCATGGAGGACTATGTTCAGGCGCGCCCCGACATTTTTGCCGTCGGCCCCGATGGCGCCATGCGCTCCAACCGTTGCTATGCGCACATGGCCGGGCTCTATGCCATCGACCTCTTCATCGGTGCCACACTGCAAATCGATCGTTTTGGTAATTCTTCCACGGCGATCAAGGGGATGATCGCCGGATTCGGCGGCGCCCCCAATCTGGGCGGCACCCCCCCCGGTCGCCGCCATAATACACCCGCGACGACAGCGGCTGGCGCTATCTGCGAGCAAGTCTTCCGTGGCCGAAAGTTGGTGGTCCAGATCACCCCTACCCGCTCCGAGAAAAGGGATATTCCGGTGTTCATCGAGGAACTCGACGCCCAGCAACTGCATCGAGAGGGTGTTTTCACCGAGCCACCAATCATGATCGCCGGCAACCAGGTTACCCACATCGTCACGGAACAGGGCATTGCCTATTTGGACAAGTGCCCCGATCTCGCAACGCGTCAGCAGGCGATAGCGGCGGTGGCGGGTGATACCCCCGTGGGTGCCACCAGCCATGCTACCACGCGCGAGGCTCTGTGTTCTGCAGGAATCGTCAAAACGGTCGCTGACTTGGGAATTGATCCCAGCACGGCCACGACCGACCTGCTGCCGGCGCATTCACTGGAAGATCTGGTCACGGCCTCCGGCGGCCTCTACCGCATCCCACGGGGTTGCATCGGATAATCTGAGCGTAGAAGATTACGAGTTCATCCTGGTGGATGAATTCGCCTTACGGCATCATGCGCCGAAAGGCGTTGGCACGTTCGTCGAGTTGGGCGCGGGTGATGTGGCGCAAACCGTCCACGCTAAAGGCCTCGCAGGTATACGCGGCGGTGACGGTCGCATTAACCAGTGCCCGATGGAGGTTCTCTCGAGTCACCTCGCCCAGTTCGGCTAGTGTTCCAATGAGTCCGCCCGCAAACGTATCCCCGGCACCGGTGGGATCCAGCACCTCGATCAATGGCCAGGCCGGCACAATCAAAAAGTCATCCTTCGACATCAAGAATGCGCCGTGCTCACCCTTTTTGATCAGCGCATATTTCGGCCCCATCTCGAGGATTTTTTGCGCCGCCTTTAGGAGCGAGCCTTTACCCGTCAGATGTCGCGCCTCGTGCTCGTTGACTGTCAGCATATCCACGCGCGCAATCACATTCATCAAGTCTTCGCGGGTTGTGTTGATCCACAGATCCATCGTGTCCAGCATTGTAAACTTCGGCTTCTGCATCTGGTCGAGTACATGTGCCTGCAGGGCGGGTGCAATATTTTCGAGGCACAGGAACGGGCTTGTGCGGTAGGCCTCGGGAATGACCGGGTTGAAATTGGCAAACACATTCAAATCGGTGCAGTTCGTGCGCCGGTTGTTCATGTTGTCTTCGTAGACGCCACTCCAGTGAAACGTCTTGCCCTTTTCGTGCTGCATGCCCTGCATATCCACGCCTGCTTGAGTAAAGATATCAACGTATTCCTGCGGAAAATCCTCCCCCACGACGCCTACTACGCCGGTCCGGGCAAATAGCGAGGCCGCAACACTGGTATAGCTCGCGGAACCACCCAACAGCTTTTCATGTGCCGCCTTGGGTGTCTGCACGCTGTCAAACGCCACCGAGCCCACCACGACGACATCTGGGGTTATTTTCGTATTCATCAGTTATCCGTTCCTTCTCGTCCTGCCCCATACCTTACTCTGCCAGTGCCTCCTCGACTAACTCGCACAACGCGTGAACGATCATGCCATGGCCCTCTTGAATGCGCGCGGTCACACCCGTGCACCCGATGCACAGCACCTCATCAGCTAACGCCGCCAAGGCCCCCCCCGTGCCTCCGCATAGAGACACCGTCCATACACCGGCTGTTTTCGCAGCCTCAACCGCCCGGCAGACATTCGCCGCATTACCGCTGGTCGAAATGGCCAGCAGCACATCACCCGGACGCCCTAGCGCCTCGACCTGTTTTGAAAAGATCTGGTCGAACTCATAGTCATTGGCAATCGACGTGAGCACCGAGGTGTCCGTCGTCAGCGCCAGTGCCGGATAGGGGCGCCGCTCGCGTTGAAACCGGTTAACCAATTCGGCCGCAAAATGCTGGGCATCCGCGGCGCTGCCGCCATTGCCACACAGCATGACTTTGCCCCCCTGTCGGAGACGCTCAATTATACCAGCCGCTACAGCCTCGATCGCCGGCCGCAGTCGAGTCAGCACTTCATGCGCAACATCTAAATGACCTTCGGCAAATCCGTCCCAATCCATGGCCCAGCCCTACACGCTTTCCACGGCGGATTTCTTACGTGAGCGGATTTCATTCACTTCAATAGAAATGCCGCTCAAATCGCAGGTGCCCAGATGCTCTTGCAGAATTTCACGCACACGAGATTGGATCAGCTTGCACAATTCAGGGATGCGGGTGCCTTCCTTGACCCCCACGATCAGCCCCACCGCCAATGCCCCGCGCTGCGCACGTAATTTTGTTTTCAACCAAGCGACGGCCGCAAATTCATCTTTCAATCCATCGAGATACTCCTGCACCGCGTCCGTACTGACGCTAACCGTGCCGTCCTCATTTTCAAATCGGATGAATGAGCGTTTCCGGCGCCACGCCACGCCTGTCAGCAGGTAGACAAACAGATACATAATGGCGCCTACCCCCAGCACCACGCGTCCCCACGGCGGGATGCCCCGTGCCCATTCCAAGGCCGATTGCAGGCATGGCGGATGTTGCACCGAGACCATCAGCGCCAACCCGGCCACCGCCAGGGCCATGTACAGAACCAAACCCAACAAAAAATGAATTACTTTCATGTGATTCTCCTGCCTTCCGTTTCAAGGATATACCTTGTTGCCGCCCCATTTGCACTCAAAAAATCACCGGGGGTGCATGACAAAAATCTTCACGGTTCCGTCCGATGCCTGTTTTGGAGGGGCGTCCCCACACTCTGAGGTCGGGACTGCGACCGGGTTGTTTCAAAAACGACCCTTCCGTTGCCCCGCAGTTCATGAACAGGGATCGAGCAAGCTCGACCCCACCATTTCAAATCCGCATCCTTCCTTAATTTTGTCGTGCGCCCAATTTCCGGGGCGCTCATTTTGTGGTCTTGTACTTCTCCTCGATTTTTGCGATACATGACAATCTTATTAATGGTTAAAACTGTTTCCATTCGGATATTCCTCATTGGCCTGCTCGCGGTGGCGGCTGGCTGCGCCACCGCGGTTCCACTGGCGCCAGCGCCACTGGGACAAGATGAACTGAATAAATTCCTAACCACAGGCCGGGATGCGCGGACTTACGGCATCACCATCTACCACGATACAGTGGGAGACCGCTTCGAGTTTGCCAACCGCGTTCATCCACATCGCGGTGCTCAGATGGATTTCATCTCGCCGTCCTCATTGCCCGTGCCGGTGATTCGCGCACGAACGGGCCGGTTTGTCGACTGCCAGGTTCTGCTAGACACCACCGCGCGACAAAGCTGGCTACTGCTAGCTGCGGCTGAGGCTATGGACTACCGGGTATTTGCGCCGCCCATCGGGGAATACCCCGACCATGTTTTGTCCGAACTTCCCGGCTATGCCGGAGTGGCCAATAAACTGGTTTTTGACACTCTGCACATGGAATCGCCGATCTTCTATGTCTTGCCCGCCCGCGGCGGTTTCGGCCCGCTCGCGCGCAGCAATGAAAAACCGGGGCGCAGTCCTAAAACGGCTCGTGCCCGCGAGAATCTCGGCCGACGAACGCATGTCGTTTTTGGTGCTGCCCCGCTGCAAGTTTTTTCTTTCGTGCGCTTTGATTTTCCCGAGCGCACGGTCCGATTTTCGACCGATACCACCTACCAAACCGAAGATCTAGGAACTGTATTAGCCCGCTTGCCGCTGAAAAGTTGGCGAGGGCGCCCTGCGGTGGAAGGCCGTCTCGACGGAGTCCCCCTGCTGCTGGTGATCGATACGGCCGGCGAATTTGACCTGTCACTTCCCGCCGAGACACCGGTCGGCACCACTCTCTCCCTTGGTGATCTCGTCATCGATGACTTCCGCCCGTCTTTCCATGAGGAACACGGCCTGCCGTCCGCCTTCCCCGCCCGCCTTGGCCTCGGCCTGTTGGCGCGCCATATTCTTGTTATTGATTACAAACAACGCCAAGTCTGGTTCGAAACCCCCTTGCGTAAAAGTGGCGCCTCCGCCATATCTACGACAGATCCATCCACCGCCCCGGTGCATTACAGAGGAATCACGCCATGAGCATAGCTACTGAAGCCAAATTGGAATGGAAGGCCCAACACGAGCATCCCTTGGGATTCAAAGCCCGCCGCGGACTCAACTGGTTCACCGTCGGGTTGATGTACGCCATGTTCTACATGTGCCGCTACAACTTCCGCTTCGCCGGTGCTGGTCTGCGTGCTGAGTTTGGCTGGTCTACGGGCGACATCGCCAATCTGGCCGCCTGGTTTTCAATAGCCTACGGCACCGGTCAGTTATTTAACGGACTAATTTGTGACCGTATCGGCGGCCGCGCCTCTATGCTGCTTGGCGCCATTGGCTCCATTCTGATCAATCTGGTCATTGGCTTCTCCTCCTGGACCTCCTCCTTCACTGCTTTTGCCATCATGTGGATGGTGAACGGTTACATCCAAGCCGCGGGCACTCCGGGCATGGTCAAAATCAACGCCGCCTGGTTCAACAAAAATGAACGCGGACTCTTCTCTGGTATTTTTGGGTTCATGATCCAGTCGGGGCAAGCCATGATTTCAATGCTGGCCCCGTGGCTTCTCGCAGGGTTCAGTTTCCTGGCGATTATCGTTGGCCCGGGTGAGTGGCGTACGCTCTTTACCATTCCTCCGATCTTCTTAGGCCTCATTTCCATCTTGTTTTACTTCATCGCCTCGCAGTCTCCCGACGATTCCGGCTTCCCCAAGGCCATTCAAGACGACGTGGACGACTCAGCCGGCACCACGGTTCCCGTGTGGGAATCCTTTAAGTTTGTCTTCTCGAATCCACTGGTATGGTTTTATGCGGTCGCCTACGGGTGCACCGGAGCCGTACGGCACGCTGCCGATCAGCTTTCTCCGCTCTACTTTGAGGACGTGCTGGGCTTCAACATGAAGACTAACCTCCCGCTGATCGCCAGTTTCACGCTTGTCTTGGTGCCGATTGTTGCGGTCTGCGGGTCGGTATTTTCCGGCTGGGCCTCGGACCGCTTCTTCCGTGGCAATCGCTATCCCGTGGCCATGGCGCTGTACTACGGCGAGGCTTGCGTCATCGCCACCGCCACCCTTGTCATGGCTCTCGGCCTCATCGGCCCCACCACAAGCGGCATCCTCTTGGGCTGCCTCTTCCTGGTCCTGATCGCCGTCACCGCCAACTCGACACACTCCATTGTCGGGGCGGCCTCCCCCGTGGATATCGGCGGCAAGAAAATGGCCGGCTTCGCCTCGGGCGTCATCGACTCCTTCCAATACTACGGCGCGGCTATTGGCCTGTTCATCACCGGCCTGATGCTCGACGTGTCCCTGCCCGGCAACTACACCGTCTGGTTCGGCATCATGACCTGCTTCGCCTTCTTTGGCGGGTGCGCCATGCTCTCGCTGCTTCTCCGCCAAAAAGGACAAGCCATCGCTAGCCGCGTTGTCATCGGCTTCATGGTGCTGCTAGTTGTGGGTGGCGCCACCGTTGGCGTCCGTTACTATCGCACGATGAAGCCGCTGGCCATTGAGCACTACATCGTCACTGCCAAGTCCGCTTTTGCGGCCAACAACATTAAGAATGCCACCGAGGATGCCCAACGCGTCCTGCGCCTCGTGCCTGGCCAAGCCGATGCTTTGCACATTGTGGACAGCATCCATGATACCTATGTTGCCGCGGCCCAAGACGCTTTGGCCGTCGGGGATGCCGCCACCGCCATGGAACAAGCACAAAATGCGATCAACCTGAAGGGCCGCGACAGCATCGCCCGTGAATTGCTAATCGACGCCAAGACCCTCAACAAGGCCCAGAACAATAGTGTGGAAGCCGATGCTCCCGCCGCTGCAGAATAGGAGTTTGCTATGACCACTGCCCAACACATCCATACGCCCACCCCACGCCAACTCTGGCTCAAGCAGCGTTGCATCGACGTGGAAAACCAGTTCAATCGCCACATTGGCCGCGTGGCCTTTGCGGTGCGCTTCATACCGCTGCTCGCCATCTTGATCTTCGCTTATTGGAATGGGCTCCAGGAGACGGCGCTAGTGGCACCGTGGAAGTTCTTTCCCGTGGTGGCGGTTGCTTTCTATCTCGCCCTCCTCGTTCTCTCCCATCGCTTCCACGATATTAATCAAAGTGGAGCCAACCTGCTGCAGATCATCCTGCCGCTCTTTGTGTGGCTCTGGGTGGGCGACGACCTTATGGCCAAGCTGCCGTTGCGCATTTGGGGCTCTACCGCCGCGGTGCTCGCCGCGTGGCCCGTGGTGGTCCTGATACGGTTATTCGTCCAACGCGGCAAATTCGCACCGGACAAACCCGGCGCATAGAGAGGGGCGCTGGCGGGGTAGCCTGTCTACTGCAAGCGCTCTTTCACCGAGGCCAATTCCGCCTCTCCATCACGGATCATTTCAGCAAAGATTTCCCGCATGGGCTGGACCTTGTCGACTAGGCCAACGCTCTGCCCGGCCATGCACGAGCCGCGATCCACATCGCCATCGACGGCCGCTTTGCGCAACCCACCCATCCAGAAGCTCTCCACCTGGAATTGGGCCTCAGCGCGGCTGATCTTGTCTTCGTCCAACTGCTTGAGCAGGTCGAACTGAAGCCGCGAGAATTCTTCCGACGATTTATTTTTGAGCGCGCGAACGGCCACAATCGGCAGTCGCTTGTCGTATTCTGGCGTGCTCATCGCCTCTCTTGCACGCGCCCGGGCAAATCGTTCCTTGAGATTCGGGTGGGCCGTACACTCTTCACTCATGACAAACCGCGTACCCATCTGCACCCCCGCTGCCCCCATCAGCAGCAGGTGCGCCATCATGCGGCCCGTGGCGATTCCTCCCGCCACAAACACCGGCACGCTGGGATTTTTGAACAACACCTGTTGGAGCAAAATCATCAGCGATACATGGCCAATGTGCCCCCCTGCCTCGCTGCCTTCCAAGATCAGTGCATCCACCCCGAACCGTACCATTTGTTCCGCGATGGAATCTGTCGAGGCGAACGACACGACCTTTTTGCCGGTCGCCTTCATCTGCTCGACATCTTTGCGTTTGGGAAAATTACCCGCAAAAATAACGACCGGTGCCTTCGACGCCAGCACCGCCTCTTTGTGAGCCGGAAAATTCGGCGCGATTGTCACCAGATTCACGGCAAACGGCGTAGATGCCGAATCGAAGCACCGCTCAATTTCCTTGGCCAGCATATCGCCAGGCATATTACCCGCGGCCAGACAGCCAAACCCGCCTTCGCGCCCGACGGCTTTCACCAAGGTCGAATCGCTGATCCATGTCATCGCTCCGCACATGATGGGATAGCGGACGCCGAGAAATTCACGTCCCGCCTGCCAAAGACTGTCTAAATGTGTCGTATTCATTACAGGTACTCCTTTAGTCACGGACGAATCCTACCCCGCCTTGGCCTAAAGTGCATCCGGAAAACACATCAGTAGACGAAAATCCGTGGACCGGAACGGCTCTTCGAGCCGTTCGGGCTGTTAGGGTAGGGCGAATCCTCCGGATGAGCCGGGACCAAGAATCCGTCTCTCGCCACGCCGGTCAAAAAAAAACAGGGACGCCGCGCCATCGGCGTCCGGGCGGTTCAAACTCCAATATTCTTTTGACAGGATGAACAGGATTGTCAGGATTTATGGATCATAATCCCGATCCCCTATTTTGTTAATTCTGTCTAAAATTCCCAACTCCCGCAACCTGCCCCGGATCAGAGAAGGGGTGAAAACCTTAAATCATAGGTCTGAGCCTGTTCTTTTCTTCCAGTAAGCGATCGAGTATCGCCGTAATCAT
>JAVEUJ010000141.1:0-6261 GCA_034005635.1 Kiritimatiellia bacterium | reverse complement strand
TTTGCTTGCGCCCCGGCCCCCTAGTCATTAAGATGGCCCCAATCTGTTTTAACGCATTAAACTTGGATGTGAAAGGTTCACAGCATGTCCCGTACTGTCTACATCGCCGCCACGGAAGCCAATAGTGGCAAGTCCGCCATCGCCTTGGGCGTCATGGAAATGATGATCAAAAAAGTGGGCTTGGTGGGATTCTTCCGCCCTATCATCGCCACGGAGCGCACAGCCCCGGAGCGCGACAACGATATCGCGCTGATGACCAGTCATTTCCGGCTCGATCTGCCCTATGAGCAGGCGTTTGCCTATACCAGCCGGGAGGCTGGCGACCTGATTCGGGCCGGTAAAACGTCTCAGCTCCTTGATGGTATTCTCGAGCGCTACAACGCCATGGCCGAACGCTTTGACTTTGTCGTCTGCGAAGGCACTGATTTTGAAGAACTAGCCTCCGTCGTTGAATTCAATCTCAATGCCGCCATCGCCCGTAATCTAGACGCGCCCGTCCTGCTAATCGTTGACGGCCAGAAAGCCGCTGCCGAGGGACATTTGAGCGGCCTGGATTTCGCCGTTCAGAGCTTTGAGGAAGACGACTGCAAGGTACTCGCCGCCATTCTGAACCGGTTCGCGCCCGACCGCATGGATACCCTGCCCGAGTTGCTGGGCCGCTCGCGCTATGCCCATTTGCCAGTCTTTGCCATCCCCCAGGACCTGTCCCTCGCCGCTCCCATGATGAGTGAAATCGCCCAGGCACTGCAGGCCGAAACATCCTATCGCGCCGATTTGCTCGATTCTCTCCAAGCCACCTCCTTCAGTGTCGCCGACTCCTCGCCGGAATTATTTCTCTCGCAACTGAAAGATGGAGCGCTGCTGTTCATTTCGGGCGACCGTTTCGGTAATTTGCTCGGTGTCATGCTCAAGCTCAACTCCGCCAATCCGGTCAATATCGCCGGCGTCGTCCTGACCAACGGATTCAAACCCGCCGGGGCGGTAGCCGCCCTGCTCAAGGATGTAAAGAAGATGGTGCCCGTCCTCACCGTGCCGGGCACCACCTACGCGGCCGTCACCACCATCTCGCGCCTGCACTCACGCATCTTCCCCGGTGCCACCCGTAAAATAACCACCGCCCTCGCCCTGTTTGAATCCAACGTCGACACCCAGAAACTCGTCGACTTGCTGGAAACGGCTCGTACCGGCGTTGTCACTCCGAAGATGTTCGAATTTGGCCTCATCCAGCGCGCGCAAGCTCCCCGCCAGCGGATCGTGCTGCCCGAAGGCGAAGAAAATCGAATTCTGTATGCCGCCGAACAAGTCGTGTTGCGCGGAATTGCCGACATCACGCTGCTCGGCAACGTCGAGCGCATCCGCACCCAGATCGCCCACCTCGGCCTGAACCTCCCCACGGTTGACATCATCCAGCCCGCTAAATCCACGCATTTCCCGGATTTTGTCGAGACCTATCACCAGTTGCGAAAGGAGAAGGGGGTCACCCCCGACATGGCCGAAACCATCATGAGCGACGCCTCCTATTTTGGCACCATGATGGTCTACAAGGGGCTCGCCGATGGCATGGTGTCGGGCTCCGTCAATACCACCGCCCACACCGTCCGCCCGGCTCTGCAGTTCATCCGCACCCAGCCCGGATTCTCTATCGTCTCGTCCGTGTTCTTCATGTGTTTGAAGGACCGCGTCCTCGTCTATGGTGACTGCGCGGTTAACCCCAACCCCGATGCCCGCCAACTGGCCGAAATTGCCGTCACCTCCGCCCAGACCGCGAAGACCTTCGGTATCGAACCGCGAGTGGCCATGCTGTCCTATTCCACCGGCGCTTCCGGCGGCGGTGCCGATGTCGAGCGGGTGCGCGAAGCCACCGAACTGGCCCGCGCCATGGCCCCCGATCTGCCCATCGAAGGCCCCATCCAGTACGATGCCGCCATCGATGCCGGCGTCGCGCGCACCAAGATGCCCGACTCCAAGGTCGCCGGCCGCGCCACCGTGTTTATTTTTCCCGACCTCAACACCGGCAACAACACGTACAAGGCCGTCCAGCGCTCCGCTGGCGCTGTCGCCATTGGCCCTGTCATGCAGGGCCTGCGCAAACCCGTCAACGATCTCTCCCGCGGCTGTACCGTCACCGACATCGTCAATACCGTTGCCATCACGGCGATCCAAGCTCAGGTTGAAAAATGATGCCGCTGGCCCTGAGCACCCGCTGGAATGCCGGCCGCCACCATTCCGGCGAAGCCCTGATTGAAGAAATTCTCGAGCTGGGCCTCGACCACGTGGAGCTCGGCTACGACCTGCGTGCCGAACTCATCCCCGGGATCCACGCCATGGTTGATGCCAAGGCCATTCGCATTGATAGCGTCCATAACTTTTGTCCTGTGCCCGTCGGCGCCCCCCGTCCCCACCCCGAACTCTACACCCCCGCCTCCACCGACCGCCGCGAACGCGAATACGCCGTTACCCACATTTCCCGGACTCTGCGCTTTGCGGCGGAAGTCGGCGCGCGGGTCGCTGTCTGCCACTCCGGCAACGTCGACATGCCCAGCTACTCCTTCGATCTACTGCGGATGGCGGCGCACAACGAACAATTCACCCCTCCCTTCGAGGCCCTCAAGCTCAAGGCCCAAATCCTGCGCGACAAAAAGGCGCCCCGGCAAATTGAGTATCTTTACGAGACCCTTGAAGCGCTCCTGCCTGTGGTGCAGGAAACGGGGGTGCAACTCGCCCTCGAGAATCTCCCCACGTGGGAGGCCATCCCATCCGAACTCGAAGGCGAAAAAATCATGCAGCGTTTCCACGCTCACGGCATCCGCCTTTGGTGGGACATCGGCCATGCCCAGATTCGCGAAAACCTCGGTTTCATCAATGCGTCTCGCTGGCTGCGGCGCCTGCTCCCCTATATCGCCGGCATGCACATCCACGATGTTGCCCCCCCCGGCCAGGATCACCTCATGCCGCCCCTCGGCAAAGTGGATTTTCCGGCCTTGGCGGACGTGGGGCGAATGGATAAGGTATGCGTCTTGGAACCGGCACCGGATACGGACCCGGCCCAAATCGTTCGCGCGGTAGACTACCTGCGCGACACATGGAATTTAGCTGAACCAACTTAGGAAAAGAGCGGAGAATGAAGATGAAGAAAGCACTGATCACCGGAATCACGGGCCAAGACGGCTCGTACATCGCCGAGTTGTTGTTGTCCAAAGGCTACCAGGTCACCGGCATGGTGCGCCGCGCTAGTACCGAGACCTTTGAACGGATTGCCCATTTCAAAGACAAAATTGACCTGCGTCAAGCGGACTTGCTCGACCAGTTTTCTCTCGTCAAAATTCTCGACGAAGTTCAGCCCGATGAAATTTACAACCTCGCCGCCATGTCCTTCGTGCCCACCTCGTGGACCCAGCCCGTCCTGACCGGCGAGTTCACGGCCCTGGGCGTCACCCGGGTTCTCGAAGCCATGCGCATGGTGTGTCCCAAGGCCCGCTTTTATCAAGCGTCGTCGTCCGAGATGTTCGGCAAGGTCATCGAAACTCCACAGACTGAAAAGACCCCCTTCTATCCCCGCAGCCCCTATGGTGTGGCCAAGGTTTATGGCCACTTCATCACCGTCAACTACCGCGAAAGTTACAACCTCTACGCGGTCTCCGGCATCCTCTTCAACCACGAGTCTCCCCGCCGCGGGAAAGAATTCGTTACGCGTAAAATCACCGATGCCGTCGCCCGGATCAAGCTCGGCAAACAAAAAGAACTGCGCATGGGCAACCTCGATGCCAAGCGCGATTGGGGTTTTGCCGGTGACTATGTCCGCGCCATGTGGTTGATGCTCCAGCAGGACACTGCTGACGATTATGTGGTCGCCACTGGCGAAACCCACTCCGTCCGCGAATTTCTCCAGATCGCCTTTGGTCATGTGGGCCTGAACTTTGAAGACTATGTCGTCATCGACCCCGAATTCATCCGCCCCGCCGAAGTCGAACTTCTCCTCGGCAACCCCGCCAAGGCGCGTGACAACCTCGGTTGGAAGCCCGAGGTTTCCTTCGAGCAACTCGTCACCCGGATGGTCGAGGCCGACATGGACCGCCAGACCGGCAAAATCGTTACGGCCTGAAAATAACCTGTATCCAGGAATCAGTATTCAGCATTCAGAAGAAGATGAAATGCGCGGCCATTTTGAATTCTTGTTCCCCATTCTCAATCCTGGCTCCTGAATCCTGAATTCTGTCTTTGTATGAAAATCCTCATCACCGGTTGCAACGGATTCGTCGGGCGGCATGCCGCCGACACTCTGCTCCGATCCGGACATGAGGTGGTCGGCAGCGATATCGACTGCGGCGCCACCACTCAGATACCCTGCCATCCACTGGATGTACGCGACCTGAAGGCCATCGCCGCAACCCTCGATGCAACTCGCCCGGATGCCATTCTGCATTTGGGCGGCTTGGCATTTGTCCCGCTCGGTTGGAGCCAGCCCCAGGCCGTCTTTGCCGTCAATACCATCGGCACGCTCAATCTCCTCGACGCTGTCCGCCAGCAGTGCCCAACCGCCCGCGTTCTGGTCGTCACCTCCGCCGAAGTCTATGGCCCGCACCCCACCCCCACACCCCTCACCGAGGACGCCCCCTACCGTCCCGACAACATCTATGGGGTCGCTAAAGCCGCTGCCGACCAATCCGCACTGCTATATGCCAACCACCACGGCCTCGATGTCATGGTGGCCCGGCCCTCCAATCATATCGGACCCGGCCAGTCCCGAAAGTTTGTCTCGTCTGCGTTTGCCACCCAACTCGCCGCCATCGCTCAAGGCGCTGATCCCGTCATGCGCGTCGGCAATCTCGACCAGTGGCGCGACTTTACCGACGTCCGCGACGTCGTCTGGGCCTACGCCCTCCTGCTCGAAAAGGGCCAAAGCGGCCATGCCTATAATATCGCCAGCGGCACCCAAATCCCGATCCGTGAAATTTTGGACACGCTGTGCGCGATCGCTCAGGTACAGCCTCATATCGAAATTGACCCCGTTCTATTCCGTCCCACCGATCAGCGGCCAACCTACGACACCGCGCGCCTTCGCCATGCCACGGATTGGCAGCCCACCATCCCCCTCCGTCGCTCGCTCGAAGATGTCTACGCCGACCTCCTCGCGCGCCCTCCCGCCGGAGCCTAACTCATGATCCGCCGTTTCCGCTGGGCACCCATCCTACGCTTCGGCCTGGGTCTCGCACTGGTCGCACTGCTGATCCACTCGGTGGCGCTTGAGAATTTTCGTTCCGCACTCACCCCCCTACGTAACCATCCCGGTTGGATTGTACTGGCCGTGGCGCTAACCTACACCGCCCTCTTGGTCGGCATCATTCGCTGGCACGCCATTCTGCGTACGCTGCAATTGCCCACCCCCTTCTACCAAACCTATCGCGGATTTTTCATCGGACAGTTCTTCAACGCCTTTCTCTTCGGTGCTTGCGGCGGCGACGTGGCCCGCGCCGTTGTGGCCGCCTATGATCACCCCGAAAAGCGCACCGAGGCTGTCGCCTCTGTCTTGCTTGACCGTGCCATTGGCTTGGTGACCACGCTCCTCATCGGTTGTGCCCTAGTCATTCCCCGTCTGCGTGAAATGGCTGCCTTCGAAAATGCCCGCCTCGCGCTTATCCTGATGGCCGCCTTCCTGTGCGCCACCGTCGCGTTTATTGCGCTGTTCTTCACCCGCGACGTGTTTGCGCGTAGTCCCTTTTTGCAGCGCTTCCAGCGCCGCGGACGCCTCGGCCCCCTCCTGGCTCGCGCCTATGACGCCATATATCTGTTTAGGAAAAATGCCCGCCACCTGCTCTGGCCGGGAGTGCTCTCCATCGCCAATCTATTGCTGCTAACTGCCGCAGCCACCGCTCTCGCCCAGGCCTTGGAACTCGGCCTGCCCTTCAGCGATCTGTTGGTAGTCTTCCCCGTCATCACCGTTCTCGCAGCCATCCCCCTCACCCCCGGTAGCCTCGGCGTCCGCGAAACCCTCACCATCACGCTCCTCGCCCCCTTCGGCATCGCCCCCGCCCAAGCGCTCATGCTCTCGCTTCTCGGCTACCTCGCCGCCACCCTCTGGTCACTCTACGGCGCCATCTTCCTCCTGCGCCCCACCACACCCCCTCCCCCGAACCCTGAACCCTGAACCCGTTTCCCTCCCCGCCCCCCCCCCTTCCCCTACCGCCGCCCCGGACGCCCCTTAACCCATTCGCGGATATCCGCCACCGCCGACTTCCACTTACCCGACTGACTGCGTACATC
>JAVEUJ010000140.1:0-6293 GCA_034005635.1 Kiritimatiellia bacterium | reverse complement strand
CTCTTCCGATCTCTGCGCGGCGACACCGAGGGCAATGGAAAAATCCCACGGCGCGTTGGCGGTCGCATGGGGGAATAGCGCGACTGGGGGGTGCCGGAGCAGCCGACGCGCCAGCAGCGCCAATATCAGTGAATCGTCGGCGATACCGGCAGGGAGCGGGATCAGGTGTTCGGGAGTGACGATGGGGCCAGACAGCACAGCCGAGTCTTTTGTGGCAGCCCTTTTTGCCAGTTCCGACCGCAGACGGCGACCCGCGTGACGCGTGGGAACAACGACCCAGCAATTGCGCAAGTCCAGTGGCCCATTTCCCGTCCAGTTTTGCGTCAGGATGTCCACTGCGGCCGGCAGCGAGGCACTATCCCAACCATAAAATCGCAGGTCGCACATGACAACCAGACCATAGCAAAACCACGCACTGAAATCAAACTGATCTCGTTGGGCACATGCTGGGACGATTATGAGGAATGAACTTGCTCTGCTAGGGAATGCCGGGGGATAGTGTGACGGCTCACGGGCGACACGCTTTTGTGGCAGGCTGGCCCGTTGAGTTCTAACCGCGTCGAGTGGCGCGGACAGATTATGACTACTAGCATGCTCAATCAAAAAATCTAGCCCCTCTAATTACAAATAATAGACGGACCGTAAGGATGACACCATGACACTTAGAAGCGACCCCCGCCAAGATCGTGAAATCACACTGCGGTTTGTGGCCGAACCCGCCGACGAGAATCTCTACGGCAAAGTTCACGGTGGCGCCGTGATGAAATGGATCGACCAAGCCGGCTACGCCTGCGCCACGGGCTGGAGCGGGCGCGTGTGCGTTACCGTCTATGTTGGCGGCATCCGTTTCTACAAACCCATCCTGATTGGCCATCTGGTGGAGGTACGCGCGCGGTTGATCCATACCGGCCGGACCAGTATGCATATCGCCGTGGATGTCCTCTCGCGCGACCTGCGTACGCGCGAAGGCCACGCCACCACCCATTGCGTGATCGTCTTTGTAGCGTTGGATACCGACGGCAACCCCACCGAAGTACCCGCCTGGCAGCCTGTCACAGAGGAGGACAAGGTCCTCGAAAACTATGCCACGCGCCGCCTTGAACTCAGTCGCTCTCTCGAACTCGAACGCCGGCCTTATCTCCCCGAGTGGTAGTTAGATTTCCCGGGGGGCCGTGCCCACGTGGGAGGTGGCGGCCGGTTTTGGGATGGCCAGCAGAGCCCACGGCGGGTATCCTCACCGCATGAGCATGAACCTGGTTAAACGCATTGTGTTGGGCGCCCTGCTGGGCTGTATGGGATTATCCGCCTGGGCAGAGGGGGCCGTGACGCCAGTGGTCAATCGCGAGTACCTGCCGGCAGTGCTGGCCTTGATCAACTCCGCCACGAACTCGATCGACTATCTGCATTTGGAGCAACACGACGGCCGTGCGATGCGGGTGATCGAGGCCGCGCTGGGTGCGGCCGTGAAGCGCGGGGTGGCCGTGCGCGGACTGCTGGATGACGGGATCAATTTCAACACCGCGGCCATGGAGCGGATGGTGGCGCTGGGGGCGGATGTCCGACTCGACACGCCGCAGAAGATGCTGCACAGCAAGCTGGTGGTGGTGGATGGAAAGGCCGTACTGCTGGGCTCCACCAACTGGACTGGCAACTCGATGGGCAATAACAATGAGACCAATCTGCGGCTGGATGATCCGGTTTTGGCTGATTTTTTTGAACGCTATATCGCTGCCCTGTGGGCCGACAGCGCGGCGGAGCCGGACCTGCCGTCCGTGGAATCCAGCGGCGTTAAGACGATTATCAATCGCCAGTATTTCCCGGAAGTCCTAGGGCTGCTGAACGGGGCGACACAGCGGATCCGGGTGGTCATGTATGGCATCAACTACTCACCGAAGTATGCCGGGAGCAAGGTGAACCAACTGGTGGAAGCGCTGGCGGCCGCCCACGACCGTGGCGTCGACGTGGCGGTGGCGATGGACCTGAGCGATTACAACACGACGCTGAACCGAGTCAATGGGCCGGCCAAGGACTACTTAGCCGCCGCCGGGGTGGCCGTGTACGACGACGCAAAAAATGTCACAACACACGCCAAAGTGGTCCTGGCGGATGACGCCGTGGTGATCGGCTCGGTCAACTGGGGAATGGCGGCGCTGGAACAGCGCAACGAGACCTGCGTAGTGGTTCAGGATGCGGTCGTGGCGGACTTTTTCGCGGCCTATTTCGAGCGCCCCAGCTTGAGCGCAACGAAGCGTTCGGCTCCGCAGCCGGTCAACCCGTAAGCGCAATTACTCAGGCGCTGGTACTCAGGTGCTGGATCAAGATGAAAGCGATGGCGGCCTGCTCGTTGCGGGAGCATGTGGCCTCCAGCTCAGCAATGGCAGTGCGGATGCGCTCGCCGGAGGGGGAGTCCTCTTCAAAGAAATCCATGGCGCGATCAAGCTGCGGCTGGTTGAAGCAGTAGACCGACTTGCCTCCGGTCAGATCGATGGGTGGCACACTCATGAGGTCAGGTCTCGAAACTGGAGCCGCAGCCACAGCAGCCGCTGGCGTTGGGATTGGAGAATCGGAACCCAGAGCGAATCAGGTCGTCGCTATAGTCGATTTGGAGACCCTCGATGAATTGCGCGCTTTCCGGATCGGTCACGATCCGTATCCGGCCCTGCTCGTACAGGATTAGATCGGTAATGAACAATTCATCATCTGCGCTGACAGAATAGGTTTGGCCGGAGCAGCCGCCGGGGATGACGCGGATGCGCAGGAAACCGCCGTCAGGCAGTTCGCATTCCCGGATAGCGTCGAGCGCGTTCGCCGTGACCGTCACGGATGGGACTGCCTCCGTTTCCGTTGCATCGGGAAAGGGCAAATCAGAATTTTGTTGTTGGTTTGGCATCGTGTCGTTTTCTCCGTTTCGGCCGGCATTGGGATCGCGGCCGATCAAGTTGAGAAAACTACCGCATGGTTTGGTTTTGTCAAAATATGGATGGGGGACAGGGGGGGCGAATTACGAAGTATTAATGAAGAATGAAGGGACGGTCTGGGCGGACGTCTCCGCGCAAACTCCCAACGACGGGGTCTGTGGGGCCTGGGCTGAGACCCCGCGGCCTGTTCCAGCCTTCGCCAGGGCTTTTACTTCCGCCAAGGCTTCCGCCTCCGCCAAGGCTTCCGCCTACGCCAAGGCTTCCGCCTACGCCAAGGCTTCCGCCTACGCCAAGGCTACGGCGGACAAGACGGCGGACAAGCCGGCGGGCAAGCCGACGGGCAAGTCGGGATGACCACCCTTGGGGCTACGAAAAAACACTGGACCCGCTTGGTTCCACTTGGCAACTCATATAAGCCAGACTCAATAATCTGTCGCACCGGATGTTTTCCGTAGGGATAACACCCCATGGCAGCGGCACCATTGAGCGCATACACTCATGCCATCCAAGAAAGGGATTATCCACATGAACGGTAAAGCAGACATGGCCAAAGGCCGAATCAAAGAAGCCACCGGGGTGCTAATCAACAACGACAAACTCCGGACGGCGGGTCAAAAGGATCAAGCGAAAGGCAAGGCCAAGGTTGTCCTGGAGGATGCTGTCAAAGACATTAAGAGCGCCGCTCGGAAAAGCATCGACAAGATCAAAGCCTCGGCCAAGTAAGAACCGCCCGGAATCCTCCCTGGCTCCCACCCGTTGAATCCGGCGCGGAACATCACAACAGATCGCTGATCTTTCCTCCGAACAGGATTTCCAGTCCGACGCGGAGGGAAGGTTGAGCTTCGTACTTGTCCTCCTTGGGAAATTCAATCTGTGGCGTAATCGTGTAATAGATCCACTTCCGATACAGCCCATCACGCCACGTGACGTTCACTAGTGAATTTTGCCACGTCCAATCCGAACTCGCCAGGCGGGGAAATACGCTCGCCTGCACCACCCATCCGCGCTTTAGACCCGATCGCAGCCAGGCCAGCCGAAACGTTTGTTCGAACTCCATCCCTGTCAAACCTTCCGAGGACCGCTCTGCTGTTTGCATCTGGAAAAACCGGGACCCGGGCAGCTCCTTCTTCCAGGTCAGCGCGACTTTTTGCCCCAAGCCGTCGTCGGTGTAGTAAGCTACACGGGGATCCAGCCAGAGCGTGCCGCCACTTACGTCCCACTTCCAATTCCATTCCAGATCCGCATACTCCACCGGGTGCGAATCTCGCCAACGCACACCGCCGCCCAAGCTCAATTTCCGGCCCTTGCGGATGGGCACCAAGACCTGCGCTCCAACCTGGAAGTCGTCTTTCTGCTTCAGCGGGTCCGAGCCCGGCAGGGCATCCCGATCGTCGTTGCCCACGAACAGGTGCAGTTTGCGCTCCAGACCTGGCAAGGCGAGATCCACCCGGACCCGCACTTTGAGCTCCATATCCTTCTCGCTGCCGCGCCCGCCTACTCGCGCGATCGTCCTGAGTTTGACCGTCGATAGCTCGTGTTCATAGGGCTGGGTATCCCCCGTCAGCCACATCGTGTCCACGCGCCGCACGGCGTTGTCCATCCGCCGAAACCATAGCTCATGGGTATTGTCCAGCCAGCGGGTGAAGCCAGTCAACCGCTGGAAAACGCCTTCGTCCTTGCACTGGTCTTGTTCTTCGAGCTCCTCATCCTGCAGGACCAGCACTTTGTCCGGGTCCGTCTCCTGCTCGTAGAGCTGCTCGTCCTCGTCCGGCGACTGAGAGGGCGATGGCGGGGGCTCACTATCCGGGACCGGCAGCTCCTCGACGATCGGTGTCGCCACAGGCTGTTCCGCTGGCGGTTTTCTGAAATGGGCGCAGCCCAGCCCCCCCCAGGCCACCAGTAGCACCAGCAGCGAGATTCGCCCCCCAAAAAATAATCCGTACCGGTTCATAGTTCAAACCGCCCCACACCGGTATCGACCATGGGCACCCCCCATGGTCGCGTCGGAGATGCTAGAATCCGAATTTGATGCCGGCGTTGACGGAAATACCATCGAGGGAACGGGTCTCCTTCACGTCCGAGCCGCGCCATCTGAATTCGTCATCCTCTTCGATGAGGTTGTACTTGGCTTCGGCGAAGATCGTGGAGGGCCCAAGGACAAAGTTTAAACCGGCCATGGCGAAGTAGCCGACGCAATCCTGGGCATCCTTCCAGAAGTCGTCTTCTTCAACGTCCACGTCCTTCATGTAGTAGCCGACGCCGGCACCAATGTAGGGCTTGAGCGTATCGCTGACGTTAAACGTCCAGGAGACCGCCGCTTCGAGAGGGATGACGTTCATGGTCAGGTCGTTGTTTTTGAACAGGTCCGAGCTGAGGTAGGAGGCCCGCGCTTCGATACCCAGACCGCTGAAGACTTCCATGCCGAGGCGCACACCGGCACCATAGAGCGATCCGTAATCCTTACTGTCCCACCAGGAGCCGAATACACCGATGCCGGCTTGGGCGCTGGGGAGCATGAAGGACACGAGAACGATGAGAATAATCCACTTTTTCATGATGAGTTCCTTTTTTATAACGGCTATTCTGACAAGCCATTCTGCTATGAGCACATTACGCGCTTAACCGGCGCGCTGCCATGGGGTATAACCCCACCATGAATGCCCGAAAAAGTCAAGGGGCCAGCCAGGGACGAGAGGCACCGCCGGGGGGCGAGAAATCCAGAATTATGAATGAAAAATGAAGGATTGAGGGGAAAACTGATCGGATGTCCTCACGGGCATTCCACCCTTGGCGTGATAAATTTGGCCAGCGAACAGGTCGGGGATCCTGAATTCTGATTACTGGCTTCTAAATACTATTGCGGCGCCTCGCCCAAGCCATAATTGAACAGGTCGGCGAGGGTGTATTCCTTGCCGGCGGCCAGGTTCAGGGCGCGGAGGATTTTGGCTTGGACATGGGGGCTGAGGCGGCGGCCCTTGCAGGCGCGAGTCACCATCTTGCGGGTGATGTGCTCGGTTGAGGCGTTCACCAGGTCGCCGTTCTTAAGGGCGTGTTCAGCTATAAGCTGCGCAATGGGTTGCTCGCCGAGGTTGAGTTCGAGGGAGGATGTCATAGAGAAATAACTAGCAAAAATCGAAGGTAAGAACAACCCGGGAATTTCAACGCCAGAGGCGCCAGCGCCCGATGGACGAATAGGGGACAGGGTTCACAGGATGAACACCGTAAAACAGGGAAGGATGGGCACACCCTTCCCGGTCGATCCAATGGGTGCGGGATCTATGGTTTACGGGATTGCGGCAGCTTGCCCTGTTTCTGCTGTTGGGTCTTGGCGCTTTTTGCAGCCTGTTGCTTCTGTGCCTTGGCTTTTTCTTTTTT
>JAVEUJ010000139.1:0-6300 GCA_034005635.1 Kiritimatiellia bacterium | reverse complement strand
CTCTTCACTGTTAAATTTCTCCTGCGCTTCACCGGCGGCCCCATGCAGCTCTTTGGCAAAGTGGCCTTTCTCTTCGGCGGCGCCAGCATTCTAATGCTCGCCTGCGTGGTATTCGATCGTTTGTTCGGCGGCATCGTCGGCGGCGGCTATCTCATCAAGCGCCCCTTCTGGGTCATCACCCCCTTCATGCTGCTGGCCTTCTGCATGCAGTTCCTATCGATGGGCCTGCTGGCTGAGCTGCAGACCCGCACCTACCACGAATCTCAGAACAAGCGCATCTATTCGATCCGCGAGACCTTCGACTCGCCCAAGGCCTGATGGGCGACTCCGCCACGCTGAGCAATCTAGCGCCGCTGGGCATCGCGTTTGCGCTGCTGCTGGTGGGGGGCGTCGCCGCCATGTGGCGCCTCTCCTGGTCGGTTATCCCCACCCGCGACGCATGGCCCGCTCGCTTGCGCCGGATGGCCGGTCAGTCGCCCTGGACCAAACGCGATCTCGCCTGGCTGCTGCTGCTGCTCGCCACCGCCCAACTTCTGCGCCATCTCTGGCTTCCCGACACCGCCGCCTGGCACCTCGCCTCATTCCATGGCGTACTGCTGGCGGGCATACTCTGGCGCATGCGCTGCACGCACCAAACGCTCAGCACCCGCCTGCCGTGGCGCTCCGTCGCCGCTCAATCCTGTCTGCGCTGGCTGGCCATCCTCCCCATCCTCTGGTTTGCGGGCTTCGTCTGGCAATTGACGCTGCGCGTCTGCGGCTATGTCCCGGATATGCAACAGGCCATCCGCCTGTTCATTGGAATTCAATCCCCCTGGCTGCGCGCCGGATTCCTCCTGTTTGCCGTCGGCATTGCGCCGATCGTGGAAGAAGTTCTATTCCGCGGCATCCTGTTGCCCCTGATCAGCCGTCGCCTCGGGCCATGGGCCGGCCTGATCCTCACCGCTCTGGGCTTTGCCGCGCTGCACGGCGATCCCGGGGCATTTGTGGCCCTCGTCATTTTCGCCATCGCGCTGGCGCTGGCCTATATCCGCACCGGGTCGCTGCTGGTCCCCATCGCCATGCACATGATTTTCAATGCCGTGAACCTCGGCCTGTTATTGCTGCTGATCCGCGCCGGGGTCAGCCCTTGAATCTTGAATCTCGGGAGCTGTGCCCTGCGCGTCTTGGTGCGGGTGCGGGTGTTCCTTTTATCCGTCGGATCCGTCGGATCGGACGGATCTGTCCGATTCCACCGCCCCCCTTTTTCCCCTCTTAAATCCTGAAAATCCTGTCTAAACCGGAAATGCCGCCGCATTCGACGCGATCACGGCTCCCCATTTTTTCTTCGCCTCGGCCAAGGCCCGGCCCCGATGGCTCATCTTGTTTTTTTGCGCGTTACCCATTTCTGCAAAGGTCGTATCAAATCCCTCCGGCACAAACAGCGGGTCGTAGCCAAAGCCCTGGGAGCCGCGCAGGCTCTCGATAATGTGCCCGGAGCAACTCCCCGACACGGTTTCGGCGCGCCCGGCGGGATCGCAGAGCGCGACCACACAGCGAAACCGCGCCGACCGGTCGGCTTGGCCCGCAAGTTCGCGCAGCAGCTTCGCGTTGTTATTGGCGTGGTTGCACGGCTCGCCCGCGTAGCGCGCGGAATACACGCCCGGTGCATAGCCCAGTGCGGTGACTTCCAACCCCGAGTCATCTGCGAGGGCCCAGAGCCCGGTCGCCCGCGCCAATTCCGTTGCCTTCTTCAGCGCGTTAGCTTCAAAGGTTTCGCCGTCTTCCTCCACCTCGCCCACATCCGGAAAATCTGCGGTCGACACCCATTCCACCCCCGGCAACTCGAAAATCTCGCGGATTTCCTGGATCTTGTTGACGTTATGCGAGGCAATTAAAATTTTCATAAGAGTCCTGTCATTCGCCGACGCAGCGGCGTTGGATTTGGCGCGAAATTCCGGTCAAAATTTCATAGGGGATCGTGCTGCAGTGCCGCGCCAGTTCATCGGCCCAAATCTGCGCATCACCCTGACGGCCGATCAGGACAACCTCGTCACCCGCTTGCACGCCACTGTTGGGCCCGAGATCAGCGGCAATCCAGTTCATGCTCACGCGCCCCACCACCGGGCAGCGCTTGCCCCCGATCAGCACATGCCCCTTGTTGCCCAGATGCCGCTGATAGCCATCCGTGTAGCCACAGGCAATGACGGCAACATCCGTGGCCTGCGGCGTTTTATAGCTCGCATAGTATCCGACTGCGAACCCGGCCGGCACAGACTTGACCTGCATCACC
Source organism: Kiritimatiellia bacterium (assembly GCA_034005635.1). Taxonomy (GTDB): domain Bacteria; phylum Verrucomicrobiota; class Kiritimatiellia; order CAIQIC01; family Lenti-01; genus JAAZFE01. The sequence continues at coordinate 4,031 of JAVEUJ010000139.1, read as the reverse complement.
CGCGACTTCCAACTCAGTACCGGCTCGGTGCAGAAGCGCTGTTCCGTCTCGGCGGCGCCATAGCCGTAAAGCACCAGGCCTACGCGCACCGCGTCTTGATCGCAGTCCGGCAGCAGCAGTGCCGCCCGGCTGCTGGACATATGCCGGAACAGCCGCCGCCCCGCCGCGGCCTCAATGATCGGCAGCGCCAGCGCAAACTTCTCCGCCTGGTTGCGCGCTGCGGTCGGTTTCTTTTCCGGCTCCACCATCGAAAAATGAGTGCAGATCCCCCGCACCTCCAGCCCCGGCAAACGGCATACCTCCGCCGCCGCTTCTGTCTCCGCCGGGCAGACAAATCCCAGCCGCCCCATCCCCGTATCCAGCTTCAGATGGACCCCCAACCGTCCGCCAGCCGCTAGCGCGGCGGTGGACAATGCCTGTGCGTGGCTGGCCGATACGACCACGGGTGTAATGTTATTTTTTAGCAGGTGCGGTACATCTGCGGCCTGCGCCACCCCCAGCACCAGGATCAATTCTGCCGCTGGTGCGGCCGCGCGCACGGTCATGGCCTCCGCCACATAGGCCACCGCAAATCGATCCACTCCATCGCGCCCCAACGCCCCGGCCATGGCTTCCAAGCCATGCCCATAGGCATCGGCCTTGATCACCGCCATCAGTTTGGCACCCCCAACGGCGCCCCGGATAGCCGCTACGTTGCCGCGCAGCCGCCCCAGATCCACTTCAATCCATGATCCATCACAATACATGATGCGCGCCATTAAACACTCCCGCGCGCCTGCGCGCCACCCTTTTCATGCCAGCCGAGTCGTTCCAGAAATAGCCGCGACGATGACCCTTGGGCCCCGCGCTGGGATCGAGCAAGCGCGACCCCTACATTTCAAACCCTCATTCTGACTTTTTTGCAGGGGATCTTACCCCGGTTGCTGCAGCGCCCACTGCCGGGCCAATTCAAAAACGGCCGCGTTGACCTTCACCACCCGGTCCTTGCCGGCGAAGTTGCCGGCGATCGCTTCGTGGTAGGCGTTCTCGGGCAACGCAAACCCAGCCAGGGCGGCCATCACACCAACCATGACCATGTTTTCCGAACGCGGGCTGCCACCTTGCGTGGCTAATTCCAAGGTCGGCACCGCCAAAACACGCACCCCGGCAGGCGGCGTAAATTCACTGATTGCTGCATTGTAGAGCAGCAGTCCGCCGGGCTTCACCTCGCGCGCAAATTTATCCAGCGAGGGCCGGTTCATGGCCACCAGCACGTCGGTGGCGCTCACCATCGGCGAACCAATGGGCTGTCCAGAAATCACGACGCCACAGTTGGCCGTCCCACCCCGTTGCTCGGGGCCATAGGAAGGATACCACGACACGAATTTGCCGGCCTGGCACGCCGCACGCGTCAGGATCACGCCCATGCTCAACACGCCCTGCCCACCAAAACCGGCCATTTTAACGCTCATGGTCGGGGCATCAGGATCCAGCACGGCATCCGGTGCGCGTTCAATGTCCAGCCCCAGCAGGCGATCGAGCGTCTCTTTACGATAGTCGCTTTCGGGGCGCTCGATGGGGTCCCGCTCGGCCGAGCGATCCCGCAGCACGCCCAGAGGAAACTCCGCCTCCATCTGTTCAGCCACAAACTTGATGGCCTCCGCCGCGGTCAGTTTCTGGTTGGTCGGACAGGCCATCAGGACTTCCACAAAAGCATAGCCCTTGCCGTCGCGCTGGATCTCCAACGCCTTGCGAATCGCCTGGCGCGCCTGACGCAGCTTGGCCATGTTGGAAAATGACACCCGGGCAATGTACACCGGCGCCTGCAACGTATTGATCAACTCCGTCATGTGCAGCGGATATCCCGCCTGCAGCGGATCGCGCCCGCCGGGGGATGTCACTGTCTTTTCACCCACCAGCGTCGTCGGTGCCATCTGGCCGCCGGTCATGCCGTAAACGGTATTGTTGACAAAAAATATCGCCATTTTCTCGCCGCGGTTGGCCGCCTGGAGTGTTTCGTTCAGGCCGATCGACGCCAAATCGCCATCGCCCTGGTACGACACCACCACGGCATCGTTCTTGGTGCGAGAAAGGCCCGTGCCCACCGCTGCGGCGCGTCCATGCGCCACCTGGACGTTGCCGGCATCAAAATAGTAGTAGGCAAAGACCGAGCAGCCCACCGGGCTGATGACCACGGTGCGGTCCTGAAGGTTCATGTCCGCCAGCGCTTCGCCAATCAACTTGTGCAGCACGCCGTGCTCGCATCCCGGGCAGTAATGCGTGGCCGTCTGTGCCGCCCCGCCCTTGCGCGGGAAGGTTGGGTAAATGCCCCGTGTTCGTATCACCTTTTCCATCGTTGTGTCTCCCGCCTCACGCCTGTTTAACCGTCTCGCGGAGCTTCGCCACCACGGCATCCTCCGTCACGAGGTTGCCGCCCAAGCGGCTGACCAAGTGGACCGGACAGCGGCACTCGATCGCCAGTTTGACGTCATCACGCATCTGGCCGTTGCTCATCTCGACGCAAATCAATTGCTTCCCGCCCTGCGCCACAAACGCGTTCAAGGCATCTTTTGGGAAGGGGAAAAGTGTTTTTGGGCGCAAGAGTCCCGCCCGAATGCCCTCCGCCCGCGCCGCATCCACCGCCCCCTGGGCGATACGCGCGCTGATCCCGTAGGCCACCAGCGCGACATCTGCGTCCTCCATTCGGTAGCTCTGCGAATCCTGTTCTGCGGCCTCGACCGCCGCATACTTGGCCTGCAACTGATTGTTGAATGCCTCCTGCTGATCGAAATCGAGAAAGATCGACGTCACCACGTTGGGGCGCGTGGCCGCCGTGCCATCCACCGCCCAACTGGTATCCGTCTCCGGGGCCACGCTCTGTTCTGGGAAGCGCAGCGGTTCAATCATCTGTCCCAGCACGCCATCGGCCAGCACAAACACCACCATGCGCCATTTTTGTGACAGCTCAAAGGCGCGCATCGTCAAATCGCACATCTCCTGCACGCTTGCCGGCGCCAGCACGATGTTGCGGTAATTGCCGTGCCCGCCGCCCTTGACCACCTGATTGTAGTCGCCCTGCTCCGGGCCGATATTGCCCAGCCCCGGTCCCGCACGCATGATATCCACCACCACCGCCGGCAGTTGAGCCCCCGCCAGATAGGAGATGCCCTCCGACTTTAGGCTGATGCCCGGCCCGGACGACGCCGTCATCGTGCGCCGCCCCGCGGTCGCCGCGCCATAGACCATATTAATCGCCGCCTCTTCGCTCTCCGCCTGCACCATGCAGCGCCCCGCCGGCGGGAATTTCTGGGCCGCTTCGTGCAGGATTTCGCTCGCCGGCGTGATCGGATAGCCAAAAAAACTGTCACACCCCGCATAGAGTGCGCCAATAATGATCGCGGTATTGCCTTTGACCAGTTGGGTTGCCATAACTACTTCATCTCCTTGGCCGGAAGGTGGACTTCGATGGCGTTGGGTTCGGGACAAACATAAAAACAGTTCAGACAGCCGATACACCCCGCCCCGGCGTACTGAGCCGACGTATAGCCACGCGCATTGAGCTCGGTGCCCATCGAGATCACCTTTTTGGGGCAGGCTAAAATGCACCGCCCGCAGGCTTTACACTCCAGCGGATCAATGACCGGATAGGGCGGTACGCGTTCAGGTTGGGTTGGGTTCATCATAGTCTCCGAAAATCACAAAGATGGTCTAATCTACCCCCCCCGCCCCGTTCCTTCAACCCGCATTTTCCGCGACACCCTTCCAGATGCGCTTCAGGATTGCACCCCTTGGCCGACCTGCGTACAGTAGCAGCCTTTCCGGGCGGTTAGCTCAGTTGGTTAGAGCGTCACGTTTACACCGTGAATGTCGTGGGTTCGAGTCCCTCACCGCCCACCACCCTTCGCGCGCCACTTCGTTTTGCGCTACGGGTGGCAAGCCACCTTTCAATTGGCGCGCGAAGGGTGCCCCATAGTGCCTTGGCGACGTGGGGCCGGATTCCTGAGGAATTTATCAGGAAAGCAGGAAACCCAGGAAATTGAGAAACAGCCATT
>JAVEUJ010000138.1:0-6323 GCA_034005635.1 Kiritimatiellia bacterium | reverse complement strand
CCCACCGGCTTGTCTTCCGTCTCGTCCACCGCAGCGCCTTGGCGTAGGTGGGTTCCAGCTATTCATGAGTTCTTGAGTTCAGATTCATTCCCCGGCTCCTGCCTTCTATAATCCCTCATCTTCCAATCCTGTTAATCCTGTCTAATATGGCTGCCCCCTTTTCCCTTAGCGTCTTTGCGTCTTGGCGTGAAACCGGCTGTTGTCCCCACTTGAAAATTGAACATTGAATATTGGATATTGAATCCCCTCCGCCCCCGCGTCTCGCCCCCCGCCAGCGACCGGAAAAATCCGCGCGTCAGATCTTCTCGCGGAACGTGATCCGTCCCTTAGTCAAATCATGCGGACTAATCTCCACCGTCACCTTGTCCCCCGTGGTGATTTTAATAAAGTGACGCCGCATCTTCCCCGAAATGTGCCCCAAAATTTCATGTCCGTTCGTCAACCGGACGCGGTACATCGTGGCCGGCAGTACTTTCACTACCTCGCCAGACACGGTAATCAGATCGCTTTCCTTCGCCATATGTGCAGCTCTACTCCTTACTATTGATCGATAAAAATAGCAGTCCACCTCGCTGCTGGCAACTGTTATTCCCCAGGCCCACACACTACGTCGGAAAAGCGGATTGAATGGAGGCACCGGGTTTGCTCTACTGTTAGGCCACCGATGACTAAAAGCCAGACAACCCCCATGATGACCCAATATCGCCGCGTCAAAGCGGAAATCGATGCCGGGACCATCCTGTTCTTTCGCCTTGGCGACTTCTACGAAATGTTTTTTGAAGATGCTGTCATCGCCTCCGAGATCCTCGGCATCGCCCTCACCAAGCGCCAAGACATTCCCATGTGCGGGATTCCCTTCCATGCGGCCGACGCCTATCTGGCCAAGCTCCTCCGCGCCGGCAAAAAGGTGGCCCTCTGCGACCAGATGGAAAACCCCGCCCAAGCCAAGGGCATCGTCAAACGCGAAATTACCAGCATCGTCACCCCGGGCACCGTCCTAACCGACTCCGTTCTCGATGCCACCCTCCCCAACTACCTCGCCGGACTTCATCGCCTCGGCTCCACCTTCGGCCTCGCCATGCTTGAACTCTCCACCGGCGAGTTCTGGATGGAAGAATCAGCCGACGCGGATACCTTGCTCGACGACCTCGCCCGCTACGCCCCCCCGGAAGTCATCCTCTCCGAATCCCTCCACTCCGACGCCCGGTTTCTGGCCGCCCTGCAAACAGTCGGCTCTCTCTCCATCACCACCCGCGAAGACTGGATCTTCGATCCAGCGACCTCTGTTGATGGCCTCTGCCGCCACTTTGGTGTTCAATCCCTCGCGGGCTTCGGCGGCGAGGATCACCCCGCCGCCGCATCCGCCGCCGGGGCCCTGCTCTACTACGTCACCCGCGACCTCCGCCGCCCGGCCGACCATATCCGCCGCATCTGCTTCCGGACCACCGCCGATGCCATGATGCTCGACGAGTCCACCCTCCTCAATCTGGACCTCATCGCCTCCCGCGGCTCCTCCCGCTCGGATGCCCCGACCACCCTGCTTCAGGCGCTCGACACCACCCGCACTTCCATGGGCTCGCGCCTGCTGCGCAACTGGTTGGTCCGCCCCCTCCAAAACCTTGACGCCATCCTCGCTCGCCATGACGCCGTCGAGGCTCTCCTAAAAAAACGCCATGATCTCGAAACCCTACGCGGCATCCTCGGCACGATCAAGGATCTGGACCGGCTGCTCTCCCGCCTCTCCTCCGGCACCGGCAACGCCCGCGATGTCCGCGCTCTCGGCCTCTCCCTCGCCCGGCTCCCCGCGCTTAAAGATGTCCTCGCCCCCCTCGACGCTACACGCCTGCGCGAACTCGATATCGCCATCGAACCGCAAAATGACCTCGTCGAAAATATCGACCGCGCCCTTGTCGACGAACCACCCATGGCGATCAAGGAAGGCGGCGTCATTCGCAAGGGCTTCCATGCCGAACTCGACGAGCTGCGCGCCGCCGCCCACGATGGCAAGCAGTGGATCGCCGCTCTCCAGGCCCGCGAAATTGAGCGCACCGGCATCAAGTCGCTCAAAATCCGCTTCAACAAAGTCTTTGGCTACTTCATCGAAGTCACCAAGGCCAATCTCGCCCAGGTCCCCGACGACTACATCCGCAAGCAGACCATCGTCAACGGCGAGCGCTTCATCACACCCGAACTCAAGGAGTGCGAAAATAAAATTCTCGGTGCCGAGGATAAATCCATCGCCCTGGAATACGAGCTATTCCAAGACCTCCGTGAAACCGTCGTCACCCACACCCTCGCCATTCAGCAAACCGCCGCCGCCGTCGCCGAACTCGATGTCCTCGCCACTTTTGCCGAACGCGCCCTGGTCTGCCGCTATACCCGCCCCAGCATGACCGCCGATGGCATCCTCTCCATCCGCGATGGCCGCCATCCCGTTGTTGAACTCCTGCCCGAGTCCGGACGCTTCGTCCCCAACGACACCCTGCTGGACACCACCGATAACCAGTTGCTCATTATCACCGGCCCCAATATGGCCGGTAAGTCCACCTATATCCGCCAAGTCGCCCTCATCGTCATCATGGCCCAGATGGGCGGATTCGTCCCCGCCGCCGAAGCCTCCATCGGCGTCATCGATCGCGTCTTCACCCGTGTCGGCGCCGGCGACGACATTGCCCGCGGGCGCTCCACCTTCATGGTCGAGATGCAGGAGACTGCCAACATTCTCAACAATGCCACTCCCCGCTCGCTGATCGTCCTCGACGAAATCGGACGCGGCACCTCCACCTTCGACGGCATCTCCATCGCCTGGTCCGTCGCTGAATACCTCCACAATCACGCCGAGGTAAAAGCCAAGACCCTCTTCGCCACTCACTACCACGAACTAACCGATATCGCCCTCACCCTCACCGGCGTGAAAAACTACAATGTCCTCGTTAGCGAAAAAGATGACCGCATCGTTTTCCTGCGTAAAATTGTCCCGGGCGCCGCCGACAAATCCTACGGCATCCAGGTCGCCCGTCTCGCCGGCCTTCCCCTCGAAGTCGTCGCCCGCGCCAAGGACATCCTCGCCAATCTTGAGGAGCAGGAACTCAGCGAAGCCGGCCAACCCAAACTCGCCCAACCCCGCGCCCGTAAACCCAAAATCATCGACCTCGACCAGCTCTCCCTCTTCGATTAGCCCTGCCCGCCCAAGGGCGAGGTCGTTGATCGTCGATCGTTGTTTGTTAGTTGCCAATCCAAATCCATTTTAACCACAGAGGGCCACAGAGATTCACAGAGAAGAAGTATCTCACGCAAAGACGCAAAGACACCAAGGGGGGGGGAGTTCAATATCCAATATTCGGTTCTTTCGGCTGCTTACTCAGACTCTTTTCCTGATTTCCTAATTTCCAGATTGGTTTCTCATCCGTGTTATCTGTGTAATCCGTGGTGACTGCTCGTCTGTCCTTTCCTGAGTTCAAATTCATCCTCCGCTATTCTCCCTTCCTCCCCCCATTCGCAACATTCGTATCATTCGTAGTTGTATCTTCTCTGCTTGCCCACCGTAGCTTTAACCTAGGCGGGTGAATCTCTGTGCCCTCTGTGGTTAACCCGGCTGTCCTGCCCACTTGGAAATTGAACATTGGACATTGAATATTGGATATTGAACTCCCCTTCCCCTCTCTCCCCATCCTGAATAATCCTGTTAATCTTGTCTAAAATAACTCCCCCTCTCTTTTCCCCTTATTTCGCGTATTTCGCGCCTTTCGTAGTTTGGCTGTTCCGGCTGCTTACCCCCCCCCATTCGTGAAATTCGCACTATTCGTAGTTTACCTGTTCCCTCTGTTCCTGAGATCAGATTCTCCCCACTTGAAAATTGGACATTGAATATTGGATGTTGGATATTGCCCCTCCTCCCCCCGCCCCATCCTGCAAATCCTGTTCATCCTGTCTAAAATAACTCCCCCTCTCTTTTCCCCTTATTTCGCGTATTTCGCGCTTTTCGTAGTTTGGCTGTTAAGCCTATTCCACCCACAAATCCGGCCGATCCCCATCCCCTTCATCCGTCACCCGCCATACCCGGCCATCGCTCACCCGCTGCACCACGATATTCTGCGCCTCCCCCTCGACAATCCCCGCGATCCAGCCCGAATGATTCGACCATTTTTGATTGTCGAGCTGAACCCCCTCCGGCGCCATCAGCCGCTGCTGCACCTTCCCCGTCTGTGCATCCACGAGCTTCAATTTATGGTGCCCATCCACATTGATTGTCGCCAGCCGCCCATCGGGCGAGACACTCGCCGAACAGCCCCGGCCCAACTCCGTGGATGCCCCGGACGGCACGGCATAGCGCCGGACGCGATACCCCAGGGATTTCACTGTTCCTACAAAAAACTCACCCGACGACGCCACATCCAGTTCATAGAAAACTGGCCCGCTGACCAGCAGTTCACTCCGTCCGTCCGCCAGCGCAATAGACTTCACGGATTTCCCGTCGGCTACGAGAACCTGACGGCCATCGGGATGAAACGCCACAGTACGCGCCTGCGCCACCTCGGCCACAACCCGCTCCGCCATTGTCGCCAAGTCGAACAGGACAATTTGATTTCCCCTCAAAAAGACAAATGACTTCCCGCCCGGAGCCCAGCGCGGCCAAGCCCCGTTGGCCGCCAGGCAGCGAGGCCCCCCCCGGCCGAGGGTGCGCAAATAGATACCATCCGCCCGCTGATACAGCAGCTTGGCGCCCCTTAATTCCGACGGGGTCTCCAGCGCCAGTCCCACGCCATTTTCCGTTCCCCGTGACCCCGACGCCCCGCAACCCGCCAGCATTCCTACCGCCAGCAAGCCAACCAATCCAGTCTGAACCCAAGAATATCTCATCGTCTTTTTGCTCCCTGCGTGCTAAACAGCCCTCGATGCACCGTGACCGTTATCGCCTGAAGTCGCTTGGTTATATCGTATCCAGCCTGCTGCTGGCAATCGGCGTCTTCACCTGGCTGCTCACGCACGTCACCTGGCGGCAGATTCTGGATCTGATGCTCGCCGTGAATCTGCCCCTCCTCGGCCTATTTTTCATCCTCTCGATGAGCATGCAACTCGTGCGCACTGTGCGCTATCGCCTCGTGCTGAAATCGGTGGGACAAGCCCCCGGATTCTTGCGCCTCTTCCTGGCCGTACTGGTACGCGGACTATGCGTAGACCTGCTGCCCGCCCGCACCGGCGAACTGGTCTATATCTATCTGCTGCGCGTCAAGCTGGGCGTGGAACTCGGCGCCGCCACCGCCAGCTTTGCGCTGGCCTTCTTGTTCGACCTGATGGCGCTGGCCCCCCTCCTCGTCGCGGCGCTGCTGTTCGTTGGCATGGGCGTGACCTTCTCGCCCACCCTGCTGGTCGGTACCGGGGTAACTCTGCTGCTGCTCGCCATGCTGGCACTGCACCTGCTGCCCGCCGCGCTGCGCCTGGGATTCCGCGCGTGCGCACTGTTCCCCGATCGCGCCGCCGCATTCCGCCGCTGGTCCCGGCGCTTCCTAGCCGCGACTCACCGCCAAGTCCACCGCGCCCGCGCGCAAGGCATCTATGTCCCGCTCTTCGGCCTCTCCCTCGGCGTACGCCTGTTGAAATATTCAGCGCTCTACATCCTGTTGCTCGCCATGCTCCATCCCCACGGCTACACCCTTCACAGCCTGCCCTTCCCCAAAGTATTTCTCGGCCTCTGCGCCGCCGAGATGGCCGCCAGCCTGCCCATCTCCGGTATCGCCGGCTTCGGGGCCTACGAAGGGGCTTGGGCCGGTGTCTTCATGCTGCTCGGCTTCCCCGCCGCCATGGCCAAGGCCACCAGCCTCTCCCATCACCTCTTTACTCAAATCTACGGCTACCTCATCGGCATCGCCAGCATCCTCACCCTCCTCGCCCTCCCGTCCACCTCGCGGCGAAAAGGTTAGTCGGTAGTCGTTGATTGTTGGTCGTCGATCCAAATTCTTTTAAACCACAGAGGGCCACAGAGATTCATAGAGAAGAAGTATCTCACGCAAAGACGCAAAGACACCAAGGGGGGAGAGAGTTCAATATACAATATCCAAGTGGGGCACGGTCGAAGAAGCTACGGATTTCGCAGATTTTACGGATTTGGATCGACCCATATTCCCCTCTCTGTGTGCCTCTGTACTACAATCCCTCCAAACTGTGTTTTTAAAACACGTTTCTCATTATGCCATTGCCATAAGCCATGTTGTGTCAGCGGATACTACAACAAGAAATGCAGCGCCAACTTTTCGGCGTTTCCCCTTGAACATTGAAGATTCCTTGTTGAATATTGAATATTGTCTCCCTCTCCCCTCCCTCTT
>JAVEUJ010000137.1:0-6330 GCA_034005635.1 Kiritimatiellia bacterium | reverse complement strand
GGAAAGGCCATCCGCCCCACCGTCAGGCCGTACACCACCAGGGCAACGGTGCCAACGGCACATCCCACTCGCTTCGCCTGCGAGACGGGCGGGCGACTGGCAACCGGCTGGTCCATGGGAATCCGCCCTCCCTGCGCCGATTGCCCTATGGCAATTGCTCAATCAGCGACTGCAACACCTGCTGCTGTTCCGCCGGCAACTCGCCTTGGCGCTCCAGGAGCGGCTTGGCCATCTCACGCGCCGCCTCATTTTGACCTCGCGCCGCATAGAGTTGCGCGGTCAGCAGCGTCGCCTGTGGATTATTCGGCATGGCGGCCATTACGCGCTGCAAATCAGCTTCCGCCTCCCCCAGGCGCCCTTCCCGAAGATTCAACTCTCCGCGGGTGGACAAATACACCGGCTCGTCGGGCTGCTGCGCCAAAGCTTCTTCGATTAAGGTGCGGGCCTCCTCCATGGCGCCGCCCTTGAGCATCAGCAAATAGGCTAGGTCATTCATGACGGCCGGATCGCGGCGGGCGGCCAGCGCCGTACGATAGGACGATTCCGCCAAGGCGTACTGGGCGCGGGCATATTGGAACGAACCCAGCATCAAGTTGCCGGTGAAGTTGCCCGGCTCCAAGGTCAACAAAATGCGCACATGGTCTTCAGCCAACTCCTGCTTGCGCTCACGGAAATCCACCTGCACGAGCATTTCCCAGGCCCGACTCAGTCGCGGATTCATGCGCGTGACCTGTTCGAGTTCGGCGCGAGCCAAGCCCCATTCCTCGCGGCTCATGTAAAGTTCCGCGAGCATCACGCGTACATCCGGTGACGCTCCCCGCAATCCTTGCAGGGCCTTGAGCGCCCGCTCGTAAGTGGCCGGATCGCGGTCTTGGCCGGTCAGCATGGCCAGCAATGCCCAGGCCCGTACATCGTCATGCTGCTGTGCTACCAGTGCCTTCAGGGCCGCCAGCGCGGCATCCGGCTTCCCCTGTAAGTAGGCCAGCACCGCCCGCTCAAACCGGAACTGGCGCGGATCCACACCGGCCTCCTCGGCACGAGCCAGCAGACGTTCAGCCTCGGGTAAATCCCCTCCATGGATCGAAAACTGCACCATCATCAGCAGGCTTCTCAGATCGTGCGGATTGTCTTCCAGCGCCTCGCGGTAATAGTCTGCGCTGCGCTGCATATCTCCGTCTTCCAAATAGGCCCGCGCGAGGAAGGCCTTGACCCGCGGATCCATCTTGTGCCCTCCCGATGCTCGGCGCATCTCCGCCTCGGCCATCTGGGGCTTGCCCGACACCGCCCACATCATGCCATGCCGCACCAAGAACCCTGTATTGTGGACATAGCCATGCAAGGCGCTCAACGCCCACATCACGCGACTATCCACCTGCCGCTGCTTAAAATTTTCCCATTCCGCCTCGTAGATCTTGGCTTCCGGTTTGTCTTGGGTCTGGGCCAGGGTCAGGAGATTCAGCAAGGCACTGATGTTATCCGGATTCAGTCGCCGGGCCTGATGAAACAGAGCCTCAGCCGCGGCCATGTCGTCGCGTTCAATCAGGGCGAATCCCAGGTTATTGGCCACTTTGGAAGCCACCCGCAGCAGGAACTGACGATAACCCCAGGCGGGGTTACGCTCATCCAACGGCGCGGCGGCCCAGGCTTCCATTCGCGCCCAGAAGGCCTGCTGCGATGCCACCAGTGCCGGCAGGTTCAGGTCGGCCTCGTCCACCACCACCCGATAGAGCAGCCGGTCCGGCACCACAAACCCAAACTCGCGCAGGGGGTCGGCCAAGTCCACGGCCGCCACTCGCCGCAAATTGGTGTCATTCGCGAAAAAGTCCTGCATAAAGGCGCTGAAGCCCACTTGCAGCAGCGCTTGCTGGCGGGGATGGGTGAAAATTTCGGATAAATAATCCAGATACAATTTTGACGTGGTTTGCGGTAGGCCAATCACGGTCACGTCCTGATGGCGATCACGGGCTGCCACGCGGATGGAATCATCCAGAACGCCGCTGGTCAGCAGGACATCGCGGCCTTCCATGGCGTCAAGGATTTCGTTGGCCAGGGCTTCGACTTCATGGCCGGGGCGGCCATCTGCGATCGGGCGGTTCAAGACGCCGGCCGCCAAGGCGGAGAGCGGCACCAGCAGCGCCAGCAGCCCCATGGTGCGGCGCAGCGGGTGGCCGATACCAGCATTGCGGTGTTCACGCACCTGCCCCATCACCCAGAACTCACCGACTACTACGCCGGCACACGCGCTGAGGATCAAGTACGGCGTCACCATCAAGTAGTGCATGCCAAAGATGCGCCACGCGGAAAGTGGGGCATTGAACAACGCCCCAAGCGCGGCGGCCAAAACCGCCAAACGCAACAACACCTGCCAGGCCGAAAAACGCCAAGCCGGCTTTTTGGGGCGCATCAAGAACAACACGCCCCAGGGGACCACCGTCAGGACCAGCACGATCAGGAAACCGGTGGTCTGCGGAGCATGCACAATCTGGTGCCATTGATCGCGCCAGATGTACCACAACACCAGCCATGGCGAACTAAATCCTCGCAGGCGCACCGCGGCATCCGACCACAGTGTCCAACTGTTCCACACATACATCAGCAATCCCAGCACCGCCGCCAGCCCCACGCGCAGGAGCACCCGCCAACTGAAGGCGGCGCGCTGCAGCATCGCCCGCACCACCAGCAGCGCCGCAAATGGCGCCAGCACCCAGAATGTCGGGAACTCTGTTACCCCCACGCCATACACCAGCCCCAGCCCATAGAGAAAACCGTTCCGGCCCGTCCGCTGGTATTCCGACAGCAGAGCCGCCGCGCCCAGCAAGAGAAAGAGATGGAAGGTGTCAGGCAAGGATCGCGTCGATACTACCCAAAACGGAATGCAAACGCTCATGCCCAACGCCGCGGTGATCCCCGCCAGCCAGCGCGCCTGGTTCTCGCGGCCCGTCTCGGCCGGGTCGTGCTTGTCATGCACCGCATAGCGCACACGCATGACCAATATCGCAACCAGCGCCACGCACAATGCGCCGAAGCCCGCGCTCATCACGCCCACCCGGACGGCCAGCGATTCGCCCGGCAGCATGGCGCAAAGTCGAACCAGCCGTCCCCAAAGCGAGTCGAGCAGGGTCGGGGTCGACTCCAGCCACAAATGCCAGGATAATTGACGGGCCGGCAGCCCGGGGAAGGCCCCCCGGCTCAACGTCGCCAGAAAGAGCCCGAAGGCCCCCAGCGCCAATAGCCCGACGGTCAGGCAACGGCCCCAGTCTGTACCCTTGCGTAAAATTGGTTCTTCGTTATTCATGTTGGAAAGTCTCCCTGCAATACTGTTGGGTCACTCTAGTCGCGCTGTCCCTGAAAATCACGCGTAAAATCAACCTTTATCTGCCTGGTGCCATCCGAAATTGCTCCACGCGGCTGCACAGTACCCGGGACGTTTCCCGTGCCCGTCGGCTCTGCGGCCCGCCCGCGCGACACGCCACGACCAAATCCCCGCCGGATATCACTAGGGAAGGATCGCAGCGGATACCGGCTAGCCCGTCGCCGCCCTTGACCGCGTCCACCACAAAGTTCCAATCCGCCAGATTGGCCGACGACCACACGCCAATGCTGTTTAATCCCTTTTCATTCCCCGCCTCGCGCCCCACGGCCATGTGATCCTGTCCGCGGCTGCCAGCCACCCAATAGCGACTGGTGGTCTCATCCTGGATCAAATCGAATTTGGCGTGGCCGCCCGGCAGGGGCATCCACAGCCATGGCGTGCCGTCATCGAGGGTCTGCGGCGCGAGGGTCCCGTCATCTGCCACGCGGACCCGCGCGGCCCAGTGTTCGCGGCCACATCTCGCGGGGGCTAGGAGTTGCAACCGACCGCCACCGTACCAAGGATGAGCGGCCTCCACTTCAGGAATGGCGGTTGGATGGCGCCAGGCGGGGGTGGCCCCCGGCCAGGGTACCCCGCACGCCCCCGGCTCTGTCGGCAACCACGCGGCCAGCGGCGGCGACACCGGTCCCGCTGTCCACGCCTTGCGATTCATCAGGCTGGCTCCGCGCACGGCCCGCCACACCACTACGGCCCAATCGCCGTCTGCTGGCACCATACACGGCACGTGCCACCAGTCACCGCAGGCCACCACGGTGGTGGGCGAACACCCTACCGGCATATCGCTTGGCAAATCGATGGGCGTAGACCAACTGCCCCCTCCATCCGGGGAGCGCATCAGACACAATCCGCCCGACAACTCCCCCAGCAAATACAGGTCGCCACCATCCCGAAACAGGCTGGCATTCCGGAAGGGATAGGTTGCGGCTAATTTCCATGTTGCACCGGCATCGCTCGACACCATGACCCGCCCCTGCACCCAGCGCCCGCGCTGGACATCCTGCCCTTTTTTGCCGGGCAGTGCCTTGACATCCGGCCCGCTCTGGTCAAACGCCACCAGCAATTTACCATTGGGCAGTGCCACCAAGCTGGGTGCCCCCACGGAAATCCGCTGGTCCGCGGGCACCGTAAATACCGTCATCTCCCCGGCGGGCTTGGGCGATTCCGGCGCGGAGGCGATGCCGCCGTCAGTCATGCATCCACTCGTCCATTTCCTGGCGCAGTAGATAGGCGCCGGTCAGCACCTTGGGATCCACCAGAAATCCTCGCTCTTCCATCTTTTTAAGCCACTCGAAAAGCCAGGAAATCGGTACGACGTGGGTCCGGATCCGTTCAGCACCCCGTCCGCCGCCATACCCGCTGCGCACCATGCCGCGAGCTCGGAAAAATGTTACGATTTCGTTCGATATGCCGGGATTGGGTGGCCCGGACAGGAAGGCATTCATCGCCACAGCCTTGAAGCCGGTCTCCTCGAATAATTCACGGCGGGCGGCCTCTTCGAGGGCCTCGGTTTCGCCGCCAGGAATATCGCCAGCCAGCCCCGCCGGCCATTCCACCACATAGGCACCGACCGGCTCGCGCCACTGCGTCACCAACACCAACCCCCCATGCTGAGTGGTCCCCACAATCACCACAATCCCATTGATCTTGGGTCGTTCGACAAATTCCCAGCCTTTGCGCCGCACCAGCCGCAAATAACTGCCTTCTGCTAAAATCTCTTTCTCTGCGGGAACAACATCGGATGGAATTTGGTTTGCCATGCGCGCAACGTTACACCAGCGACCCCGTTGAAGGAAAGACGAAAAATAGAAAGTCGAAAAAATAACCCCACGCCAGTTGCCGACGCTTAGCCGTTACAAAAAACTTCTTCTCGGAAAAAGCGGACCAGTTCGCGATGGCCGGCGCGCTCGCGGACTTGGTAGGGCAGCAGACGCGAGGCGGGCCAGTGCAGCATCTGCATCTCGAAGTCCAGCGCTGGTGCAAAGGCACTGTCCAGCATCCAGGCAAACGCCAGACCAAACAGGATGCCAGAGGGCAGGAACCCGGTCGCCTTGACCACCGAACGCCCATACCACTGTGGATCGTCCTTGTGGGGCGCCATCCCGGCTGCTTTCAGGTATGTCTGCAACGCCGTATCGGATAACCAGCACTCGCGCTCGCCGGGAGGCCGCAGACGGATTTCATAAATTCGGCAATCGCCATCGCCCACGTCCCGCCAGCGTTTTTCGGCCACATATCGCCCCAGCAGCGATTCGCCCAGCGCCACGGCCAAGTTGGCCCGCAATGCCTGGGGAGTACGTAGCGTGAACTCGTGGAGCATGATCCTGCGCGTCGCGGGATCATAATAGCCCAGGACATTGTCCCACTGGCGGCTGCGCTTCCAGCGCGACTCCTCCACCACGCGCACCTCATCAAATCCGTTGAGCTGCTCGGGATGAATATCTGGATAGGCCCACAAAAAATCGTTGATTGCCGAGCGCAATGCCACCGGACGAATCACTTTCTCCGCCAAGATCGTGCCAATTGCCGCCATGCGTGCGCAGGCCGATGGCCCGCGTTTCACCGGGCGTTCAGCCGTAGTGACCGCAGTAGCGGCCCGGCGGGGTGCAGGAGGTGGCCGCCCCGCCAATTCCTCAAAAATCGTGCGGACCGCAGCTGCAAACCGGATGGGATCATGGTGGATCATGGCGTCCCGCTGCCCGGGGCCATGCGCGAACAAACTGGCTTCCACCGGCATCACGCCCAACTGCGCCACCCGCGCCCGATCCAGATGGATCGGGTGTTTGCCCTCCAGTGCATAGTTGCGAATGATACTGCCCGGCACCGTGTCCAGACTCGTCGCCAATACCACATCAAACAGCCCGGCAATGCCGTCGGGAATATTCCGCCCATAAGCCTCGATCAATTCTGACACCCAAAACCCGCGACTTTTTTCGCGAAAGGACATATCCGTTTCGCCT
>JAVEUJ010000136.1:0-6351 GCA_034005635.1 Kiritimatiellia bacterium | reverse complement strand
ATATGTATCTCCTGTATATGTATGTATACAATATCACATCAAAATAACCTCTTGCAACCCCAATCTTGTGATTTTGTAACTCTCCTGTCCTGCACCCTGCTGAATTCGGGGCTTGCGTTGAAGGGCGTTGCAAGGGTACATTCAGCTCCAGCATGCCGACATCTGTCAGCGCCGCAGTAACCCTGCGGGGACGTCTTTTTGGCGAAGGAGCAGCCCCTTGACTTCGAACGACGATTATATCCTGGAAATCTTGGAAAACATGGGGTTGATTACGCGGGAGCAGGCGGTGTCCGCCCGCAATCTGGCACAGGAAGAAGACGAGGGGGTCATGGAGATTTTGGCCCGCGAGGGCGTGGTGGCCAAGTTGGACATGCTCAAGGCGCTGGCGGCTCAATTTGGGATGGAAACCATCACGCTCCAAGGGTTGGATATTTCGCGCGAAGTGCTAGATATGGTGCCTGGAGATGTGGCGCAGCGCTACAAGGTGGTGCCGGTTTTCAAAAACGAAAATGTCCTGACGGTGGCGCTGGGAAATCCGCTGGATGTGGATACGCTGGATGGCTTGCGCTATGTGCTCAAAGCCAACGTGGAAGGCGTGGTGGCCCCCCCCGAAGAGATTGAAAAAGCCATTGCCAATTACTATGGCCGGGCGGTGGGGGCGGTTGAGGGGATGCTGCAGGAAATTACCGAGGGTACGCTGGCCTTGCCCGACGATGTGCAGCAGCAACTCATCGCGGATGCCGAGGTGTCCGAATCGGACGCACCGATTATCAAACTGGTCAGCTTGATCATCATGGAGGCCTTCCGTAGCCGGGCCTCGGACATTCATTTGGAACCCATGCCAAAGAAATTCCGGGTTCGGTACCGCGTGGACGGTGTGCTGCACGAAGTGGAAAGTCCGCCCAAACGCTTGCAGTCGGCGATCATCAGCCGGGTAAAAATCATGGCGAACATGAGCATCGCTGAGAAGCGCGTGCCACAGGATGGGCGTATCCAAATCAACGTGATGGGGCGGGATCTGGACTTGCGCGTATCGTCGATTCCAACGAACCACGGCGAAAGTATTGTCATGCGTATTCTGGACAAGTCCAGCATCGCTCTGGGCCTGCCGCAGCTTGGATTCTTTGCGGATGACCAGCAAGTCTTCGAACGACTGATTACCCTGTCCGACGGGATCATCCTGGTGACGGGACCGACCGGTTCGGGCAAGACGACGACGCTTTACGCGTGCCTCAATACGATCAACAAGCCAGACCGCAAGATCATCACGGTGGAAGATCCGGTGGAATATCAGATGACCGGCATTAATCAGGTACAAGTGCGCGCGGATATCGGCATGACCTTTTCAGCGGCGCTGCGATCCATCCTGCGTCAGGCGCCAAACATTATCATGATCGGTGAAATCCGCGACATGGAGACGGCGGAAATTGCAGTAAACGCCTCGCTGACGGGTCACTTGGTTTTCAGTACGTTGCATACGAATGACGCGCCCAGTGCAGTGACGCGTTTGATCGACATCGGGGTGAAGCCCTTCCTAGTGGCATCATCGACGCGAGCCATCATGGCTCAGCGGCTGGTGCGGCGTATCTGCGAAAAGTGCAAGGAACCCTTTGAAGCGCAGGAAACGGAGCTGCGCCTGCTGGGCCCGGCGGCCAAGCAATTGGCCTCCGCCCAGCTCTTCCACGGCAAGGGGTGCGCCGATTGCAAATTCACCGGCTACCGGGGCCGGTTGGGCATCTACGAGATTTTCCAGATTGATGACCAGGTGCGCAACTTGATTTTTGAGCAAGTATCCTCCACCGAGCTGCGCGTTAAAGCGCGAGAATTGGGCATGCGGACATTACGCGAGGACGGCTTGCGCAAGGTGGTGGCCGGCATCACCACGCTGGCCGAAGTGCTACGAGTGACCATGGGAGATGTCGACTGATGAGTACGTTGAAATCATCTGAAATCCAAATGGATGATCTGTTGGAATTGGCGGTGCAGGAAGCGGCTTCGGATCTGCATCTGGCGGTCAATTTGCCACCCGTCCTGCGTATTCACGGTTCACTGGCCCCGCTGGATGCTGAGCCGCTGAAGCCAGAAGACACGGAGCGGTTGATGCGCAGTATTACGCCAGAGCATCACCTGCTGGCGCTGGAGGACACTCACGGAGCAGACTTTGGCTTCAGCTATAAAGATGTGGCGCGTTTCCGCGTCAGCATTTTTCACCAAAAGGGAAATGTGGGGGTGGTCTTGCGTCAGATCCCGACCCGGATACTGACGCTGGACGAGATCGGCCTGCCGCCGCAAATGCGGGACTTATTGTTTAAGCCGCGGGGATTGATTCTGGTGACGGGGCCGACCGGCTCAGGCAAAACGACGACGCTGGCGAGCATGATCAACATCATCAACCAAGAGCGCGACTGCCATATTATTACGGTTGAGGACCCGATCGAATACTTCCACGGTCACAAGAAATCGGTAGTGACCCAGCGGGAAGTGGGTGTGGATGTGCCGACGTTCAAGGAAGCATTGCGCCGGGCACTTCGCCAGGATCCGGACGTGATTCTAGTGGGGGAAATGCGCGATCTCGAGACGATGGAAGCCGCCATCACGGCGGCGGAAACCGGGCACTTGGTATTCGCCACCCTGCACACCACGGGGGCGGCACGGACGGTGGATCGTATTGTGGATGCCTTCCCGACCAATCAGCAGGAGCAGGTTCGCACACAACTATCCACGAGCATTGTGGCGGTAATCTCGCAAATTCTGATGCCGCGCAAGGACAAGGCGGGCCGGGTCGCTGCATTTGAAATTATGATCGCCACCCCCTCCATTCGCGCGTTGATTCGCGATAACAAAACATTCCGAATTACGTCCGATTTGCAGACTGGCGCCAAGTGGGGGATGCAGACAATGGACTCGCACCTGCTCGACCTCTGGCGCGAAGGCAAAATCGCCTACGAAGAGCTGGTGACAAAATCGCAAGATACCGAAGAAATGATGGAGCAAGTCCGGGGCAAGCAATAGGCGGAAAAAAGCCATGGCCGAATACACCGACATATTTTTGGAAGAGCTGGTCCGCACGGGAGTCATCGAGGAATCCCAGGCCGCTGAAGTGATTGACGGGCACGAGCGCACGGGTAAACCCATGCGTGAAGTGGCCGAAGAAATGGGACTGATCACCGAAGACCAGGGGCTAGATTTGATCGCTCAACTGCTGGGGGCAGAGCGGATCGACCTGGAGCATATGAGTGTGCCCGTGGAGACCATTGAATCGGTTACTGGCGGCGTCGCGCGCATGTATAGCGTGATGCCGGTGGCGGTGGAGGGCAACGCGATCACCTTGGCGACGGCCGACCTGGTCAGTCCCGAGATTAGCGACGAAATTGCCTTTGTTTTGTCGAAGGATATTTTGTTTGCAGTGGCTTCGCAAAGCGCCATTGCCAACGCCATTTCCCGCTATTATGGCACAGAAGACGAGTCCATGAAGGACATGATATCGAGCATGGAGGACGAGTTGGCGGGGGCGGGGGATCTACTGCAAAGCGGGGCGAAGTCCGAAGACCTTGCGTCGATCGAGGCTGCGGCTAGTTCGCGGCCAGTCGTGCGCTTTGTCAATCTGGTGCTCTATCAGGCGGTGCAGGATCGGGCTAGCGATATCCATTTTGAACCGTTCGAGGACGAGTTCAAAATTCGCTATCGGGTGGATGGAGCCTTGTACGAAATGGCACCGCCGCCACGGCATCTGGCCCTGCCGGTGACGTCGCGCCTGAAGGTGATCTCGGGGTTGAACATTGCTGAGCGCCGTATCCCTCAGGATGGTCGCATCCAACTGCCGGTCGCTGGCCGCATGATCGATTTCCGTGTGTCAACCTTACCCACTCAGTTTGGCGAAAGCGTGGTGCTGCGCGTCCTCGACCGCAGTACCGTTTCGCTGGACCTCGAAAATATTGGCATGCCCGATGACGTCTACCAGGAATTTGGCGAGGACATAAGCAAACCTAATGGGATCGTCGTAGTGACGGGGCCGACCGGGTCGGGCAAGACCACCACGCTCTATTCGGCCCTGCGGCGGCTCAACACCGTCGAAAATAAGTTGCTGACGGCCGAAGAGCCGGTGGAATACGAAATTGATGGCATCGTACAGGTGCCGATTCATGAAGCGATTGGCGTGACGTTTGCCCGGGTGCTGCGCGCCTTCCTGCGCCAGGATCCCGACATCATTATGGTTGGCGAAATTCGCGATATCGAAACGTCGGAAATCGCGATTCAAGCATCGCTGACCGGCCACTTGGTGTTCAGTACGCTGCACACTAACGACGCCGCTGGCGCGATCACGCGTCTGATCGACATGGGGGTGGAGCCGTTCTTGATCGCCTCGACCCTCGAAGCGGTCCTTGGCCAGCGGCTCGTGCGCACGATCTGCAACAATTGCAAGACGGAGTACCAGCCCACCCCCGATCTTCTGGTGCAACTGGGCTTGACGGAGCAGCAGGTGGGGGGGCGCCCGTTCTTCTACGGCGCGGGATGTTCCTATTGCAATCAGACCGGCTACAAGGGACGGCGCGGGATCTACGAGTATTTGCGGATCAAAGACCCCATCCGGGAGCTGATCAACCAGCGTAAACCTACTCTGGTGATTCGCGACAAGGCGGTGGAGTTGGGTATGCGGACCTTGCGCGAGGACGGTATCCGCTGCATTTTGGATGGATATACCACGGTGGAAGAGGTTTTGAAGTATACCTGAAAATCCGGCCGGCGGCGGCGCCGACCGGGCAAGACAGCACAACAGGAGTATCAGTATGGCACGATTCAAATTCACGGCCTTGGATTCCAAGGGCAAGGAAGTCCACGGAGAAATCGAAGCCGACAACCAATCGACGGCGGTAGCCCGCATCCGCGAAAAACAATATTTTCCGACAAAAGTCGAGGAGGTTGCTGGCAGCGGTGGAGCAGAGGTGCGCAAGGGCGCGGCCCCTAAGGGCGCGCTCCAGATGGAAATCAAGCTGCCTAAATTCCTGCAGGGCGGGGTGAAACCCAAGCAGCTCGTGACGTTTACCCGCCAGCTATCCACGTTGGTGAATGCGGGCCTGCCGTTGATGCGCGCGATGCGCGTGCTCCAGCGCCAGGAAAAGAATCCAGCTCTGCGCGATGCCGTGTCACAGATGGCCGAAAGCATCGAATCGGGCAGTACCTTTGCCGAAGCGTTGGCCGCGCATCCCAAGATTTTTGACCGCTTGTTTGTGAACATGGTCAAGGCGGGCGAAATCGGCGGTGTGCTCGATGTCGTATTGTCACGCTTGGCCGAGTTCCAGGAAAAGGCCGAAAAAATCAAAGGCAAAGTCAAGAGCGCCATGACCTATCCAATCGTGGTGTTGATCATGGCACTGGGAATTTTGACCTTCCTGATGATGTTTATCGTGCCAAAATTTGCCGATATCTTTTCGGACCTGATGGGCGGCAAAGGGATGCCGATGCTGACTCAGTTTGTGATGAATGCCAGTTCGATGATGGTACATCGCCTGCCCTTTATGCTGATCATAATTGTGGCGCTGGTGGTGGTCATTAAGTTGCTGGCCAAAACCAACGCGGGGCGCTATGCGCTGGACAAGTTCAAGCTGAAGGCCCCGGTGTTTGGTTCGTTGATCAGTAAAAACTCGATTTCACGCTTCACGCGCACGCTGGGCACACTGATGTCCTCCGGCGTGCCGGTGTTGCAGGCGCTAAATATCGTCAAGGAAACCGTCGGCAACGAAGTGATTTCAAAGGCCGTTGCCATGGTTCACGACGCGGTGAAGGAAGGCGAAAACATGGCGCCCCCCATTGCGTCCTCCAAGGTATTTCCACCCATGGTGGTGAGTATGGTGGAAGTGGGCGAGGAAACCGGCGCGCTGCCGGACATGCTTAACAAGATTGCCGATTCCTATGACGACGACGTGGATAATGCGGTAGCAGCCATGACCTCGATCATTGAACCGATCCTGATTATCTTTTTGGCTGTCGTGGTGGGGACCATCGTAATTGCGCTCTTCCTGCCGCTGGTTTCGATCATCGGCGGCCTTAGCGGCTGATGACAGGCTCCAACCGTCGTCACGATTTTCACCCTCGCCAAGGCGATGGCAAACAAGACGGTGGACAGGCAACCGCCGCGCTCAACGAGCGCAGCGACAGGGCGGATCGGGCAGACAGTTTTCCTAGAGGTGCGCCCGTTGGGCGCGCTGGATCGGAAAAGAAGTGAATCACCAGCCGAGGGGTTTTACTGCGAATCACACGAATGACACAGCGCGGCAAGCCGCAACCAAAGAAGGGAATTTAACCACGGATGAACACTGATGGACACGAATGGGGGAAGGTGGGGGGAGCCAG
>JAVEUJ010000135.1:0-6388 GCA_034005635.1 Kiritimatiellia bacterium | reverse complement strand
ATTGCGAGCAGATAGTACGGCACGTTGCCCATGGACCCGTTGATCAGCGGTGGCGCCCACAGATAGCGGATGTTCAGGGCTGCGGTGGCCGAGGCCCACCCCGGCCAGTAGATGTGATAGGCCGTCTGCAGCCAATCGCCCAGCACTAGCCGGTTGTAAAGCAACGCGGGCATGATGCCGAGGACCATGCCGGCCAGCAGTGCCAGCCAAACCGTGCCACGTACGCGTTGCTTGCGAAAATGGACCCAGCCCACCCCCGTCAGCATGCCAATCAAAATCAGCAGATGGGACGACTTGATGGTCAGCCCAAGCCCCGCCAGCAGGCCGGCCGCCGCCGCGCGGCCAGGATGACGAATCCCCACCGCCAGCAGACCGCAACTGGCAAGAATCAACAGGCCCCAGGGAATCTCGCTCATGAGCTGGCGGGCATACCAGCCATGGGCCGGCGACAAGGCCAGGAGCAGAAGCGCCCAGCCGCCTGCCGCCGCGCCATAGAACCGGCGTCCCGCCCAAAAAGCGAGCCCGAGGGAGAATGCCGCACAGAGCCAAACGGCGATGATGCCGTAGCCCGGGTGTTCCGGCTGGATCCATTGCGTTAGCGCTTGCAGAACGGAAGGCCCCGGCAGCGTACGCGCCGGCAGCAGGGCGGAACCAGTCGGCACCCGTAGCGTGCCCTGCGTGACTAATTGCTGGGCCGCCACGCTGAAATGTACACCGTCCGGCCGCACGATGGAATTGAAGGCCATCTCGGGCGTGGCCCACCGCAGCAGCAGCGCCAAGCCAGCCAAGACGAAGCCGAGGCGCGCCAGCGAGGGACGCCACGCCGGCCGCAGCGTGCGACCGATGGCCAGCACTGCCAGGAACACGGCGGTGAACGTGACCGTCCACACGCGCAGGTCCAGCGTATCCAGTAGCGTCGGGGTAATGCGGCTGGGCGTTAGGCGTCCTAGCATCATCGGTAGGGCCTGCTGGGCTAGGAACCAAGCCGCCAGGCTAGCCACCAGCGCCGCTATCCACAGCCAGCCAGCCGCGCGCCAGCGCATCATCCTACGGGGTTGTTCATGTATCGCCATGCGAAAACCGTATCAGAACTCCGATTCCCTCACAAGGCGGTCATGGTGGAGACTTTTGCAGAAGTAGTCAGACTGAATCTGAACTCAAGAATTCATGAATTGTGGAAAAACAGCCGGGTTCTCACAGAGGCACAGAGACACGGAGGGGAGGAGAAGAGTTTCAATATCCAAGGGCTATTTCAGCTGTTGGCCCAGACTCTTTTCCTGATTTCCAGATTTGTTCCCCTTCCGCGAAATCCGTAGCTTCTTCTCTGGCCTTGTTGCTCCCTATCCCGGATGCACGGCGGCTCTGCCACAGCGGACAGGCTATCACTCCAAAAATCGTATTTGTCCTCTGTACTACAATCCCTCCAAACTGTGTTTTTAAAACACGTTTCTCATTATGCCATTGCCATAAGCCATTTTGTGTCAGCGGCTAATACAACAAGAAATGCAGCGCCAACTTTTCAGCGTTTCCCTTTGAACATTGAAGATTCCTTGTTGAATATTTAATATTGTCTCCCTCTCCCCTCCCTCTTTTCCTCTCCACCTCTGTGCCCCTCGGTGGCCCTCTGTGGTTAAACCGGCTTTCTTCCTGCTAAATTCCCCCTCTGCTCCCTGCCCCTTTGCGCCTTCGCGTCTTGGCGTGAGATCCGCTGGTTAATCTGTTCAGGAGTTCTTGAGTTCAGATTTATCCCTGGCTCCCCCCACCTTCCCCCATTCGTGCTACAATCCCTCAAAACCGTGTTTTTTTTAACACGTTTCTCATGTTGATAGCTCCATAACTCATTCTTTTACAATTAGTAATATAGTGAGAATTGCAACGCCAACTTTCGGTCTTTTCCTTAAACTCAGATCGATGAGAGTAATAGCCAGCTACGGATATCGCTGATTTCACGGAGGGGAAGATGGGGGGAAGTCGTCTCACGCCAAGACGCAAAGATGCCAAGGAGGGGATACTGTTCACTATTCAAACAATTTAAGATTGGTTTCACTGGCGTCTTGTGTAAATCCGACTGATTGATCTGTTCATGAGTTCTTGAGTTCAAATTCATTTTCCTCTTTGTCCTCTTTGTCCTCCTTTTCTCAATCTGTGAAATCGGTGTAATCCGTGGTGGTCTTCTCTTCTTTGGTTGCGGCTTGCCGCGCTGTGATATTTTCTTATTTTCCTGCTGTTTCCTGTTTTCCTGTTAAATTCCCCCTCCTCTCCCAACCCTTCCCATTCGTGCCCATCAGTGTTCATCCGTGGTTATATCGTCTTCTTTGGTGGCGACTATGCCGCGTGGCCGTCATTACTTTGACACGCTCGGGGATGTAGTAGATGATGACCCCTTGTCAAGCGGAAGCGCGAGGAACCTGTGGTACAAAAAAAGAGAATTGTCTTTGTCCTGTCCGGATACGGGCGCGAGGCCCGGGGTGCGGAACGGGTCGTCGCGGAGATTGTGACTAGCCTATCGGACGTCTATGACATTCAGGTTCTGGGGTCGGGAACAACCGCGCCTAATGCGGTGCCATTGTCCTTCCTGTCGCGTGATAATGTCTGGACCCACCGCCTCAACCGTACTCCCGGCCTGGGCCATCTCGCCCGCTTTTTTCAAGTGGACCCCTTGAACTGGGAATGGCTGACCTGCGCCTGGGCCGCGCGCCGCTGGTTGGTGGAAAATCCCTGCGACCTGTTGGTTCCTGAGGGGGGGCGCTGGGGCGGATGGCTGGGACGGTGGGCGCGCAAGCACCTGGGGATTCCCTTTGTAGACATTGCCCACGGCGCACCAGGCCGCTGGGAGGTGGCCGCTGCGCGTTGCCTGCCCGATTGCTATGTAGCGCCCACCCGCGTGGCTGAACGCGCGCTGCAGGCCGCCGTTCCCGGCCTGGTGACCCGAGTTATCCCCCCCGGCGTGGATACCCAGCGCTTTACTCTCGAGGGGCCGCGAATAGAACTCGGCTTGGCCCCGCCCATGACCATTGCCGTCGGGGCGCTGGAACCTCTGAAGCGGATGGATCTGGTGATCCGCGCGGTGGCGGCGCAGGGCACCGGTAGTCTCCTGCTGGTGGGCGACGGTCCGCAACGCCAGGAATTGCTCGCTCTGGGCCAGAACCTGCTGGGGCCGGCGCGATTTCAATGGCGCACGGCGGCGGTAGACGAAATGCCCACGCTGTATCGGTCCGCCGATTTGTTCGTGTCGGCGTCCCGCAGCGAGGCCTTCGGTCTGGTCTATCTCGAAGCGCTGGCCTGTGGCTTGCCCGTGGTGACTCAGGACGACGCTGTTCGCCGCGAGGTTCTGGCGGATGCGGCGCACTATCTGGATTCAGAGGATCCCGTCGCTTGGGCCGCTCAGATGGACGCAGCGTTGGCCGCATCGAATCCATCGACCTCCCGCGAGCGGGCCATGTACTATGATGCCAATCATTCCGCTGCGCAAATGCAAGAGGTATTCGAGGAAATCTTGCAGCGCACATAATACGGTCGCGTCGGGCAACCAGACAACCGGTCTCTCACAGGGGGACAGAGGGCCGGACAAGACGAAGCCACGTACAGTTAAGCGGCCGGACCATGATGGGGCATGAATGAGGCGGCACCCACTCATTATCAACCGGAATTGGGCGCGTGAATACTGCTTATTTCATTTTGAGAGTTGAAACTAACGAAATTCCGGTAGAGTGTAACCTATGGCAACAACGGTTTGGAAAGTAATATGAAACACACTGATGTACGACATGTGAGTCTACTGCTGTTCATTGTTTTGGGTTTTGTCCCCGCAGTGGCGCAAGCTCTAACGCTACAGCCGCCGCGCATGGTCCTGAACCGCAGTTTGTTTTTGGAGTGGGACCAGGCCGTGCCGACGGGATTTGTGTCCTATGAAGTCCATGCTTCGACCCAGGCGGGGTTCACGCCGTCGGCTGGAAATCGCCTCGTCACACTATCCTCCGTGGATCTGCATTATGTCCGGCTACAGGGGCTCTTACCTGCCACTGTCTATTATTTCCGAGTCCGATCCCTCGCAACCGGCAGCACAAACGTCAGCGGGGAGGTGACGGCGACCACGTTAGCGGATGGCGTGAACGAGGTGCGAATCCCATCAATCATGTATCACCACTGCCAGCCCCGGGAGCAATTCCCGGCGGGATTCGATCCCGGGGGATGGATTAGCACCGCCAACTTCTCGCGCGATATGGCCTATTTGAAGACGCACGGGGTCAACGCAGTGGGCATTGTCGAAATATACAACCGGATCGTCAACGGCGTCCCGCTGCCGCCCAATCCGGTTTTGATTACTTTTGACGATGGCTATGTGACCTATCTGCAACATGCCGTGCCGATTCTGCGTTCGAATGATTTTCAGTCCGTCAATGCCATTGTGACGCGTAAAACCGGCGGCACCAGCGATTGGGCCGTGCCCGAATGGCCCCTCATGTCGCTGATGACGTGGGCACAGATCAAGGATTGTCAGCGGCAAGGGATGTGGATGGGCTCGCATACGCAAACGCATGTGGATTTGGATCTGGAGCCCTATAAAGCCTATGAAATTACCGGGTCCCGCGATGATTTGGTGGGCCAGTTGAAAGTGCATCCGCGCTATTTCTGCTATCCCTGGGGTATGGGGGGGCGTGAACACCGCCCGATCATCGATCAGGTGGGCGCGGCCGGCTATACGCTGGCCACACGGACCTGGCCGCCCTCGATGGCGACGATCAACTCGGATCGCTTATGGTTTCCGCGGGTGTTTGCCAATCAAAACGATACCTTGCGGGACTTTCTGGTGAAACTGGGGGTGGATACGGACAAGGACGGCATCAAGGACTTTGTGGAGATGGACTGGGGGCTGGACCCCGGCAAGGCCGATACCGATGGTGATGGATTGAGCGATGGCTTTGAGGTTGGCTATGACGGCAATGTGAACACCTACAACCCGTACCACCCCACCACCAACCCTAGCGGTCGCGATTTGTCGGCGACCCGGGCGGACACCGATTTGGATGGGGTGTCCGACTACGACGAGATCCATGTGTACCATACGAATCCGCTGCGGGCAGACACGGATGGCGATGGCTTGACCGATGGCGAGGAGGTTCAGCGTGGGACCGATCCGCTGAAGCCGGACACCGATGGCGATGGGATGTCCGACTACGATGAGATCCATGTGTATCATACGGATCCGTTGGTCCATGACGGACGTCGCCCGTTCACCGGTGCGGCGGTGGCCGTGCCGGGGTGCCTGGAGGTGGAGGATTTTGACTTTGGCGGTGCCGGTTTGGCCTATTCGGATACCACCGTGGCCAACGAAGGCGGCGCGTATCGCCCCTTTGAGCGCGTTGATCTGGCGGCCGAAAGCAGCGCCAGCAATGGGGTGTCGCTGGGCTGGACCCGCGCGGGCGAGTGGCTGACCTATTCGGTGTCCGTGGCGACCAGTGGGCAGTTCCAAGTGGCGGTGCGTCTCGCGGCGCAGGGCGCGGGCGGCGTGTTCCACCTGGAGGTGGATGGGGTGGATGTGACCGGGCCGATCACGGTGCCCGATACGGGCGGTTGGGCCAAATGGCAGATCGTGCAAAGTCGCCCTTTCGCGGTGGAGGCAGGAACGCGGGTTATTAAACTGTCAATGGATCAGGTCGGCACCAGCGGTCATGTTGGGGCGTTCGACCGCATGTGCGTGGTGGCGGTGCCGCCGCCGGGACCCTTTGGCGGCGTGCCCTGGCCGTTGCCGGGGCGGGTGGAAATAGAAAACTTCAACACGGGTGGAGAAGGCGTCGCCTATCACGATGCCACGGCTGCAAATGAGGGCGGGCAGTATCGACTCGCCGAGGGGGTCGATATCACGCGCGACACGACGGCGGGCAACAACCATGTGGTGGGCTGGACGCCGGCCGGGGAGTGGCTGGAGTATACCGTCAATGTGGCGTCATCGGACACCTATGTGCTGGAGACGCGTGTGGCGGGCGTGGGCTCCGGTGGAAAATTCAAGATACTGGTTGATGGCGTGGATAAGACCGGACTACTGTCGGTGCCGCACACGGGTGCATGGAATGCGTACCAGGTGGTGCGCAAGACGGGGGTGCAACTGACTGCGGGCTTGCGCACGGTGCGCGTGGTGATGGAGACGCAGGGGCCCAGCGGCAACGTGGGCGCGTTTGATTGGTTCCAGGCGGTGGTCGATACGCCGGTGGTGCAGTCGGCCTATCCCTCGGGGACGCCCTGGCTGTTGCCGGGCACGGTCGAAATCGAAAACTTCGACACCGGCGGAGAAGGTGTCGCCTATCACGATGCCACAGTGGCGAACGAGGGCGGACAGTACCGCACTGACGAAAGGGTGGATATCACGCGCGACACGGCGGCGGGCAAC
>JAVEUJ010000134.1:0-6421 GCA_034005635.1 Kiritimatiellia bacterium | reverse complement strand
GGGTTCCAACTCGGGCGGCTCTCCGTTGCGCCGGGGCTGGCCCTGAACTGGTTGTCGCCGGAATTGGCGCGGCATGAATTCGGGGTGCGGCCGGGTGAAGCGCGCGCGGACCGGGCGGCCTATCGGCCGGACTCGGCGCTGAATGTGGAGCCGGGGGTGGTTTTATCGACGGAATGGCGGGGTACCTGGCGATTGATTCTCAACCTGAGTGTCGAATTCCTGGCCAAGGAATTACGCGATAGTCCGCTGGTGGACGAGTCTGGCGTGTTTAAGATGTTTGGCGCGCTCAACTACACGTTTTGAATCCGCTTGCAGGCGGGGGGGGCTTCTGGTTGGATAACTATACGAAAAAGGCAATTGAATTGCGAAAGGAAAAACGTTTTATGGCAGCTAAATATAAAAAAATCGTCGGCAACATGCTGATTGCTCAGAGCGGGGGCCCCACGGTGGTGATCAACCAGAGCCTGGTCGGGGCGGTGCTGGAGGCGAAGAAGCACAAGGAGATCAAGAAAATCTACGGCGCGCTGCACGGGATCAAGGGCATTCTCAACGAAGACCTGATCGATCTGGGCCGCGAAAATATCCACACGCTGCAGGCGGTGGCCAATACGCCGTCGTCGGCCTTGGGTTCAGTGCGCAAGAAACCCACGCCAGAAGATTGCACCCAGATTTTTGCGAAGCTCCAGAAGCATAGCGTGCGCTACTTCTTCTATATTGGGGGCAACGACTCGGCTGAGACCGCGCATATCATCAACGAAGAAGCCCAGAAGGCCGGTTACGAGCTGCACTGTTTTCATATTCCCAAGACAGTCGACAACGACCTGCGCGAGAACGATCACACCCCCGGCTTTGCCAGTGCGGCCAAGTTTGTGGCGCAGGCCTTCATGGGCGACGATCTGGACAACGCGGCACTGCCGGGCGTGAAGGTCAATATCGTCATGGGGCGCCATGCCGGTTTCCTGACGGCGGCCGCGGCGCTGGCGCGCACCTATCCGGGGGCGGGACCGCACCTGATTTATCTGCCGGAGCGTCCGTTCGACGTGACTCGATTCGCCGCTGACGTGACCAAAGCCTATAAGAAATATGGCCGCTGCGTCGTCGCCGTTTCCGAGGGCATCATGGATGCCGACGGCACACCGATTGCCGCCGCCTACACCAAGGAAGTGGATAGCCACGGCAACGTGCAGCTTTCCGGGACGGGCGCACTGGGCGACTTCCTCGTCGGGCTGATCAAGCAGAAGACCGATATTGCGCGGGTGCGCGCCGATACGTTCGGCTACCTGCAGCGCTCTTTCCCGGGCGTGGTGTCCGAGAACGATGCCAAGGAAGCCTTCGCGGTCGGTCGCGAAGCAGTGAAACTCTCCACCAGCGGTGACATTGATGGCAGCGTGGCGATTCGCCGCAAGAAGGGCAAAAAGTATCAGGTGTTCTTCGAGCGGGTGCCGCTCTCCAGCGTGGCGAAGGAAACGCGCCACATGCCGGATGCCTATATCACCAAGAACGGCTGTGATGTCACCCAGGCCTTCCTCGACTACGCCGCGCCCATCGTCGGCAAACTGCCGACCATCGGCCGCTTCAAGAAAATCAAGGTTAAGAAGTAGATAAGACAAGAGGTCAGGGTTCAGGGGTCAGGGTTCAGGGTTTTTGAGACAAGCGAACCGGGATTTCATCCTGACTCCTGGCACCTGACCCCTGAACCCTGAGCACACTCCAAAGGAGGCCCCCCATGGCCCGCCGCAAACGACTCGATACGACCCCGGAATGGAAGGCCCTGAAGGCGCATGCCGCGCAGATGAAGGGCACTTCGCTGCGCGAGCTGTTCGCGGCGAACCCTGAGCGCGGGACAGCTTTCAGCCTGGAGACGGGCGGGTGGCTTCTGGACTATTCCAAGAACCTCGCCACGGCGGAAACAATGACGTTGCTGCAGGCGCTGTGCCCGATGGCGGACCTGCGCGGGCAGATTGACGCCATGTTTTCGGGAAAGAAGATCAACGAGACTGAGAACCGTCCCGTGTTGCACATTGCGCTGCGCAACCGCGCAAACACGCCAATCCTTGTGGACCGTAAAGACGTGATGCCTGGCGTGAATGCGGTGCTCGAGAAGATGACGGGATTTGCCGATCTCGTGCGCTCCGGCCAGTGGCGGGGCTACACGGGTCAGCCCATTCGTAATATTGTCAACATTGGCATCGGCGGCAGCGACCTGGGCCCGGTCATGGCGGTCGAGGCTCTCAAGCCCTACAGTCAGCGCAACCTGACGGTCCGGTTCGTGTCGAATGTGGACGGCACCCATATCGTCGAGGCAACGCGTGATCTAGATGCAGCGGAGACCTTGTTCATCGTGGCCTCTAAAACGTTCACTACGCAGGAAACCATGACCAACGCCGAAACGGCCAAGGCCTGGCTGCTGGAGAAGCTGGGCGATCCGGCGGCGGTGGCCAAACACTTCGTGGCGGTGTCGACTGCCGCCGCAGAGGTGCAGGCTTTCGGCATCGACCTGGCCAACATGTTCGGCTTTTGGGATTGGGTGGGCGGGCGCTACTCGCTGACGTCGGCCATCGGCCTGCCGCTGATGATCGCCATTGGCCCGGAAAACTTTATCCGGATGCTGGAGGGGTTTCACGAGATGGACCGGCATTTCGCCGAGGCACCGTTCGAGCGCAACCTGCCAGTGATCTTGGCGCTGCTGGGTATTTGGTACGGCAATTTCTTCGGCGCGCAAAGCACGGCGCTGCTGCCCTACGACCAATACTTGGCGCGTTTTGCGGCTTACTTCCAGCAGGGGGATATGGAGAGCAATGGCAAGCGGGTCACAAAGAACGGCAAAGTGGTGACCTACGAAACGGGTCCGGTGGTGTGGGGCGAGCCCGGCACCAACGGTCAGCATGCCTTCTACCAGCTCATCCATCAGGGCACCAAGCTGATCCCGTGCGACTTTATCGGATTCTGCCGCAGCCACAATCCGGTCGGCGACCATCACGCCAAGCTGATGAGTAATTTCTTTGCCCAGACCGAGGCGCTGGCCTTTGGCAAGACCGCCGACGAATGCCGCGCCGAAGGCGTGCCCGAGAAGCTCGTGCCGCACAAAACGTTCCCGGGCAACCGACCGACCAACACGCTGCTGGCGGAAAAGCTAACGCCGGAAACCTTCGGCCAACTCGTCGCGCTCTACGAACACAAGATTTTTACCCAGGGCGTAATCTGGAACATCTTTTCCTTCGACCAATGGGGCGTCCAGCTTGGCAAGGTACTTGCCAACCGCATCCTCCCCGAACTGAAGTCCAAGGATTCACCGCTGGCCCACGACAGCTCCACCAATGAGCTGATCCGGCGCTTCCGCGCTAAATCTGTCTAAATCTTGCGCTTCCTCGAAGTCAGGGCATAGCGAGAGGGTGGATAGCATGAACAGACAGATGAAATGGGTTGCGGCTAGCCTCTGGATCGTTGTGGCAGTGGCCGTCCATGCCGGGGACGCGCTCTCGATCCGGGGATCTGATACGTTTGGCGAAGAGCTGGGCCCGCACCTGATTTCCGCATTCCGCGAACAGGAGCCGTCGATTGCGATAGAATTGAATCCGCTGGGCTCGGCTTCGGGGATCGCAGCCTTGCTGGCGGAAACTTGCGACATCGCGGTTTCATCCCGCCTGTTCACTGACGATGAACAGCGTATTGCCCGCTCCCGGGGCATCAGCCTGAACTCCGCCATCGGCGGATATTATGGTGTGGCCGTGGTCGTCAACGCGCAAAACCCGGTGAAAAATCTTTCGGACCGCGCCATTCGGAACATTTTTACCGGACGAATCAAGAACTGGAAACAGGTGGGTGGGCCCGACCGCCCCCTGGAGGTGCTCATCCGGGATGCCTCGGGCGGAACCCATCTGGGGTTCAGACGGCTGGCCATGGACAACAGTGGCTACGCCCGCTCGGCCCGCGCCTTTGCCAATTATTCCGCCCTGGCGGAAGCCATCTCCGCCAATCCCGATGCTATTGGATATGTGGGGATGAACCTGATGGCCCGTTCCGGACTGAATCCCATATCGGTCAACGGGGTCTCGCCCAATGATGCCACCGTGCGCGAAGGCTTGTACCCCTATGTGGAACCCATCCTGTTCTATACCCGTGTCCCATCTTCCCATCCGGCGGCGGAACGCTTCATCCAGTTTGTGCGGTCGAAGGCCGGACAGGATATCGTGAAATCCATCGGCTTTGTTCCGGCAAATTTGGGCACTCTGGGACCGCATAAGCTGTTTTTCCTGCTCTTCCAGGTTCTGGGCGGACTGGGTCTGTTCATTTTCGGCATGAATATCATGTCGGATAGTTTGCGGGTCATGGCGGGGTCCGGCTTGCGGACTCTGCTTTCCAAGGCGACCACCAACCGATTTGCGGGACTGGCGCTCGGGACCTCTCTGGGATTCCTGATCCACTCCTCGGCCGCCTCCGTGATGCTGGTGGGCTTTATCAATGCGGGCCTGATGAGCCTGGCGCAGGCCATCGCCCCCATGCTGGGGACCAATCTGGGCACCTCCCTGTCCATGCAGCTTGTCTCCTTCCGTTTCACCGACTACTGCTTCGTCGGCATTGCCCTGGGCATCATTATCCAGATGGCGATCCCCAACCCGCGCGCCAAAGCCGTCGGCCGCGTCCTGATCGGATTTGGCCTGCTGTTTCTTGGCATGAAAACCATGAGCGACGCCATTGCCCCGCACCGAGAACTGCTCCGGCAGTATCTGGTGGGAATTGATGGCCATACGCTTTCCGGACGTCTGCTGGGCGTCGGGCTCGCCTTTGCCCTCACCGCCATCATCCAAAGCAGCGGCGCCACCATCGGCATGGCCTTCGCCCTTACCACGGCCGGTGTGTTCGACTCGCTTTGGCAGGTCTACCCCATCGTCATCGGCGCGCAGATTGGCACCTGCGCCACCGCCCTGCTTGGCTCGATCGGCGCCAGTATTGACTCGCGCCGCGCGGCCGTGGGCAACCTGTTGACCAATGTCTTCAACGCCATTCTATCGATTTTGCTCGCGCCGCTGTGGATTCCGCTGTTTGAGGGGACGTCGTCCGATCTGGTTCGGCAAATCGCCAATACCCACACCCTCCTCATGGTCCAGAACTGCTTGGTCTTCATGCCGATTATTCCCGTCTATGCCCGCTTCATCCAGAAGATTGTGCCCTCCCGAAACCCGCCCCCGGAACCCTCCTATCTCCTCCCTGAACGGCTGGATTTCCCCGAGCAGGCCATCTACGCCAGCCTCCGTGAATTGCAGCGCGTCGCCCGAATCTGCGCCAGGAGTCTGCGCCTCGCCGGCCAGACGATTCTCTTTGCTCACACGTCGCAGGACATCCAAAGCATCAAGCTCAACGAAAAGGCCATCAACGAAATCAAGCTGGCGATGAAAAATTACCTGTCCAGTCTCTCCCGGCGCTATCTCTCCAAGCGGCAGGCCATTCTCATCCAGCACATCGACTGCTGTATGACCGACCTCGAACGCATTGGCGACCATATCGACACGATTTGCGACCTGTCGGTGCGCCGCCAGAAGATTCCCGAGGCCATTGTGGATCACGACTCCTTCGACGCCCTCTTTCGGCTGTACGAAACCACGCGGTGTCTGTTCAAGCTGATTATTGACTCCCTCGATCCGGACTGGGACGACATCCAGGCGGTTGCCCAGCAGATTTTGCAAACCCGGGACGACTACATGCTGGCCAGCCTGAAAACGCGCGCGATGTATACCGACAAGGTGTCCCAACGTGCGCTCACGCCGATAGCCGGCATCTTCTTCAGCGAATACGTCGGAACTCTCGACCGGATTGTGAAGCACTTCAAGAGCATTGCCCTGGCCGAAATGCAGCCGCAGTTCTGGATCAAGCACACGAAACTGGGCAAACAGGTGAAACTGGCCCCGTCAAACGAACGGCATAAGCTCGTTGATCCCAAGGATTACGTGACCCGCCTTCAGGCGGAAAACCACCCATAGCCCCCGGTCCCGCCGCCGTTCCAGACCGCAGCCAGCCGCACGTGTGAGCGGGCTGGCGCTGTTGACGATGCTTAGACGCGCGTGGTGACAGCAGGGTATGGCCAGAACATCCAGGCCACGGATGGCCACAGCGCGGCACCGCCGCAACCATATAAGATAAGACAACCACGGATGGCACGGACGGCACAGATGGGAATGGCCCGTCTCGGCTGTCATCCCGAGCCTGTCGAGGGATCTCCGCGTAATTTTGCAGGCGGATTGTTGCCCTTGCCATTGATGATCGAGACAGTCTGCCGCTCCACTGTTGGAATAGACTTTATAAAGTGTGTTCCGATGGATTCCGCAAAATTTTCAACAGCCCAATAACCGCTTATTATAATAAGCGGTTATTGATGTTGCGGTCGTCCATTCGTTAACTGTGGAAAACGGGTGGGGTGTGGCGT
>JAVEUJ010000016.1:0-27888 GCA_034005635.1 Kiritimatiellia bacterium | reverse complement strand
ATGTGCGGCGGAGTGAGGGATGTGGTCGCTGATAGTGGTCGCGGGTTCGGGGGAGTCAGGGTCCGGCCGGCATGAGGGATGGCGGAGCCAGTCCGTTGAAATGCGCTGTAACGGCATCGCAGAGGAACTGAAAGGTTGAGCGGTTTTGCGCCTCGCAGGTGCTTATGCTCGTCCAGATGCGTTCGCACCACTTGCGCCCCTTCTGGCCGCGTGTGCCTTGGGTAATGCGTCGATCGATGATCAGATAGCGGATGGCCTGCTCGGTGAAGTTGTTGGTCGGCTGAACACCGGGAGTCGTGACGAATGTGAAGAACTTCTTGGGATTGACCTTGAAGCGATCACGCAGGTTTTGAGGTCCTTGACGTGGCGGAGCGGCTCTGAACTTCTTGATGAGTTGATCGCGCAGTTTGATCAGCGTCTTCTGGAAGTAGGCCTCTGTGAGTTCATCTTTTCGGTGAATGAGGCTGAAGAGCTTACGGAACAGATCGAGGATATTCATCGCCCAGTTTCGCGTGACCTTATCGCCGGATTCGGCCAGGAACTTTACGTCGCGAATGAGATGGGCCAGACAGAACTGCATCACCGCGGAGCTTTCTTTCATGAAGCAGAGGTAAGCGGAATAGTAGTCGCAGCTGATCACCCCATCGAAGGCCGAACCGAGGACCTGGCGCAGCACCTCGGTACTGCGTGTCTGGTCAATGCGGAAGAAGGTGAACTCCGGGGCGCGGAAGCACCAGGTCCAGAATTTGTCGCCGCTATCCTTGTGTCCGGTCTCATCAATACCAAGGTAAGACTCGGAGGGGAGGCGCCTCAGGAGTTCATCGTAGGCAGGCGCCAAGGCTGGGGACACCCGTGAAGTCACGATTTTGGCCAAGGTTCCGCGGCATAAGCGATGGCCGAAGACTTCGTCCATGAGCGTTTCGATCGTGGTGTAGGAGGTATGGCAGCGTCCTTTCAGAAAGCCGACGAAGGCGCTCAACCGCGGACCGGCGATGCCGCCGGCCAGGATAGGGTTGGGGATGCCGGCGGAGATGATCTCACCGGTAAGCCGATTGCGATAGAGCCGGGCACGGTATTCATGCACATCCAATGGAGTCTCTTTGAGTTCGAGTTGATGATGCGTTTCCCATTGATCGAGCGCCTCCCATTCAGTGGGATCGAGATCCAAGGTGAACTCCGGATGACGCACCGTGACTTCTTCGGGGTTCAACGCCTTGCGTTCGTGCCTGGGATGTCCTTTCTGCCCACCGCGTTTGCGCTTCGTCTTCCCCTTCGGCATATTGCCGACGCCTTTGGGCGGCTTGACGATGTCGCTGGACGGCGGCTTGGAGGAGTTCGATGAGTTCTTCTCCAGGCGCGCGATCTTCTGCTCCAGTTCGGCGATCTTCTCCAACATCGGAGCCGTGGCCGTTTGGATGTGTGCTTGGAGCTGCTTCTCGGTATAAAGCTTCATTCGGCAATGGCCTCGGTGTTCTCGGCAGATGGATCGGCGCAAAGTCCCCGACGGAAGTTCCTGTTCAAGGGGTAGACATAGACGTCTTTGACACTGGCAAGCGGACCGCGATTGACCACGTCGTTACGGGTCCGCCCCGTGGTCTGTCCAACCCGTGACCAGTTGGCTGCCCGGTAGCACGCCCCCGTGAAACGAGACCGATCCACGAAGGTCTCCAGCGCATAGAGCCCATGCCCGTACTTGCCAGTCCAGTCCAAGCTGATGCGCTTGGCGATACGACTGAGCAGATGACTGGCCAGGTTGTCCACCCGAACCCAGGGCAGCACCAGGAAGCGCGTGTTGTTGGCCACACGAGGCAAGTTACGCTTGCGCGCCTCATCATCCCATCCAATGAACCGATCCCGTGCTTTGCATCGCCAGGCCGCAGCCGCGAACCACAGGCACCCCAGCAGCCGCCCTCGTCGGTCTCGCACGAGATATTTGAGGTTTTCTCCGGCAGCACTGCGGACCCCCAGGTAGTGGTACTGTGCGATCAGGCTCCGCAACAGCGCCATGTCCTCGCTCGCTGATGGCACCACGGCGATATCCAATGGAAGCAGCGGGCATAACGGTTCGGCAATCCGTTCGCGCTTGTGCGGCACGATGGGCACCACCCGATGCCGCCGTGCGTTTACCGACGGGCCGCGCCGCGCGGGCAGCCGAATATGCCCGGCTCGCTCCAGCTTCAGCAGTAACAAGCGGCACGCCATGTCCTTGGGCTGTCCCGCCGCGTTGTACCAGTCCCACCGGCGGCACAGTTCACGCGAAAGGCGAGTGCGATGCCAATCGCTGTGTTCAGCCAGTAAGCCGCGGATCAGATCGACTTCCACTTGCGTGATCTGCCGTCCCAAGATGACTGTGCTCCCATTCATTGAAGCACAGCGTATCCGGTTCGCCGCGGTGAAACCAGAACAAAATCACGCCGAAAGCATTTTTTTCCGCTTGACCCCGTGAACGGTTACCCCCAACGCGCCGCTTCTCACTTGCGGAATTATTGGGACCATGCACACTCAGGAGACAAACGATGCGCCCATCCCATAATTGGTTATCATATTGGCTTCCCCTGCTGCTTTTCGCCTGGGCCGCCACCGCCCTCGCCGCCCAGACCTGGACCACCGTCTGGACCCCCGACAGCGCCTCCGCCACGAAAGCGACCACCAAAGATGCCACCCACGAGTCCAAAACCAACTGCTACCCCTGCAAGGAGTGGGAAGACTACGGCGGCGGCAAGGGCAGGTGGGTGGACTTGGACGAAGTTCTGCCGGCGGAATGCCCGACGCCAACCTCTCATGCACGCAGGCAGACCGCAGAAGCCGACTCTCTCCCCGACCACCTCAACCCCTGCAAGATATGCAAGGCTGGCAAAGTGGATAACAAAGACAATGGCTTTGAATGCGAAACCAGAACGGACAAACCGGGTAAGTGCTGCGACGGCGTGTGTGTGGAGATCCCTCCCGAAGGGACGGATCCTTGCGCCTGGGCTTCAAGCAACGACGATTTCCGCCGTCAATATCCCGAGCAATTCCATCCGGTTTTCGGCGGCGAGGGTTATATTCTTTGCGTCTTTGGCGAAACATATCCTTGTGTTCCGCCAGACAACATACCCATTGCCTGGCAAAGGGCGGGCATAACACGCTGTATTCAGGAACACGAACAGTATCACAAAGATCATTCTCCCATCCAGTGTCCGCCCTGCGGTACCGGCATCGGCACCTATGCGGACAAGGCTACCGAGCGGGAAGAAGAGTGCTGTGCATTCTTTGAAACCTTGAAGTGCTTGAATGATTTATTGAATACCGCATCAGACAATCATAGGGATACAATACAAAAGGTGTTAGATGACGCCACAGACAAGATGAGGTTTGAACCCCTTATTTGTTGGGGCGGAATAGATAGCCACAACGAGCAACAAGAAAGGGTACAAATGCCATGCAATTAATAAAGATGATCTACAGTGCAATGCTGGCTACCCTTTTCGCCACCGCCATTGCTTCCGCCGATATTCTTATCGTCCACGGGAAACTTCTCCCCGAAACCGACAGCCGCCGACGAGAACCGGTATATCCAATAACACGAGCATATATTAGATATGAAATCCTTAAAATCGGACGCGGCAAACTCGATCCCAATATCTCAAATTCCTACAAGGATGATAACGGCAACTTGGTTTCTTCCAATGCCATACCAATCTCCTTTTTCCAGCGCACAGCCCTTGAGTCTCTCCCCCCCAATGCCATTCTGATTCTGGATAATGGATTCTGGGAGCAATTCACTCCACAACATTCCTATCGAGTGCTGGGGGAAGATGCCAGACGCGGCATTCTTCCCTACTCGCCCGCGGCATGGCAGGCCATCCTTAAGAAGACAAACGAAGAGCTGGCCGACACCCCTTCGGCAGAGCAATTGCCCCCCGAAGAAGCCATGGCGCAGGCTGAACAGCATCTCGCAAAAATAGGAGTGACCGCAAATGATGCCTTCTACTTTTATCCGCGCCGGTTCCCCTTCCAGGTGACTGTTGGTGGCGTTTATTTGCAAAACGAGAAGCTTTATGATTTTTGCTTCATATTTAATGATCGGGGCGATGTGCTAAATGAAATCGGCCCCAAATTGGATCGCTACTACAAACCCGGCGAAGAATTGGAAACCTATTTCATCCGCAATTATCCAGACCGGCGTCCTTACCGCCGCTACGACATTCCCACTCGCCCAGAACCCACGCCCAAAACTCATTCCGAGGACCAACCAATTCTGTAGCGCACCATCGAGCTTCTCTCCGAAACTCGTGTCCCATTCAAAATTCTCTCCATCGAGGCCAGCCATCCCGATCTGGGAGAAGAAGAACAAGAAGTCAGAAGGGGTCAGTTTCACAGAAGGGGTCAGTTTCATATTTTATTATTTAGCACGCACAACGAATTGCCCTGCCCGCTGTGTTTCCCTCTCTGCCTTCCCCCAAGCTGCTCATACGCGGTCACGCCGGTCTCCCCCGGCTCCTACCGCCCTCGACACCCGCCTCCAGG
This sequence comes from Kiritimatiellia bacterium, assembly GCA_034005635.1. Classification (GTDB taxonomy): domain Bacteria; phylum Verrucomicrobiota; class Kiritimatiellia; order CAIQIC01; family Lenti-01; genus JAAZFE01. Next base: position 23,379 of record JAVEUJ010000016.1, on the reverse strand, counting down.
CCGCTGCCACATAAACTCACCGCGCCATTGCGCCACAACCACAAGGGCCGGGTTTCATCTCCCGGCCCTTCTGCCTGCCTGTTTTGCCGCTGGATGGGCCTAGACGAAGCCGTGGAAATGGCGCACTATACAACGAGCCCGAAAGGAGAAGCCTCATGAACAGGTCACAATGGATTACGGTGCTGGTGGTGGGATGTCTTTGCTGGGGCGGTTTTACTCAAGGACAGTCCTATCCAGACGGATTTCCGGTACAGGCGGGATCGGGCTTCCAGGCATTGGACTCTGCCAATCCAGACCGGCCGGAATGGCTGTTCTCTACCGCGCGCGGCTTGGTCCGTTCGGAGGATCGATCGCGGGAGTGGACTGTCTATGAATTCGTATTGGATCGACGGGTTCCCTTTCATCATGTGCTGATTGAACTGGCGTTGACCGGTCAGCCAGATGAGTTGTTTGTGCGTTTGCTGGATGGAAATCGGCGTGCCATATCGGTCGATCTGTTCGGGAACGTCGCAGAGCGCGCCACCACCCCCGGCCATGTGGTGCTCGATATTCCCCTGGCGGAGGATCCGGAAGCTGAGATCGTTCAGATACTGATCCCGCTGGAGCAGGAAGCCGCCCTGAGCCAGATGGCAATCACGCCGGCTTCGTATGAAATCCTGATGCGAACGGGCGGAGATTTTGTCAGCGGGGCAAAGGCCTGGATCCGTACTCCCATCTATGACTCTAAAAACCTGGGCCTTCTGTCGGACTTGGTCCTGCTGGAAGAAGGACAGTTGGGCGATCTGTCCTCGCCGGTTTCTTCCTTCCGCGCTTATGGCGTGGATGCCCGGAAGCTGGACTCCATGAGTTCGACGGCGGAGTCCGCAACGGATGCCGCGGCGGCGTTGGAAACCTCCTTCTCTCTGGATGCCATGCCGTTGTTGGCCCGGTTTGATGTGGCGCTTCGGCAGTTCGATCCGTTGAATCCGATGGCGCTCTGGCTCAACGGTCAGTACCTGGGACCGCTGTCGCTGGATCTGCCGAATCTGGAGGATGCCGCCTACGGCACGCCGGTGGCCTGGCAGGTCGGCCGCTGGACCCGCGCGTGGTTCTACATCTCACCTGAGGCGTTGCACATGGGCGACAACCATTTGTCGCTGCGGCCCGCGGATGAAACGAAAACAAGCGCCGGGATCGAAGTCCGGGATGCGGGACTTCAGTTCAAATATCCCTGGGAAGAAATCGGGACGTACAGTTTTGTGGAGTCGCGCCGTTCTACGCGGCACGAACCGATCGCGGGCGATACCAGCCCCGCCCCTGCGGACACCACCCGCCAGGAGCAGGACACTGTTGTCCTCCGGGTGGATTCGGGGCAATTCCAGCCGATCGGCCCGAACTCGGATAAACCCGATTGGTTGGCATCGGTCGACCGGGAGTTTCCAATTCCGGAGTCAAAACAGCGACAGTATTGGATTCGTCTGAATCCGGATAATCGGCCTGCACAATTGGGAATTGATATCGTGGCCTTGAGCGCGGCTCATGCCCCGGTGTCCGTTTCACTGTTGCAGGGCGACCGGCTGGTGGCCGAAAACCTGCTGCACGTGAATCTCAACAGCGGCTACGCCCAGATGACCACCCAACTTCTGGTTCCCCTGCAGGAACATCCCGAGGCAGACACCGTGTTGTTGTGCATTGGCTCGTATTGGCATCCGGCCCCCATTTCACGCGAAAGCCCACCTTCGATCTCCCGCCTGCAGCTTAAGGCCGCCTGGCCGGCCGCCGTGCTCGCTTCGGGCCAGCTCGGGACGGAAGGGTCGCTGGTGGAGATGCAATATGACAGCCGAAGCGCGTTTGTTCCCGCCGAGGTGCTCATGCCCGCTTCAGATGGCTCGTCTGTCCGGGTGCAGCAGATGCCGCCCGCCATCGAAGGAGAGTGGTACGGGGTGGAAACCCGAGTACTGCAAGAAAAAGAGGTACGCCATGGGGATGTCCGGGACCGCTATTTCACGGACTGGAACGTGGACCTGACCGAGCAGCCGTTGCTGGGGCGTGTGGATTTTCTGACGATGCATCTGAACGTAGTGGATGGCATGGAAGTTTTTGTGAACGGCGAGCGGGCCGGCGCGGTCTCGTTGCACCTGCCCGGTGTCCAGGATGCCAACTACGTGATCTTTCATGTCAACCGCGTGGCGGCAGATGGACAGGCCCTCACACATGAAGAGCGCTATGCTGTGGATTACGGCGCGCAGGCTCGCGCCTCTCTGGTGTTTGACGGCCGCCTGCTGCAACCGGGTCGCAATACCATCACCATTGGCCGCACCCCGCGCCTGAAGGGCACCAACGATCACTACGCCTTCAAAAATATCCGGCTCCAGCTAAAATATCCGCGCGAAAACCAACCCTCCGACTGACCGTAAAAGCTCAGCCCGGCTGGACGTCATGCGGTTGGTGTCGTATACTCTCCCCATCCTGAACCCTGAGCCCTATGCTCTAACCTCTGGCATGAAAAACATCACCATCCGCTACTACGCTCTCCTTGGTCCCAACCGCGGCACGCAAGCGGACACCTATGAGACAGAAGCCGAAACCGCGCGCCAGCTCCTCCACGAAATTCAGGCCAACAAGAAAATTCCTCTGGCCACTCATATCGCCAAAGCCACCATCAATAACGAATTTGTCGACTGGGACGCCCCCATCCGCGACGGCGACCATGTCACATTTCTGCCCCCCTTCTCCGGCGGCTGAGGTACTTGCCCCCTCTTCCCCCCTCACAGCCTTACGCCAAAAGTGAAATAGGTCCCATTTTCCCCTGCCCCCCCGCACCATTCCATCATTCCACTATTCCCCCATCTCTCCACCATTCCACCCAAAAAAGCCCGCCCCCGCAAAGGGACGGGCCGGAGCCGCTGGCTATTACCGCGTAAGGTCTACTTGCTCTTGCGGGTCTTTTCCTCGATGAATAGGTAGCGGTTCAGCGCATTGATATAGGCCTTGGCTGAAGCCATCACAATGTCGATGTCCGATCCCTTCGCTGCCACCAGCTCATTACCAAAGCGCACCTGCATCGACGCTTCGCCCAGCGCGTCTTCGCCATGCGTCACCGCCTGCATCGCAAAGGATTTCAGCTCGCCTTTGATGGTGGTCAGCCGCTCGATCGCCTTTAACGCCGCCTCAACCGGACCAGCGCCTGTCGCGGAATCCTGAGTCACCTTGCCATCCTTTTCGATCTGCACGGTCGCGGTCGGTATCGTCTGATTGCCTGCCGAGACCTGCAGCCGCTTGATCGCATAGACTCGCGGCACATCCGAGATAAACTCGCGCAGCAGCTCGATGATGTCGTCGTCGTAGACTACCTTTTTCTTATCCGCCAGCGCAATGAACGCATCGTAGATGCCCTGGAGTTGCTCCGGGTTCACCTTGATGCCCATGTTCTTGAGGTGCGCAGAGAATCCCGCGCGACCGCTATGCTTGCCCAGCACCAGGTCCGTGCCCGTCACCACTCCCACATCCTCCGGGCGCATGATCTCGTAGGTCTCGCGGTTCTTGAGCATGCCATCCTGGTGAATGCCCGACTCATGCGCAAAGGCGTTCGCCCCTACAATCGCCTTGTTGCGCTGCACCATCATGCCCGTCAGTTGGCTCACTAGGCGACTCGTCGCGAACAGCTCCTTCGCCTTCACTCGCGTTTGGATGCCATAGTGGTCGGCGCGCACCTTCAGCGCCATCACCACCTCCTCCAGCGAACAATTGCCCGCCCGCTCACCAATACCATTAATCGTGCATTCCACACCGCGCGCGCCACACTCGATCGCCGCCAGTGAGTTCGCCACCGCCAGCCCCAGGTCGTCGTGACAGTGCACATGCACCACCACATCCTTCAGCTCTGGCACTCGCTCGTGCAACGTTGTCAGCAGCGCTCGAAATTCCTGCGGCATCGTGAAGCCCACTGTATCTGGGATATTGATCGTTGTCGCACCTGCCGCAATCACGGCGCGCACTACTTCCGCCAGGAATTCCGGCTCCGTTCGCGACGCATCCTCGGGACTGAACTGGACGTCTTTACAGAATTTTTTGGCATAGGCCACGCCGTCGACGGCCTGCCGGATAATTTCATCCTTGGCCTTCTTCAGTTTGAACTCGCGGTGAATTGCACTCGTCGCCAGAAATACATGGATCCGCGCCCGATCACCTGCCGGTTTCAACGCCTCCACACAGGCATCGATATCCTTCTTAACGCAGCGCGCCAGTCCTGCGATCCGGCACTTTTTAATCTCGGTGGCGACCTGTTTCACCGCCTCGAAGTCCCCTGGCGATGCCGCCGGGAATCCCGCCTCGATGATATCGACATTCAGCTTCTCGAGCTGTCGTGCCACCTGCAACTTCTCGTGCAGGCCCATGCTGGCCCCAGGGCATTGCTCCCCGTCGCGCAGCGTTGTATCAAAAATAATAATATGGTTCGGTTTTTTCATGTCCCTGGGTTTCCTGTGAGGGGGTCTACATCGCGGCGGGCATCAAAAAAACCCGCCCAGGTTTCTCTTGGGCGGGCTTTCCGGGGAGCCGATGGCTCCGGGGACTCATCCAGTGCAACACCCGTCGCCCGCCATGGCACGGGTGTCGCCGCACAACGCGAGTAGGGGTAGCATCGGAATGAACATACTCTTCATATCGCGGGGAACTAAACCACGCCCCTGACCCTCTGTCAAGGTGCTGCTGCCATTATTATGCCGCCCAGACCCCCATGGGCTTGCCCCGTGGGTGAATCAGGTTGTTCCCACGCACGATCACGGCAGCCTCCCCTTGCCATCCCCCCCCAGAAAAGAATTAGCATATCCGCTTATTATAATAAGCGGTTGATCACTAATTGAGCCGGTTTTCCACGCTATGGAATAATATTGGTTCACGTGCACGTCCTGCCACGTCCTACTCCCGCGCCGCTCTCAGCCGCGGGTCCAGCGCATCGCGCAAGGCATCACCCAACAGATTAAAGGCCAGCACCACGGCAAAGATTGCCGCTGTCACAGCCGCCAGCTCCCACCACATGCCCTGCCACAGCCGCAGGCGCGCCGACGCAATCATCGTGCCCCAACTCGGCTGCCCCTGCACCCCAATTCCTAAAAAACTTAAAAACACCTCTGTGCCAATCGCCGCGGGAAACCGCAGGGTGAAGGACACCAGCGCCACATGGATCACATTGGGCAGGATGTGCCGAAACAAAATCCGTCCGTGCGAGAAGCCCAGTGCTCGCGCAGCCCGCACATAGCCGCGCTCCTTCTGCCGTAGCACCTCGGCGCGAATCAAGCGGCACACCCCCACCCAGGTCGTCAGACCGATGGCCAGGAAAACTCCCAGCAGCCCCTTGCCCACCACCATCGCAATCGCCAATACAAACAGCAGTCCCGGAATCGAAGCGAATGTCGTCGAAATCCACACCACCGCGTCATCGGTCCTCCCACCAAAATATCCCCCCAGGCAACCCAGCAGCACGCCGATCGGGATGGCAATCAGTGACGACACCACGCCCACCTGGAAGGCAATACGCGCTCCCTGCACCAACCTCAGGAATACATCGCGCCCCAGCCCATCCGTCCCCAGCCAATGCGCTGCGCCAGGTGTCAGGTAGCAAGCGCCGAGGTCCTGCGCCTGCCAGGGCGGCGTCACATCGTGCCAGACATACCACGCGTGGCTCACCTCGCCCCACAGCGCCGCCAGGCAAAAGACCGCGAGTACAGCCAAACACACCCGCGCCACCCGGCTGGCCCATACCTGGCGCCATGCTTCACGCATAAACGACTCCGCTGCCGTTGTGCTCAACTCTGGAACTATCACTGGGACGCTCATGACAACTTGATCCGCGGATCCACCCATGCCAACGCGATGTCCGCCAAAATATTTGCCGCCGTAAAGAGCAGCGCCCCCACCAACACCACCGCCCGCACCACATCCACATCCGACGAGTGGATCGCATTTAAACTCAGATAGCCCAGCCCCGGAATGCCAAAGAAACTTTCCAGCAGGACGCTGCCGGTATACAGAAAGGGCAGTGCCAGCGCGACATTGGTAATCACCGGCCCCAGCGCATTCTTCAACACATGCTTGAACAGCACCCTCCCCGGCCCCAGCCCTTTGGCGAAGGCCGTCTTGACGTAATCCTTGTGCATCTCCTCCAGCAGGATCGTCCGGTAAAAACGCACATTCACCCCCAGCCCCGTCGCCACGCCGATCGCTACCGGCAACAGTAGGTTCCGCCACGACTCGAAGCCCCACACCGAAAACCACCCCAGCTTATAGGCAAACACATACTGCCCGATCACGATCCAGACCAGATAGTTCACGCTCATCAGCGCCACGCACACCCCCACCAGGCTCCGGTCCAGCCACGATCCGCGCCGGTAGGCGCACAGCAGCGCCAGCACTAGGCTCATCACCAACTCCACCACTAGGATCGGCACCGTCAGCGCTAGACTTGGCCCAATACCCTGCCGCAGCAGGCTCCCAACCGGCTGATTCAAACTCGTGCTTGTTCCAAAATCCAACCGCAGCAGGCGGCCGATATAGTGGAACAACTGGCTGTCGAAAAAATGACGCGTTTGGCGCTCGAGCTTGACACTACGGATTTCCACCCAGCCGCCAGTAGCGCGAAAGCCTGGGTTTTCCACACTGTGGAAAACTTTCTTCCATAGCGTGGAAGATTGGGCCATATTTTTTCCATAGCGTGGAAAACCCGGGCCGCGGCCGGTCACACTCAGCCGCCAGGTTTCGCCCTCCGGCAGCGGAAAAGCAAACGGCACTTCGAGCGCGGCGCCCTCCTCCAGCCTCAGCCAACCCGTATCGGCCGCTCCCCACTGCGCGCGGACACTCGGCGGCGCGGTCTCGAAATCAACACCTTCCAGCGCACGCGTCGTGGTCCAATTGCCAAAGAAGAGCGGCAGGGTGTACCCCCGTGCGGCGTCGAACTCCTCCAGCGCGCGCGCCCCGGCGTTCTGCCCCAGCACCATCGCTGCGGGCGAGCCCCCCACCACATTGAACAGCACAAACGTAATCAGCACGACCCCGGCCACCGTCGGGATTGCCTGCCCTAATCGCCTGGTCACATAACGCCACATCGCCCGCCAGTATGCCTCAATCCCGCCCGCGACCCAACTGACTTTTTATAACAACTCGTCTGTACCCATCTTGCCCTGCAAACACCGGGTTGTTGATTGTTGACCGATCCATTTACACAACGGATGCAACATAATCACACTCGCCGAACCGCTGGATAGTTGGCCTTCTTTGTTGCTTACCGTCGCCACCCTGACAGCAATATCTATAGTCTCCGGGTTTTGTTTTCCAATTGTCCAAGGATTTAGTTCCATCCACCTGCCAGTTCCCCCCTCCGTGTCTCTATGCCTCTGTGAGAGACCATTTGCTTTCCTGCAGTTCATGAGTTCTTGAGTTCAGATTCATCCCCCAGCTTCACTTGAATATCGAATATTCCTCGTTGAATATTGAATATTGCCCCCCTCTCCCCTCCCTCTTTTCCTCTCCTCCTCTGTGCCCCTCGGTGGCCCTCTGTGGTTAAACCGGCTTTCTTCCTGTTTCCCTGATTTTCTTGTTTTCCTGCTACATTCCCCCTCCGCTCCCTGCCCCCTTTGCGCCTTCGCGTCTTGGCGTGAGACCGACTGGTTAATCTGTTCATGAGTTCTTGAGTGTCCACCCGTGGCGGTTCTGGCTATTCGGATCCCCGATCCCGGGCAACACGGAGGTTCCGCCACGGCGGACAGGTAGCCCCTCCAGAAACCTTGAAAATTGAATATTCCTTGTTGAATATTAAATATTGTTTCCCCCTTTGCGCCTCTGCGCCTTGGCGTGAATCCGGCTGATTGATCTATTCCTGAGTTCTTGAGTTCAGATTCAGTTTCCTCTTTTCCCTCCTTTTCCCATCTGTGAAATCGGTGTAATCCGTGGTGGCTTTAATCCCTTTGGTTGCGGCTATGCCGCGCTGTGTCCATCAGTGTTCATCCGTGGTTGTTCCTCTGCTCTTTCCTGCCTTCCAGAGTTCCAGATTGGTTCCTGGCTGCCTCAACTCCCCTCCCTATTTCCCTTTGCGCTTTCGCGTCTTAGCGTGAGTCCGGATGCCCCATCTTTTCATGAGTTCTTGAGTTCAGATTCCCCTCCCCTCCCCGACTATTCATTTCCCAGGTTACACCCCATTCTGTTCCGGCACCGTTTGGGTCCAGAGGTGCAGCAGGCGCAGGGTCAGGGTGTGGGGGTCGAGATCGGACGTATCGATTTGGAGCGGAATCTTAGCGTAGAGCGGCGCGCGAGCGGCCAGTAAATCGCGAATCCGCTTTTCTCGGTCTGAGGTTTCCAAGAGCGGACGCTTACTCGTTCGCGAGGTCCGCTCCAGAATCACCTCGGGCCGGGCCGTGAGACCGACAAGGACTCCGTTAGCTCCAAGCGCCTGAATGTTTTGTTCGCGTAGAACGACGCCACCGCCGCAGGCAATCACCGAGCCCATGGGGGTGCCGCCCCATTCGGTCGCCAAAGCAGATTCCGCATCGCGGAACGCTTCCTCGCCGTCCTCTGCAAAAATCTGAGCGATCGATTTTCCCTCGCGTCGTTCCAGTTCAGCATCCATATCGAGAAAGGGGCGGCGGGCCATAGCGGCCACGCGGCGGCCAAGCACGCTTTTTCCCGTACCCATGAAGCCGGTTAAGACCAGATTGGATAGCTTGTCCATGGACGCCTAGCCCACTCTATTCTGGGGGCGGTGTCAATTCAAGTTGCGAATAATTTACACCGGATTCGCCGCACGATGGTTAATTAACCATCGTGTAGCGAGTAGTGGACCATAATTATGGGGTGCTGTTGAGTAGTGATCTGAAACTCACTGAATTGCGCTGTGAAAATATAAATCAATCGTCTCATCTCAGGTGATGTTTTATTGGGCGCACGACAATATTCTTCAAAATTGTGTCCCGTGACTGTTTTGCAGAGGCGTCCCGGAAATGGCGTCGATGTTTACGTTTGGTCCCCGTGCTGGGATCGAGCAAGCTCGACCCCTACGTCGCACGCCTTCATCCTGCCGGAATTTTGTCGTGCGCGCTGCTTTTCAATCCGACGGGGGGCAACCGGTCCGGTAGTTCTCTACACCATCAGGCAAACCGGCGATAAACCGCCCACGTCTGGCGTGCGGTTTCAGCCCAAGAAAATTTTTGTGCTTGGGCTAATCCCGCTGAGCACAACTGCGCGGCGCGGGTTTCATCGCCGAGGACAGCGCGGATGGTGGCCGCCCAGTCATCGGCATTATAGCCATCGACCCATTCGGCGGCCTGGCCGAGCACCTCGGGCAGCGAGCTGTTGCGCGCGGATACCACGGGCGTCCCACGGGCCATCGCCTCCAGCGGCGGAAAGCCAAAACCTTCGTAGCGGGTCGGGTACACAAAGACCGACGCGCCGGCATAGACCGCGGACAGTTGTCGGTCGTCCACGTGGTTGAGCACGCGAATGCCGCCGCGGCGCGGCGAGTCGGCAATCGCCCGCTTGGTGGCATCCGTCTTCCACCCCCACCCCCCGACCACGACCAAATCGCCATCGAAATCGTGGAGGGCTTCATACACCTTCACTAAAAATGGAATATTCTTGCGTGGCTCGATGGTGCCGACCATCAGCAGAAAAGGCTTTTCGAGTCCCAGTTCTCGCCGGATTCGCTCCGCTTCCGGCGGCGCAGGGGCGGGTCCGAACTGGGGCAGACCGAGCCATATTGGGACCACCTTTTCTTCTGGGACCTTGAGCAGCTCGACAATCTCACGTGCTGAAAATTGGCTGTCAGTGATGATGGCATCGGCACGCTCCACCGTGCGGTGGATTTCGGCCGTGAGCCAGGCAAGATTTTTTTCTTCGGTCGTTTCGGGCAAACGCAGGAAGGAGACATCATGGATGGTCACCACGGAACGCCGGCCACGAGACAGCGGCGGGCGGATGAAGTTAGGAAAGTGGTAAATATCGGCCTGCCCCGCCAACCAGTCATAGGGCGGGAACCCGATACGCTTCCATGCCGCCTGAGCCATGCGACCGGGCAGCCAGTGGCAGGCCCGCAGCTCCACCCCAGATGGGGGTGCCTCTAAGCCAGTGCGTTTAAAATCAAAGTAGAAGGCTGAGAGTTCGTCTGCGCCCGCCTCCGGTCCGAGGTGGGCCAGCAACTCACGCACATAGCGGCCCACGCCGCCCCGTTGTCCCAATGCCGCCTGAATGTCTACGCACACCTTCATCGTCTTTCTCTTATAGCCCTCTCGCTCTCAAAAACAAAGCCTGTCCTTTACCTAGAGCGCCATGGGGCGCATCCCCGTTTCGTTGCCGAATGGAGCTCACGGGTTTATCTGTTCAGCCTGAAGGCTGTACTACAAACACCACCCCGTTTGTAGTCCACGCTTCAGCGTGCGGCTGTCTGTTGTTTCAACGAGTAGACGATGGAAGTCAATGAAACGGGGATGCTCCCACGCCATGAAACTCCCTTGTTTTTCGAGCCCGAATTCCGCATGTTGGTGATATGGAATCTCCTCCTGACGCTGAAAGCAAAACCTCGGGACCGAAAACGATCCGTCTGACCCGGACGGAGGCCTACGCCATGAAACTGGCGAAGCCCCCCCGTAAACGGATGAAGTTTGCCCTGGTCGGACTGCTGGCAATGGCCGTGCTGGGGGGGGTGCTTTGGCAGTTTCAGGACCTCTGGCTGCCCTACTGGTGGCCGCAACAGCACGAGGCACCCCCCGGCAACCCGCCTGCCGCCGATCCGACCGAAATTCAGCCGCCCGTGCCCACCGCGGATAGCACCCTGACGCATACTGACACAGAGGAGTTAACCACCCTTTCCGCAGCCCCATGGGATGATCCCCGCTTCCGCCAGGGGGTGCGACTGTTTAACCAAGCGCTTGACCGGCAAAGCGAATCACTGGGCACCACCACCTCTCCCGAGGAACTCGCTGCGATCGGCCGCGATGCTGTTCAAGCAGGCCGCCTCTTTGACTCACTCAAGCCGGATGCGCCGGACGGCCTGTCGTTGGACGCCTATTCGGCCAGAGCCTACCGCTTGGCAACGGAGATCCGACAGCAGATGGCGACCGTGTCCACCACGCGTGTTGCCAGCCGGACGCAGCCGCAATCCCAGGCGGCGGGTTCGTACCAAGCGCTGCCCGACTATCGCGAGGGCACCCGATTCTTTAATCTAGCCCTGGCCCAATTCAACCAGTACAAAACCAACCCGGACCAAACAAATTTATTGGAGCCTATCGAAGCGCTGGCTAAGAAGGCCGGAGAGAAATTCGAGGCGGTGAAGCGCTTGGCGGCGGAAGCAGATCATGCCGAAATTGACCGACTTCGTCACCAATGCTACGGCCTGGTTTCCGCTTGTCGGGGGGCACGACTCAGTCATGATGATCGCAACAGCTCACCCACCGCGTCCACCTTCGACCGCAGCACAACCGGCCCCAGCCGTCGGCCGGCACTGCCGGCCTATCAGCCGATCCCGGCGTCAGCCAATTAAATCCGAGTGCCCGATGGGATCACGGCATTCTTAGGAATCACAATCACGCCATCAGACACTGTATAGGTATCTGTGACGGTATCCGTCTTGCCATCGGGAGTGATGTAACAGCCATCGCCGATGCGGGCATTCTTATCGATGATGGCATTGCGGATAAAGCAATCGCGGCCAATTCCAATCGGCACCTGATCACCAGGTAGATTAGTGGGATCGAAGTAGTCCGCGCCCATCATGACGGTGTGCTCGATCACCGTGCCTTCGCCAACCTTGGCCCGAATGCCAATGATGGAGTTCAGGATGCGGTGGCCGGAAATGATGCAGCCTTCGCTGAGCAAGGCCCGATTGAGATCGCAGCAGTTGATTTTGGATGGCGGCAGATAGCGCATATGCGTGTAAAGCGGTTTGCCCGTCTGGTACAGATTGAACTGCGGCAGGGGGTCTGCCAGTTCGATATTGGCCTCCCAGAAGGCGCGGATAGTTCCGATATCACGCCAGTATCCATCAAATAAATTACGATAAACCGCCCTGTTTTCGATAGCGGCGGGAATGATATTTTTGCCGAAGTCCTTGCAATCGTTTTCGAGCAGCTCCAACAAGACCTGGGTATTGAAGACATAGATACCCATGCTGGCGAGAAAGCGCTCGGGGCCAGGCCCCGGCTCGCGCAATTCATCCAAAACCGGACTATCACCGGGTTTTTCGACGAAACGTACAATCCGCCCCTGAGCGTCGGCCTGCATAATTCCCAGTGAGCCGGCCTCTTGGCGCGACACCGGCTTGGTGCAAATGGTGACCTCGGAGTGATTGCGGATGTGCTCCTCCAATATGGCCCCGAAATCCATTCGGTACAACTGATCGCCCGACAACACCAGCACGTGCTCGGGCTGGTAGTCGAGAATGTAGCGCAAGCTTTGGCGTACCGCGTCCGCCGTCCCTTGGAACCAAGCCTCGCTGCCCGGCGTCTGCTGGGCCGCCAAAATACGTACATAGCCCTTGTGAAATTGGTCAAATAAGTAGGTATTTTGTACGTGCTGATGCAGCGAAACGCTGTTGAATTGCGTCAGAATATTAATGCGTCGAATGCCGCTGTTGATGCAGTTGCTGACCGGGATGTCCACCAACCGGTACTTGCCGGCTAGCGGCACCGCCGGCTTGCACCGGTCCCGCGTCAAGGGTTGCAACCGCTTACCTTCGCCTCCGCCTAGAATAACTGCCGTGATACTCATGATCTACCTCATTTCTGCAGCTAGGCAATTTACCATGCCGATAGCGGAACTATAGGAAAATCTTCTAGTCAAATCAACCGTAAAACTAAACCGCAATTCCCCGGTTTTTGCCAAAATTGCCTCTGAGCCGCCTGCCCGCATGGATTAGTCTCAATGGCCCCCCAGCAGTCGCCAGAATCGCCGGAGAATGCCCGCACTGGAAATTGCCAGTTTCACCCTCTCGGCATCCGCCGCCAACAATCCTTCGATTTGGTGGAGATTCTGTTGTGCCCGCTCTGCCACCAATCGGCTCAACGGCTCGGCCAAGCCGGGGTATGTGCCCAGTAATTCGGCAAATTTGGCGGACGGGATTCGCAGCAACTCCGCTGATTCCGCCACCACCAGGTCCGCCATACGCGGCAATCCTGTCATCAAACTCATTTCGCCAGCCACGGCCCCCGGCCCGACGTCAAAGGCCATGGTCTGGCCTGATCCCCGATGATGGATGTGGCCAGCCAGCTTTCCAGATAGCACCACAAAGCAGCACTCGCCCGGCTCGTCCTGCCGGAAAAGGGTCTCCCCCTGAGCATACATCTCGGTAGTGAGTTGGTCAGCCCACTCGGCCAGCTCGTGCTCCGGTATCAGCAGGTGGCCATCCGAATCAGCCAGCACCTTGGTGGCAAAATCGCTGCGCAACAACGCCGCGCCGGGGCGGGGTGGCGCCGGCTGTTCTGCTGTCGGCAGTGGCGGCATCACCGCGCACTGCATGAAGTCGTTGAGTACCTGATCCGTCACAGGATACGGAATTTGAATACTCGCTCGCCGGAATTGATACCAGATGTGTCGGCGCACCTCGGCTCGAATGGACTCGCGAAACGCATACTGATCCACCCAGATACGCAGTTCATAGCCGATGCCATAGCTCTTGTACTCCATCAGCATCGCCACCGGTACGGGCGTCTGGCGCACATCCTTGACCGCAGCCGCCGACGACAGCAGCGCCCGGATGACGCGATCTGGCGGATCATCATAACTGGCATCCACGGCCACGGAACAGCGCCGCGGACCAACCGGTCGGCTGAGGTTGCGGATTTGCGCATCCGCCACTTTGCTGTTGGGGATTCGCACGGGGATCTGCTCGCGGGTCATCAGCCAGGTTTCCCGCCAGTTCATGTCAGCGATCTGCCCCTCGACATCGTCAATGCGTACCCAGTCGCGGTGTGCCAGCGCTCCAGTCAAATTCAGCGATATCCCCGCCAGTAAATTGCCCAGGACCCCTTGCAGCGCAAAGCCGACAACAGCAGTGACCAGTGCTGTGGAGGCCAACAACGGCGTGATGTTCCAGCCCAACTCTACCCTCAGCACAAAAAAAGCGGCCAGAGCCGCCACCGCCATGCGCAGGACACCGCGCAACAGCGCGGGCATTTGAACTCGGCCCGTCGCCACGGCAACTCGCGCGACCGCAGCCTCTCCCAGAACATAAGCCAGCATGATCAGCCAGAAGATTCCCCAGGCCGAGCGATGAATTGCCGGCCATTGATTCGCCCAGGCGCTGCCCAGCCCATGCGGCAGCCACAGTGCTAGCCAGCCGATTCCCAGCGCCAGCAGCGGAAATAGCAACGCGCTGAGCAACACGTAGCTCCACATGGCCAATGCAGATGTCGTGGCGTCTGCGCGCCGTAGCCACTGGCGACGGGGCCACAGTGCCAGCCCCGCTGCCAGCAGCAGCGTCGCGGCTAACACCCCCGCTTCCACAAACCGAACCACCAGCGTGCTATTCATGTAAAATCTCCGCCCCAGCATCGGACGTAGGAAATACCGCGCCTGGGAATTCGGCCGCAGCCAAGACGCCCAGTTGGTCGAGTTCGGCATCCGTCCGCTCGGGGGCGTGATGGATCAGCCACAACTTGTCCACCGCACAGCGGCGTGCAACCGCCACGGCATCGGCCCAAGAACTGTGTCCCCAGCCGTGATGCTCGGTATATTCCGCGGGCGTGTAATGGGCGTCGAATATCAGCAGATCCGCTTGGTGGGCAAAGCGCACAAACTCATCTTGGGCCGGCAGCGTCATCGCCCCCCATTCGATGTCAGTAGCCACAACCAAGGCCGCCCCGGTCACGGCCTCGTCCACGCGGATGGCTAGGCAACCATCCGGATGCGCCACCTCCTGCCAGCGGATGCTCAGCCCACCCACCCTCATGGATTCCTTGGGCTCGGGATACTCCCCCGCGGGCAGATCCACCGGCCACACCGGCGGTGAAAACACCCGCGCCAGAATTTCCGGCAGGCCGCCGCGCGGTGAAACCAGTTGGCACGGCCAGACGTCCCCTAGAAGGGGCAAGCCAATCAGATGGTCCAAATGCGTATGGGTGAAAAACAACGTCGCCCCGGGCCGCACCCGGTCAACCACGCGCTGGATACCACTGCCGGCATCCACCAAAATCTGCTCGCCCGCACAACCCTCCACCAGCAGGGCAAACGTCTCGCCGCCATATTTGATTTTGTCGGCACCGCTTACCGGCAGGCTGCCGCGGGCCCCGCCCAGAAATACTTTCATCGCGACGGCCTCATTTCTCTGTCAGATTCCAGATGCCGTCCCACGCTGCCGCGGGATGAGACGCGGCCAGAGTCCGGCATTTTTTTGCATAAGTCTGTGCGGCTGGATCGTCTGCCAGCGCGTCAAAGGCCGCCGCGGCTTCACTCCAGCGTCCTGTTTTAACCAAAGCCAACGCTGCCTCGAAGGCAAGATTGTCTTTCTCTGGCCCGTCGCCTTCCAACCCCGTCGCCTCAAAAACCCGCACCGGCGTCTTGCGCCCCACCACCGTCAGTTGCCCCAGTTCGCGACCGGGAAACACCCCGTGTGTCAGCGTCCAAGTAGCTTCCGCGATCATCAAAAAGGTACCCAGTGCTTTGTTAGCGCCTTCGAGTCGCGACGCCAGATTGGCTGCGTCGCCCAGCACTGTATAGTCGAAGCGCTCGCGCGAGCCCATATTACCCACCACCACCGGCCCTGTATTCAACCCGATGCGCATCTTCAGGACCCTCCCGGCGCGCGCCTCGAATTCCGCCCGGCGCTCCGCCAGCTTACGCTGGCAGCGCACCGCTGTCCGCACCGCTCGCACTGCGTGATCAGGTTGGGTGAGGGGCGCGTTCCAAAAGGCGATGATGGCATCGCCCTCGTACTTGTCCAGTGTACCGCCTTCTTCGAGAATAATGTCCGTCATGTCGGTGAGATAGTCGTTGAGCAGCTTGGTCAGATCTTCCGGGCCCAGTCGCTCGGAGATGGATGAAAATCCCTCCAAGTCTGAGAAAAATATCGTCAACTCACGCCGCTCCCCGCCCAGTTTGAGGCTACTCGGATCGCGCATGATTTGATCGATAACCTCAGGACTGAGATAGTGTTTGAAGGCGCCCTTGATGAACATCTTCTGTCGACCTTCGAGCACAAAGTTAACGATGGCACCCCCCAGCAGGGCCACCACGACGCCGATCATGGCACCCGCCGCGGGCAGGACAAAATCCACCTGCCACGCCGCCAATCCCGCCAGCACCGGGAGCGGGATCAGCACCAAAGCGGCCAACCCACTTTGCCAGACGTTGCGAGACGAAGCGGCGATCACTCCGGTCGCCATCGCCAGCAGCAACACCCAAAACCAAATAGCGGGTGTCGGCACGTCCCGCAGGAAATCACCGGCCAAAAGGTCATCCAGCATCGTCGCGTGAATTTCCACCCCCGGATATCCCTTGTCCATCGGCGAGGGACGCAGATCCTTCAATCCCGGCGCGCTGAAACCGAACAGAACGTGGGAATCTTTAAACACGCTGCCATCCTTGATGGGCGGCTCCCCGCCTTCGAGCAAGCGCAATTCCGACTGGATCACGGCAGCCGCACCGAAGGCCTGATGAGTCCGTGTCGGTCCGCGATACTTCAAAATTATCCGACCGGCCGCATCCAGCGGGATGCGGCGCGCGCCGACGACCAGCTCCCGGGACTGGATCGAGATTGCGTCCGCTCCGTTGCCTAGGCCCGCAAACCATCCGGCAAAACCCAGCGTCGGCAATACGTGTCCATCAAAGATGCGAAAAGGAGCCGCCCGGCGATAAATGCTGTCAGCGTCGGCCGCCGCACTCACGTTTCCAAGCCAAGCAGTTTGGCTGGCTAATTCCGGCACAGGGAACGCGGCTGCCGACGCGACGATATCCGCCGCCGCTTTCGGATGGGCTGCAAGCCAGGCTTCCAGTCCCTCAATTTCGACCGGGTGGGTCTTTGCATAGTTGGGCCAGCGCGTCGTCTGCTCCGTCTGGGTCCCCAAAAACACAGCCCCGACCACGTTGCCGAAGCGCTCCATAGCGGCACCGAGCGCTTCGTCGTCCCCCACCCCGTAGGCCGAGGGCTCGGTATAGAGTACATCGAAGGCCACTGTCTTGGCGCCATTACGCTTTAGATAATCCAGCAGCGGCGCGTAGGCCTCGCGAGGCCACGGCCAAGGCCAGCCATTCTCTTGCGTGCCCCAATCCAGACTTTCTTGATCCAGCAGGATCAACTTCACCTGGTCCGTGGCGGTGGAGGGTTTCGCCAGCAGGCGCGTACGCCAATCGGCCAAGGGATTGTCCCAGCGCGCAATCAGGCCGGTCTGATCCAACCCGGCCACGCAGAGGGCTGCCAGCAGGCCAGCCAGCAGCCCATACGCGATTTTCTTATTCATCCGCTGCGCCTCTTACAGCGACTTCGTTGCAGCCAGAAAGCGTTGCTGGCGGGAGTTGGCCGACGCCGCGGAGGAGGTCACGCCGATTTTCTGCAACTCCTTGATTCGGTCTGCCGGCGCCGGATGTGTCGCCGCGAAATCATGTCGTGATGGATCCCAGTTTTTGGCCATGTTTTCAAGCATTGCCACCAGAGCTCCCGGCTGATAGCCCGCTTTTTTCAGGATGGCGATAGCCGCCGCATCGGCCTCGTATTCCAGCTTTCGCGAATAGCCGCTGTTCATCAGCGTGCCGGCAATGTCGGTGATGGATTCGTCGAAGGCCCGGGTCACCTCGGCCAGGTTTTCGCCCGCTAAATTCTTTCCAGCCTCGACCGCCAGAACAGTCAGCGCGGAATTGAGGCGGCCCGTGCGGATCGCTCGCAACCCGTGCAGCTTTTCCACGTGTCCAATCTCATGCGCAAGCACCGCCGCCAATTCATCTTCCGTTTGGCAACACGCCAGCAATCCGCGCGTGACCAGGATCAGGCCACCCGGCGCCGCAAAGGCGTTGATGTCATCCGAATCCAACACCAGAAAATGATAGCCGCCGAAGGTTTCTGGGCGGGTTGAGAACTGTGCCAGTGCCTGACCCACTTGGTTGACATACCCATTAAGGCCGGCGGCGTCCTTTGGTTTATAGCCCATCAACACTGTCGCGGCCACTGTCCGCCCAATGTAGTATTCCTGTTCCGGTGTGATGTCCTGGAAGGTCTTGGTAACCGCCTGCGTAGTGCGGTTAATACTGGAGGCTTCGTTGGTCGTGATGCTGCCAGTGGCCACCGCGACACTGGTCCCAAGTTCGGTTAGAGCATTGACGGTTTCGCAGCCGGTCATCAGCATGGCCACGACAACCGCCACCGCCCCCACCACCTGAAAGGGAAATTTATGTTTCATGATTTTCGTCCTCATTGGGCCAAATTGCCCTGCTTTAGGAATTGGACCAGTTGCTCGTTCGACACCTTTTGCTGCCCCATCCAGTCCACCCACGTGTAGTCGAGATCGCGGTTCTGTTGTTTGTATTCCGCTTCGACCTCCTTACTAAAGCCCTTGCCCGCCAAGGCCACTTCCTCGCTGCCGACGGATTGGACGCGCGCATCGACGGTTCCAGAACTCATCACCACGCGTTTGGGGGTCAGTGCTGATTCGTGAATCCAGCCGGTTTTCCCGGCAATCGAAATCTCGCACCAGCCCGCCTGAGTCTGGCTTACGGTCACACGGTCGCCATAGGCCACCGTGCCCGTAATCGTTCCCAGAAATGAGGCGCGATTGCGCAATTGACCCTCGCGCACCTGTACGCTCATTTCCTTCGCCGCCCATGCGCCGGTCGCCATCAGTACCGCGCAAAATATCAGGGTCCATTTTTTCATGCTCATTCTCCGTTACTCTGACAGTCGCTTTCCATTCTTAAAAGTTACCACCAATTCCGCCAGGCGCTGACCTGCGGCTTCGTCTTTGAAGGCCGCAGCACAGGCCACGCCTTCCTCCAAAACCAGTGCGGCTTCGTCGTGCAACCCCTGCGCCCACAGGCTGCGCGCCGCTCGCCAAAACCGGTCACTGGCCGCCGTCGGATCGCCTGCCGCCCGCGCCTGCCGCCCTGCTGCCGCCAGCGCCCGGGCCATTTCCGGCAGGCGGCCGGCATCCTGCCAGAGCCGGACTGCTTCCTCCTGCCACTTCCATGCTCCGTCCGGCGATTCCAACATGGCGGCCGTCTGGGCCTCCAGCTCTGCCCGTTCCGCCCGCAAACTGGGTGGCAACTGTCCCCAAGCGGCAGGGGTCAGTTTAGCCAAAGTTTGCTCGGCGGCAGCAGCGTCCATCTGCGCCAAATCCGCCCCCCCCTGCACCAGCAAAGCCTGGGCCCGCAGCACCGGTGATGGCTTGGATTTCAGTACCACCGCCGCACGCGTCCGAGCATTTTCCAAACGTCCCAAGGCCAGGTCCGCCCGTGCGCCCACCACTTGCAACTCCATCTGGCGCCCCACCGACACCCGCGTATCCGCCAACGCCTCTTCGACACCTGCCAGCGCTTCCTCTGCACGGCCCACCTGCTGCAAGCAAACTGCTCGGTTCACCGCTGACACCGCCAGCGCCTCGGCATCGTCGAGAGCCCGCGCCCGCTCCTGCGCCCGGCCAAACGCATCTGCTCCGCGCCGGAAATCCCCACGCTCATAGCAACCGCGACCCGTCGTCACGTGCGATACCCAGTCCGCATCACTAAACTGAACTCGTGGCGACGCACACCCCGCCACCAGCACGACCGCCAGCAGCAAGGTCCAACGGCCCGGCTTTCTGCCTCCATTCTGACTCCTGACTCCTGTCTCCTGACTCCTGTCTCCTGCCCCCTGCCCCCTGCCTCCTGAAACCTGAACCCCGAACCCTGAACCCTGACTCCTGTCTCCTGTCTCCTGCCTTCTCTTCTCTCTGCTCATGGCACCAGCACCTCCTCCGCACGGAGTGCGTCGTCCGACTCCATGTACTTGCGCAGAAACCAGTGCTTCTGGAGCCCCTCCAGCAGCACGGTGGTTTCGCGCATCAGGGTTTGGGTCTCACCCACCACCACCGGCAGGTTATCGACTTCGCCCGCCACGGTATCCGCCATGGGCGGAAGTTTGGCTACCACCACTTGCAGATCCGCGACCATGACGTTGACCTTCTCCATCAATTGCCGCACCTGCACGATGATATCACCCACTTCGTTGGCCATGGCCGGATCGTTAAGTAGTTTGGCAGGAAGGCCGGGCCCTGTGCGGATGTCTTCCAGCAAGCCGTTGGCATTCGCCAGCAACTTCTGCAGATTGCCATCGGGATCGTTCATGCCCGCGGCCAACCGGGTGTACTCCTCGATAGCGGTGTTCACCAACCCTAAGGTATTCTCCGCCTCCAGCTCCAGCTTTTGGAGGGCCTCCTCCAGCATCTGCATGATCTCGGTGTCCTTCACGCATTCAATCTCACCGCCAGTTTTGGGTAGTTCGGCCCCCGATCCGCGAGTCAGTTCGATAAAGGCATCGCCCGTCACCACCATTTTCTTTTTCACCAACGCAATCGAATCATCGCGTACGAAGCGCATAAACGAACCCCGGACTCGAATGCTTCCCGAGATGTCGCCCTCGGCATCCACCAGGATGTCCTGTACGCTACCCACCCGCGCCCCCAGCAACATGACCTCCGCGCCCTTCAGCAGATCCATGGACCCCTCGGGTGGAAAGCGTAACTCGATTTCATACATGGGCTCAAACCAGTGCTGGGCATTGCCCGCCACCAGCACTCCCGCCAGCAGCAGCAGGAACACCAGCATCACGAACCCGCCCACGATTTCATTTACATATCGAAATTTGAATTTCTTCGCCATCTCATGCTCCTTGCTTCGGCGCTGGCGCCGCCATAACCAGTGGCTCCAACGCTGACCGCACCTCATCGCTCAATTGTTGGTCCAGCCACACAATGGCGCAACCTGTGTCTCGAATCTGCCCCACCGCCCGCAACAAGAGGTCGCGATCATCTGGCCCCGTATCCACTAAGGGCCATTCCAGCACCAGCGCTTCCGGCCGGCCGGCAAATGCCCGCGTCCAGAGAATGCGCCGCCGCCTGCCTTCTGGCACCGTCGACGCCCGCTCCTGCGGCAGCGGCCAGCAGCCAAAGAATCGCGCCCATTTCTCGATTTCTTCCGCTGCATTGTCGCGCCGATGCATCTGCGCGGGCAGCCACACATTCTCGTCCATGTCCAAGTTGGCCAACAGCCCCCCACCAGCAAGGACGCACCCAATGCGGCCCCGCTGCGCGGAGGCCTCGTCGGCGCTTCGTTGCTGCCACTCCATGTCTTTCCACTCCACCGTGCCGGTAGGCGGCGGCTCAATGCCCGTCAACCAGTCTAGCCACTTCCGACCGGCCTCGCGCTCTTCACGGATCCACACCGCCTCGCCGGGCGCAATCGAGAAATTCCGTGCCCCCCCGCCGGGTTCGGCCGTCACGTCCACGACTCGAATCAATGTGTTGAAGGCTGAAGTCATCGCCGCATCCTCATAGATAGGCCATCAGGGAAATTAAAAGCGATGTCACAAAAAGCGCTGCCACCGACCGCATCACTCCGCGCGTCGCCGCTATCGGTACTTCAGTTGAGGCCGCCCCCACGCCCAAGCCCTCGTCGCAGCAAATCGCCCCGGTCAGCAACCCCGGGATGATCGATTTGGCCAGCAAACTATAGACGTCGGTCACGGTGAGCGCCCCGATGATGTTCCCAAAAAATAGGCCCATGTCGATATCCCCCAGCAAAATGACCCACATGCACACATAGCCGCCGATGAAGGTCACCGCCAGAAAGAGGATGGTCAGGCAGAACGTCGAGGCCGCCACCCCCAGTACTCGCGGAATCACTAGATAGATGAACGGATCGATCCCCATGGCATCCAGCGTGCGCACCTCACCATGCACTTTCATGTTCGCCAGTTCGGTGGAGATGGCCGTTCCGCTGCGTGCGATCACTACAAAATTTGTCAAGAGCGGCCCCAATTCCCGCAGCACCACCGCCGTCAGGATTGGCCCGATCAGTGCGGTCTGCCCCAGCCGCGTCAGCCAGTATTGCGCCTGCACTACCACCAGCACCCCCACAATTACCGCAATCAGTGAGACGAACCCAGTCGCCTCCAGCCCCGTGAACAAAATTTGCCGCGCCAGTACGTTGCGCATCGGCGCCGTCCACGTCTTCGGACGGACGGCCTTAACCAGCACCGCCCACACCACCGCCGTCACGCGGGCAGCGCGTCCCAGCCGCCCCCGCACACTGGCTCCGATATGCCCAAGCAGACTCATTGCCCTGCAGTATAGAACACCCCCCGCCCCGCATACAACCGTTTCCCGCAGCCCTTTCCAGAATTGGGCGCACGACGAAAGAATTACGGTTCTGTCCACTGCCCTGTAGCTGCGCTCGCTGAGCGCGGCGACGGTTCACCCCTCCCCGATCCCGCCCAGCGGGCGCACCTACAGGAAAACCGTCCGCGCTGGTCTTCCGATTCGACGCGCAACAAAACCATCCACCCTAGCCCAAGTTCGACAGAATGGGCCGTGAATGGGGCGAATTCTGGGTCGACCCACCTGAATACCTTCAGTTTTCCTCGAGTTGGTTTTCAAAACGCGATGTAGTGGAGACCACCCCTCACTCCATGGACGTGGTGCTGCCCATCAAGGACAAGGCCGAAGTCCGTCTGCGGCTGGTGTCCAAGCCCGAAAAACTGGCCGCAGACCTGTTGGCCCGCATGAACCTGAAACTACCCTCTCGACCTAAAAGGATCCAAAATGTAGTGGAGAAAAACTAGGTCTGACTTGCGAGTTTCCTAGGAAATCCGAATTTTTTGCCTCGTAACTGTCGAACTTGGGCTAGAGCGTCTGCTGCAAGAGTTGGCCAGGACTGAACATTACCTGTTTTCGGCGGCCGATCTCCAATCCGCCTGCCGATCTTCTGCGAATCGCTCCGTCCTGCTTAGCCGCGCTTCCAAGGCCGGCATCCTTCGGCGGGTTTGTCGCGGCATCTAACTATATCCCCGTGTGGATTATCCCCGCGGCCGCGTCCTCTTCCATACCGCCGCCCTATTGCGGGCCGACGCCTTCAACTACATCAGCCTCGAAACCGCCCTCAGCGATGCCAGCATGATCTCGCAAATTCCCATCGACCGCATCACCCTGATGACATCGGGCCGCAGCCATGTCGTTTCATGCGGCGACTTTGGCCGCATCGAGTTTGTCCACACCTCCCGACGCCCGGCAGACGTCGCCCCCCAGCTCAGCTATGATTTCGCCTGCCGTCTGTGGCGGGCCTCCCCCGCGCTAGCCTTGCGCAACATGCGCGCCACCCGCCGCGACTTGAGTCTTGTTTCCCCGGAGGTGCCCCGTGAGTCTGTTTGATCGTCTGGTCGATGAAGCCCTGCGCAACGCCCCC
>JAVEUJ010000133.1:0-6444 GCA_034005635.1 Kiritimatiellia bacterium | reverse complement strand
TAGTAGTCGAGAATCTTAGCGAGGCGAATCTGGTATTCCGGGAAGGCCTTGGCAAAGCCCAGCAGGCGCTGTTGAATGACAATGCCAGCTCCCCAGGATGCGAGCAACAGCAGGATGACGACGCAGGCGACCGAGAGAAAAACAGGCAGCCGCAGGCGACGGACCAGAAAGTTGACCGGGGGGGCGAGCAGGTAGCTCAGGAGCCAGGCAATGAGCAGGGGAACGACAACGCCTTGCGCCGCTTTGAGGACGAACCCCACTGCAATGACGGCCAGTAGGCCGAGCGACAGGGCGGGGGCGCTCAGGCGTTGAGAGCGGGAAAGGGGGGATGGCATCGGGTTCATGAGTGGGTCCTGGGTCATGGTCGGGTGGGGGTGATCAGTCCAATGAGGGTGGCGGGCAGAAGGAATGAACCGGGGTGCGCCTGGGGCGCGAGCGCGGCGACGGGCATGGCCCAACTGAGATAGGCGGCGATGCAGGCGGGGCCGCAGAGCATCCACAACAGAGCGGCCAGAGCGATGTGGGGGCCGTAGGGAATCTTACTTTGCAGTTCTTTTTTACCCATGGCGATCAGGGCGAGTCCGAGCAGGGTGCCGCTGAGCGAGGAGATGAAGATCGTAAACAGAACGGCCTGCCAGCCGAGGCAGGCACCGATGGCGCCGAGCAATTTTACATCGCCCAGTCCCATGGCGTCGCGCTTGAGGATGAGCCGACCGAGGGTGGCGACGAGCCATAGAATGCCGAAGCCGAGCGCGAGGCCGATCCCTGACTGGATCAGGGCGGGGAGGCGTTGGGTTTGGCCGTGCAGGGCGGGCAGGGCGAAGGACAGGAGGGGGCCGAGGATCATGCCGCCAATGGTGATGCGGTCGGGCAGGATTAAATGATCGATATCAACGAAGGTGGCCAGGATGAGAGCAGCGGTAAAAACGAGGTAGACGGGGGTGAGGACGGACCAGCCGTGGACCAGCCAGAGAGCAGTGAAGAGCGCCCCGGTGAGGAGTTCGACCACAAAGTAACGCGGGGAGATCGGGGCCTGGCAATGGCGGCAGCGGCCGTTGAGGATGAGCCAGGATAACAGCGGGATATTATCCCACGGGGCGATGGCATGGGCGCACGCGGGACAATGCGAGCCGGGCCATACAATGGATTCATCGCGCGGGATGCGCCAGATGCAGACGTTAAGAAAACTGCCGATGACGAGTCCAACTAGAAAAATAAACGTGGAGAGTGCCCAATAGGTTGCCGGTACCAGTATCATCGGGACCTCTGGGATTGGAGGGCTTTTTCGAGGGCGGTGCGCATGACAAGGATGGGCGGCTGGCGTCCGGTCCAGAGGCGGAAGGCGCGGACGCCCTGATGCAGCAGCATGCCGAGTCCGTTGGCGGTGCGGGCTCCGGCGGCACGGGCCGTAGCCAGCAGTCGGGTTTCGGCGGGATTATAGATGAGGTCAAAGACAAGCTGGCCCTGATGGAAGGCCTCGGAGGGCAGCAGCGAGGGATCGCCTGGTTTCATGCCCACGGGGGTGGCCTGGATGATGAGATCATGATCGCGGGCATGGCGTGCAGCACGGCTGAGGGCGACACTGCTGACCGGCAACCCGGGAGCGGCTTTCCGGAGCGCGAGCAGCAGGCGGCGGCGCGGGGCGGGATAGATATTGGCCACCTGAATGGATGTGGCACCTTGACTGGCGCAGGTGAGTGCGACAGCGCGCCCGGCGCCACCGCAGCCGAGCAGGAGAACACGTTTGCCGCGGGGGGTGACGTGGAACGCTTCCTTGAGGGCATCGAGAAATCCGGGAGCGTCGGTATTATGACCGACCATGGAGCCGTCGCGCTGAAACACGATGGTATTGACGGCTTGCAGGGCGCGGGCGGAGTCGGCAAGCGCGTGATGGCGGGCAAGAAAGCGATAGGCGGCTTCCTTGTGGGGAATGGTGATATTGAGCCCACCGAAACCGCTGGCGTGGAGTTCATCGAGGGTCGTGGTCAGATCGCGGGGCTCGACATCTAATAGGGTATAACGTGCGCGCAGGCCGAGGGCCTCGAATGCCGCGTTGTGCATGGCGGGCGAGAGCGAATGGGCAACAGGGTGGCCCAGCAAAGCAAACGGAGTGAGCGGAGCGTTCTTCATCGCCGCAAAAGAGTGGCGCATTTTGTGGGGAAGTGAAAGATCAAAAGAGCAGTAGGTGTGCGGCATGATACGTCTTGCTGCTACAATTTATAAATGACTGGATCACTTTACGTCGGCTGCGCGGAACCTTTGGATTTTGGTTTTGATCGGGGACTCGTGGGAGAAATTTGGCAAAAATTACAAAAATTAGGTCATCTTTGCCTGAAATATAAAAATAATGACTCTAAAAAGGAAATATACATGCAAAAAACTGCCTTTTGACTAAATTTGTCGCTCATAATTGAAATATAATTGAAAAAGCGATCATTTTTACTTGCACAAGTCCGGAAAGAGAGGATTGTATAGCCAAGTTCGGAAAAGTTCTGGATTTGGAGGTAAGACATGAGTGAGCATCAGATGAATGGAGCCGAAGCGCTAATTTTGAGTTTAGAGAAGATCGGGATCGAGGTGATTTTTGGGATTCCGGGCGGCGCCGCGATTCCGCTGTACGACGCGATGTACAAGATGCGCAAAAAAATGAAATTTGTGCTGGTGCGCCATGAGCAGGGGGCCGCACACATGGCGGATGGCTATGCGCGAGCGACCGGCAAGCCGGCGGCGGTGTTGGTGACGAGCGGGCCCGGCGCCGGGAACACCGTGACGGGAATCATGACGGCCTATATGGATTCCGTGCCGATGATTGTCATTACCGGCCAGAGTGTGCGCGCCATGCTGGGCAAGGATGCGTTCCAGGAAGCGGACATCTTCAACCTGACGATGCCGATTGTGAAACACAGCTACCTGATGAAGAATGCCAACGATATCCCGCGGGTGATGCGCGAGGCGTATCATATTGCCACAACCGGCCGTCCCGGGCCGGTGCTGATCGACGTGCCCAAGGACGTGGGGACGGACCCGTGCACCGTGGGGCTGGATGCTGAAATGAACCTGCCCGGCTATCACCCGGTTTCCAAAAGCTATACGCCCGAGACGCTTCAGCAGATCGCCACCGCGCTGGCAGCGAGCAAGCGCCCGGTGATCGTGGCAGGGCATGGCGCGGTGCTTTCACACGCCGAAGAAGAATTACTGACGTTGGCGGAGACGATGCGAATTCCAGTGACGTCGACACTGCTGGGCAAGGGGATCTTCCCAGATTCACACCCGCTGAGTCTCGAAGGCCTGGGCATGCACGGAACCGCCTACGCCAATCGCGCGCTGGTGGAATGCGACCTGATGATGTCAGTGGGCGCACGCTTGGACGACCGGATTCTGGGGGTGCCAAGCATGTTCTGCCGCAATGCAGTGAAGATCCATATCGATATTGACCCGGCGGAGTTTGGTAAGCTGGTGATGCCGGAAATTCGCTGCCAGGGCGATGCCAAAACAGTCTTGCGAGACCTGCTGCCGCTGCTGGAAAAGGGCGACACGGATGAGTGGTGCAAGACGGTGGCCGGCTACAAAAAGAAATGGCCGTTGAGCTATGCCAAGAAGGGTGGATTGCATCCGCCGCAGGTCATTGATGCCTTGAGCAAGTTGACCGAGGGCAAGGCGATCATGACGACCGACGTGGGCCAGCACCAGATGTGGGCCTGGCAGTTCTACAAATGCGACAAGCCGTGGCAATTCATCAGCTCAGGCGGGGCGGGTACGATGGGCTTCGGTTTGCCTGCCGCGATCGGTGCGCAGTTTGGCCGTCCAGAGGAAGCGGTGGTGGCGATCGTGGGCGATGGCGGATTCCAGATGACAATGTCCGAATTGGCCACCGCGGCGATCCATAAGCTGCCGGTGAAGATATTCCTGATGAACAACCACTATCTGGGAATGGTGCGTCAGTGGCAGGATATGTTCTACGAAGAGCGCTACAGCGGCGTGGATCTGGAAGGAAATCCCGACTTCGTGCAATTGGCCAAGTCCTACGGCATCCTGGGGTTGAACCTGAAACGCGCGGCGGACATTCCCAAAGTGCTCAAGCGCGCCATGGAACACCGCGGGCCAGTGCTGGTGAATGTCGAAGTGGTGAAGCACGAGGAGGTTTACCCGATGGTGCCGCCCGGCAAGCCGCTTGAGGATACCGTGCTGGGACGTCCCAAGAAAAAGAAAGGGCGTCCCGTGGGCCGCCGTAGCGCGAAACCCGCCGCAACCACCTGAGAACAGGAAGAAGAAAAAATGAATAAAAAATTGGCAACTTACAACCTGAGCATCTTTGTGGCTAACCGTCCGGGCGCGCTGGTGCGTATCGCGCAGGCGTTTTCCCGGCGGGGATTCAACATCGAGAGTCTGGTGGTGTCGCCGGGGACGACGGCGGACTTCTCGCGCATGACGATTACGGCCAAGGGTGACCGGGCCGGTTTGGAACAGATCATTATGCAGTGCTCCAAGCTGGTGGATGTGATGGCGTGCCGAGAGCATTCCGACGAAGAAGTGGTCGCGCGCGAACTGGCTCTGGTCAAGGTGGCCGTGGACAGCGGCCAACGTGGCGACGTGCTGCAGATCGCGGACCACTTCCGGGCCAAAACCGTAGACCTGACGGAAACGTCCATGGTGCTGGAGGCTACGGGCGGCTCGCAGAAACTCGACGCGATGGTGGAACTGCTGCGTAAGTTCAAAATTGTGGAACTGGTGCGCACTGGCAAGGTCATTATGGCCCGCGGCGAAGGACAAACCTGAGGCGTAGCGCCGAATTCACACTCCACTAACCTTCGGTCTCGATTCAAGTGGAGAGCCGGAAAAAGCGGCGGTCAGCAAATGGCCGCCGCTATTTTTGTGGTAACGCAGAACGAGAAGGCAGACCGGATGATGACGGCAGCCGTTGCAAAACAACTCGGTCTCAGCAAGCTGAGCCCCTACAAAACAGTGGGGGCAGGTAGAGCGATTGACAGCGCGGCAGTATTTTGTAAAATATGTAGCTGGTTATGAATAAACCAGTTTCTATCCATTCCAACTAAAAGGTAACTAATGAGCATAGCGAAAGAGTTCCAGGAATTTGCGATTAAAGGCAACATGATCGATATGGCGGTGGGTATCATCATCGGCGGGGCATTTGGCAAGATCATCAATTCACTGGTGGCGGATGTGATCATGCCACCGATCGGGATGCTGCTGGGGAAGGTGGATTTCAAAGATCTAGCGATAATCCTGAAGGCGGCGACGGTGGACGCGGCGGGGGTCGAGGTGCCGGCGGTAACGCTCAACTACGGGATGTTCGGTCAGAACGTGGTGGATTTTTTGATCATTGCATTTTCAGTGTTCTTAATGGTGAAGGTGGTGAACCGCCTGCGCCGCAAACAGGAAGCTGAAGAAGCCGCAAAGTAACCCCCAACATATCTAGGAGGAATACCCTATGAAGAAGTGGATCGTTGGATGTGCAGTGCTGGCGCTGGCCGTTTCGGCCGGGGCCGCAGAGAAGAAGGCGAAGAAGAAGGTGGCAGCAGAGCCGGAAGTGGCAGAAAAGCCAGCGTGGGTGACTACCCTGAACGCAGGACTGACACTGACGGATGGCAACAGCGAGACGCTGGGCGCGAACGTCGGCCTCGTCGTGACCGGCGAGAAGGAAGGGCTGGGCTCCGTAATTATTGGGGCTGATGCAAACTACGGTGAGAGCACCCTAACGACCGAGACGACCGACGCCGATGGCAACGCAGTGGTGACGAAGGCGGACGAAAAGACCGTGGAGAACGCCAAGGCGTTTTTCAACGTCAAGAAAACACTGAGTCCGATGACGTTCGTCTCTCTGGACGGGTCGGTCTTATATGACGACATTGCGCTGATTGACTACCGCACTACGCTGGGCCCTGGTCTAGGATTTTATGTGGTAAAGAACGACAAGCGTGAGTTGTCGCTGGAAGCAGGCCCGTCCTACGTGTGGGAGAAGGTCGACGGCGCATCGAACGACTACTTGGCGCTGCGGTTTGCCGAGCGCTATTCGTGCCAGATAACATCGACCGCCAAGGTGGTGCAGTCGCTGGAATATTTGCCTGAGGCGGAAGACTTCGACAACTACCTGCTGACCGCGGAAGTGGGCATCGAGGCCGCAGTGAGCACGCGCGTGAACTTGCGCGTGGTTTTGCAGGACAAATATGACAACACGCCAGCTCCGGGCGCCGAGCGTAATGACCTGAGCCTGATCGCCGGGCTGGGATTCACGCTGTAGTTTGCTGCTGCGGCAAGACAGGGAGGTGGGCCGGCTCACCTCCCTGTTTTTATGTCGGGATGGGGACAAAAACGATGGGTTGGAGCCGGGACAGCCTGACCAGCTGCCAACTGACCCGGGATTCGGGCCCGGTGTGGTTTGACACTCCAGCACCCCCGCCCGCTTGAATTGCCCCTTCACCCGAT
>JAVEUJ010000132.1:0-3028 GCA_034005635.1 Kiritimatiellia bacterium | reverse complement strand
GAAGCGCTGGCGCTGCGCCTAACGGAAGAATTGAAGCGGCGCACGCTGCGCGTGGCCGACGTGGTGAAGAAGGAGATTCGTAAATCAGCCCCGCCGCCATTCATTACCAGCAGCCTGCAGCAAGCCGCCAGTGGCGCACTGGGCTTTTCGCCGTCGCGCACCATGCGCATAGCACAGAAACTTTACGAAGGTATCAATCTGGGACGTGGCATCGCTTCGGGGTTAATCACCTACATGCGTACGGATTCGTTCACGGTGTCCCAGGAAGCCATTGCCCAGGCCCGCACATTCGTCGAACACACTCATGGTGCAGACTTTCTGCCCCCGACCCCGAACGTGTTCCGCAACCGGTCCAGCGCACAGGAGGCCCACGAGGCCATTCGTCCAACGGACCCGGCGCGCACCCCCGCCGAATTGAAGGATATTCTGGATCAGGATGACTGGCGGCTCTACGACTTGATCTGGCGTCGATTTATCGCCAGTCAGATGGCCCCCGCCCGCATTGCCCAGCGCACCGCCGAGCTCGAGGCGATTGGCGGCGCCGACGCCAGTCCTGACACCTTTCTGTTTCGGGCCACGACCTCAGAAATTGTGTTCCCCGGCTTTATGCGGGTATCTGGCCTCGAACAGCGCAAGAAGGAGCAGGCGGCTACTGCCAACGAGGACGGCGATGCGGATGGTCCCCTGCCGCCGCTGGAGAAAGGCGAAGCCTTGGATGTGGTGGAATGGCTCAATGATCGCAAGGAAACGCAGCCCCCGCCACGCTTCAGTGAAGCCTCGCTAGTGAAGGTGCTTGAGGAAAATGGGGTGGGGCGGCCGAGCACCTATGCGCAGATTATCTCGACCCTGCTGGGACGCAAATACGTCGTCCGCGAAAAGCGCGTACTCGTGCCCAGCGATCTGGGCATGAAAACTTGGGATTTTCTGGGCGCCAACCTGGAGGCCCTGTTCGACGTCCAGTTCACGGCCGGCATGGAAGAACAACTCGACGAGATCGAGGAAGGCAAAGTGGCCTGGACCAACATGCTGTCCGCGTTCTATGAGAAATTCACTGCGTGGATGGGCTCCGCACGCGGGCCGGCCGCAGATGCTGCGGTGGTGGAAAAGATGTTGGCGGTGCTGGAGCCGGTTAAAGACTGGCAGCCACCGGTCAATCGCGGAGGCAAAACAGTCTATAGTGACGAAAAATTCGTGGCCTCGGTCCGTCGCCAATTCACGGAGAAAAAGCGGCCGATATCGGGTCGTCAACAGGATGCCTTGACCAAGTTGCTCTTCCGTTACCAGAATCAAGCGGCCGGGGCACAGGACCTGATTCAGTCTTTGAATCTAGTGGCACCGGCAGACGAAGTCGAACGCGCCAAGCCACCGCGGCAGGAGACGACCGATAAATTGGCACTGCTGGAAAATGTGACGTTCGACCCGCCGCGCAAGTTTGGTAAAAAAGTCTATGATGATCAGGACTTCTCTACGTCGCTGCGCAATCAAGTGGAATCCGGACGGCGCCTGTCCCCGGCCCAGATCGCCTATTTGGACAAGATTCTGCGCAAGTACTCCAAGCAGATCCCTGATTTCGCGCAAAAGGCGGAGGCATTAGGCGTCGGAGTCGAGCCCCAGGCAGCCGATGGGCAGATTCCCGCTATTCTGGCGCTGTTCGATACCGTGAAGGAATGGCGGCCGGCCACCACCAGCAAGGGGCGTACATGGGATGACCGCGAGTTTCTGACATCGCTACGGACGCAGTTTGAGCAGCGCCAGCAGTTGTCCTTTAAGCAAGTGTCCGCACTCAAACGGTTGGCCGTGACCTATGCCAGCCAGATCCCGGACTATGCCGAGGCCAAGCAACGCCTGAGCCTGCCCGAACCTCGTGCCCCGCGCAAAAAACGCAAGGCAGAGGAAGACGAATAAGGACGTTGGGCCTCAGAAACACCTATGGGTAAGGATTCCACTCCCCGCCGCGTAACCCATTCGCCACGTGCGGCGGCACCGTCGCCACGCCAGTCGTTGGCGGATGATCCATCCGTGACGCAGTTTGTCCGGCATCTGCGCGCGGAGCGTAATGCGTCGGACCATACGATATCCGCCTATCTGTCGGATATCCGCCAATTCTGTCGACAGATGTGGGGGGCGGACTTTCGGCCGCCGTACCCGTGGAAGTCGCCCGACCGTTTTGCTGCGCGGCGGTTTTTGGCCTCCTTTCAAAAGGCCGGTCTGGCACCCGCCACCGCCAGTCGCAAGATGTCGAGTTTGCGCTCGTTCTTCCGCTTCATGGTGCGGGAGGAACTCGTACGGGATAATCCGTTCTCCAGCCTGCAACAGCCCAAGCCGCGTCGCCGCCTGCCCCAGGTGCTCAGCCGCGACGACATGTTGCGCCTGCTGGAAGCCCCGGCCCGTCTGCGCCAGCGCACTCGTGAAATCCCGGGGCAACCAGTGGCAGCCGGTTTTGCCGATTACGCGGCGCTGCGCGATACCGCGATTTTAGAAGTTCTTTACAGCACCGGTATGCGCATCGCCGAACTCTGCGGGTTGACGGATGCCCGCATTGATCTGCTGTCCGGATCTGCCCTGGTACGCGGCAAGGGCAAGAAGGAGCGCCTGTGTCCCATCGGGCGACCGGCCGCTTTGGCTTTGCAGATGGCGCTGGATGCCCGGGATGCCTGGTGGGGCAATGAGGATCGACCGCGGGCGACAGCGGTGTTCGCCAATCGCACTGGCGGGCGGTTGACGCCGCGCTCGGTCGAACGCTCGCTGAAAAAATACTTGGCGGAGGCGGATTTGGATCTCGCGATTACGCCGCATGTCCTGCGCCATAGCTTTGCTACGCACTTACTGGATGCCGGTGCTGATCTACGCAGTGTGCAGGAGCTGCTAGGCCATGCCAGCCTATCGACCACTCAAATCTATACCCATATCAGCGTGGAGCGCCTCAAGGAAGAATACGGCAAGGCTCACCCCCGGGCTTAACACGGATTCGGGCCAGCCAGCGCCCAACAGCTCACTTTCTGCTTGCCCAACGTAATTGTAGGGCATT
>JAVEUJ010000131.1:0-6566 GCA_034005635.1 Kiritimatiellia bacterium | reverse complement strand
GGGCCATCATTCTTTGTCTATTGGCCACTGGGACCGCACTGGGGTCTGTCGCTATAAGGAATAGTCGAAGATCCACCACGGATGACACTGATAACACGGATGGGGGGTGGGAAGACTTGAGACTGGAGACTTGAGACGGGAGACGGGGGATGGTTTTTCTGTAGGTGCGCCCGCTGGGCGCGCTGAAACGGGAAAGGGGTGAACATACCGATAGGAAATTAATCTGGAACTCAGGAATTCAGGAAAAGAGTCTGGGCAGGCAGGGATGGGGCAGGATTGGGAAAATCCCCCGGGCTTGCCCCGGGGATGGTTAGGTTGGCGGGGCATCTATTATGGCTGCACAACCTTACGCACACCGGTACAAGCCCGGTGGATGGGCAGCCAGCCGCGCAACGGAACTGGAAGAGGCGCGGACCGGAGGTCCACGCTACGAGAGCCGAGTTTTCCATAGGGTGGAGCCTGGCGCGGGATCTCGGCGATGTCCCGCAGGCGGGCCGTTGGGGTCCGGAAACAGTGGTTGGCATTGACGGCAAGCCGTTACCCATATATGGATTGTCAGAAATCAGGATGAGCTCTGAACCAAAGGACCCCCGTCGATGCTGAACGACAAAAAAATCGTGGTGGTGATGCCAGCGTACAATGCAGCCAAGACGCTGCGGAAAACCTATGACGAAGTGATGGCCCAGGGGGTCGTGGACCGCGTGATTGTCGTGGACGACGCCAGCCACGATGAGACAGCCGCGATGGCCCGCGAGCTGCCCAACGTAATGGTGCATGTGCATGAGCAGAATCTGGGCTACGGCGGCAACCAGAAGACCTGCTACCGGCTGGCGCTAGCCGATGGCGCCGATGTGGTCATCATGGTGCATCCCGACTACCAGTACACCCCCAAGCTGATCCCGGCCATGGCCAGCCTGATCGCCAGCGGACTCTATGAGTGTGTGCTGGGGTCGCGTATTCTGGGCGGCGGGTCACTGGCCGGCGGCATGCCGTGGTGGAAGTATGTGGCCAACCGCGGGCTGACCTTTGCCGAAAACGTGTTGCTGGGTGCCAAACTCTCCGAATACCATACCGGCTACCGCGCCTTCTCGCGCGGCTTGCTCGAACGCCTGCCGCTGGAAAGAAACTCCGACGACTTTGTCTTCGACAACGAGATGCTCGCCCAAATTCTCTGGCGCGGCGTCTTCATTGCCGAAGTCAGTTGCCCCACGCTCTATTTCCCGGAAGCCTCCTCGATCAACTTCCGTCGCAGCGTCCGCTACGGTCTCGGCTGCCTGCGCGTGGCGCTGAGCTACCGCCTGGGCAAACTGGGGCTGGGGAAACAGCGGCTCTTCACGGAATAGAGGCCGGGGGGGGCTGGAGCAAATCCCCCGGGCTTGCCCCGGGGATCGTTAGGTTGGCGGCGCAGGTTGTATGACTGCGCAGCCTTAAGCACACCGGTACAAGCCCGGTGGATAGGGAAAATCCCCCGGGCTTGCCCCGGGGATGGTTAGGTTGATTGTGTTGCTTGTATAGCTTGCGCATCCTTAAGCACACCGGTACAAGCCCGGTGGATAGGGAAAATCCCCCGGGCTTGCCCCGGGGATCGTTAGGCTGATACGCTATCCAGCATGTTCCTGCCGCCCGTCCAGTCCACCACCCTGCGCCTTGCCTCCACCAATAAGGTTTATCTGCGCTGGCATACCCATCGCCTACGCCCCTTGCCCGCGCTGGCCGGGTTGACATTGGAAGGTGTACAGGAATTGGCGGCATCCCTGGGCATTCGCGTCGTGGAGTTTACCGCCGACGAGCGGAATGCACTGGCTCTGGTCATGCTTCTGCCGACGGAAACGGTTTCGGCCTGCGCCAGCAAGTTGAAGGGACGCATAAGCAAGTGGCTACGGGGACAGGCGGGGCTGGCCCAAGTGGATCATGTGCTCGGGCGGGGCTATTTCGCCTGCACGGCAGGCCATACTACGCGGGAGGATGTGACGGGTTACTTGGAAAGCCAGCCAGGTCATCACGGATACGACCAGCGTATCCTGCCGCCAGTTTTCGTGAAGGAGTGGGGCCTCTCCCCGGAGGACGAGTCACGGCTGAATCCGACGCATGCCATGGCCCTGCTGCACTACCATATGGTGTTTGCCGTTGCGAACCGCCATGGCGTCTTTGGGTCGGAATCGGGACCCGTGATTGCAGACGACTGGCGTCGGCACGAGAAAACGGGGAAGTTTGCGTTGCTGAAGGCCGCATTTGTCCCGGATCACATCCATCTGGCGGTGAGGATTCACCCCTCTGTGGCGCCGGCGGAACTTGCGATCCAACTGATGAACATCGCCCAAGAGCGACTGCTGCGGGATTTTCCAGAGCATTTGATTGAGGCCGGCGTGGGGCGGTTGTGGCCTGATAGCGCGTACATTGGAAGCTATGGGGATATTACAGCGGGGACGGTGCAAGGATATTTACGGAAGTGGGAGGCGCAGGCGGGGCGGGGGTGAGGGCTGCGCGGCTTGTATGACTGCGCAACCTTAAGCACACCGGGGCGAGCCCGGTGGATGAGAACCCGGGACAGGGCTAAGCCCGGTGGATGGGAAGAGGGTTAGGTTGGCTGCGCCGGTGGATGAGAAAATCCCCCGGGCTTGCCCCGGGGATCGTTAGGTTGGGCGCAGGTGTAGAGGGGGAACCAAGCGGCCGGGAATCTCAACCACCTGTGTATCGCCTTACCCCACAACACCTAGTAGAATTTTGCTCGGAGAAGTAAATTCTACTGAGAATTATTTTGAAAAATAATGAATATTTTCCTTTACAGCGTTCATGCGTTGGGGTAAAACAGAACCCAACGTTGGAGAAGGAAGACTCCAGTTGGTATTTAAATAAAACAAACAAACAGGAGACGATGATGAAAAAGTTATTGATTGCATTAGCCATTTTGGCGATTGCCTCGGTGGCGCAAGCTGAATTGCTCGCGACGTGGACGTTTGCGGATGGTGCTTCGACTGTGGCGACCGAAGCGGGCGCGGCCAACATCGACAAAGTGACGTTTGGCGAATTGACTCGCGTAAATTTGAATACTTCCAGCACAGCGGCGAACCAATTCGCGGGTAACAACTGGACTGATCCTGCGAACGGCATCAGCCTGAGCATTGGGGTTGCGGCTGGCTACTCCATTGCGAATACGACGATCGGCGTCGGCGGCCTGAATGGTTCCAACACCGGCCCGGGCACTCTGCAATGGTCCTTGAATGGCACCGATGTGGGCACTGCTTGGACAGTCGCTTATTCTTCTGGTAGCTCCGTGAAAGCTGACGTTGCGGTGGGCACGATTGGTACGGGCGCGAATACCCTGTTCCTGCGTTCCACGGGCGGCCAAGTGGCCACTCCGACCGCCGCGCCGGCCGGAACAGGTTCTGCTCGTCTGCTGACCAACATGACCATGAGTGGCGATGTCATTCCTGAGCCCGCGACGATGAGCCTCTTGGGCTTGGGCGCGCTGGCGATGGTGCTGCGTCGCAAGATGAAGAAATAATCCTTTCGGATTATACAAAGGGCGGCCGAAAGGCCGCTCTTTTTTTGTGCACTAATTCGGTAACAGCCAAACTACGAAAATCGCTAAAGACACGAAAAGGGAAAGAGAGAACCTAACCACGGATGAACACCGATGAACACCGATGGGAAAAGGGGGAGGTAAACTACGAATCACACCAATTTCGCGAATGGGGAGGGGGCAGGGGAGGGCAGACAGTAGACTATAGACTGGAGACTTGAGACGGGAGACGGTTTTCCTGTAGGTGCGCCCGCTGGGCGCGCAGGATTGGAAGGGCAGGGTGGACAGGGTGGACAGGGTGGACAGGGTGGTCAGGGTGGTCAGGGCGGATTTATATAGGCGAGTCGAAATCCACATGTCCTTGCCAAGGCCAGGTCTCCCACGAGTCAGCCAATCCGGCCCAGACCGGATTGTCGCGGACATAGGCCCATTTCTCGCCGTAGGATTCATCCGACCGCAAAACATGGTCGAAGAACCCTCTTTGCCATACGGGCGCAGCGCTGGCCATTTCTGTGCAAATGCTTTTTGCCGTCCATTCTTTCCACTTGTTCATGAATCGCGGAAGCGGCCGGATCGCGCCGGCGGCCTGTTCGGTGCAGAAGAAATGAACGTGGTCCGGCATGATAACGAAGCGACCGATGAGCCAACCGTGCCGCTCTTTGGCCGCCCGCCATTCGCGCATCAATACGGCTATTGCTTTTGGCTGGGTCAAGAGTGATTTCCGTTCGTGCGTGCAGGCGGTGATGAAATAGACGGGACGGGAGATCGATATGCGTGCTAATCGCCGCAGATGTTGATGTTTGGCCATGTCATTGACCATACGGGAGTGTTCGCTGTTGGGAAATCCTGAAATGAAAGCAGTCGGACGGTTTTCCTGTAGGTGCGCCCGCTGGGCGCGCCAGATCGGAAAAGGGATCAAACAGCCCCGCGCTCAACGAGCGCAGCTACAGGGCAGATGGGGCGGAAGGGATTTCTGTAGGTGCGCCCGCTGGGCGCGCTGAATTGTAGGAGCATCAACCACTATTGTTGCGGGGCGAGGCGGGGCGTGGTATAGAAATGGAATGAAACTTCGTCGCGTTATGGTGGGTCTTGCTTTAGCTGGCTGGGGGTGGGTGGTGCCCGTGCAGGCCCAGACCAATGGCTTGTTCGCTGATTTTTCGACTTCGGCGGGGACGTTCACAGTGGAATTGGATTTTGTGCGTGCGCCGCGGACGGTCGCGAATTTTGTCCGTCTGGCAGAGGGGGAGCAATCGTGGATGGACCCAGCGACTGGAGTCG
Organism: Kiritimatiellia bacterium; assembly: GCA_034005635.1. Taxonomy (GTDB): domain Bacteria; phylum Verrucomicrobiota; class Kiritimatiellia; order CAIQIC01; family Lenti-01; genus JAAZFE01. Next base: position 1,765 of record JAVEUJ010000131.1, on the reverse strand, counting down.
CACGGACGGAGCCGTGGTATGCCGGGAGCGGCTTGTACCGGGTGCAATATGAGGTGCCGGGGGCCGGGGTGACGAATCTGTTGGCGCTGCAGGGCGGATTGCGCCCAGTGGCGGGACAGTGGAACGGTGGTCCGGGTTATACGATCTTGGATGAAGCGACCAACGGCTTGAGCCATTCCAATGGGGTGATCGCCATGGTGACGGATGGCCCCCACACCGGGGCGACGGAATTCATGATTTTGCTGACAAACGGTGCTGGATATTGGGACGGACGCCAAACGGTTTTCGGACGCGTCAGCACGGGGATGGCCGTGGTGCAGGCGATTAGCGGGGGAGAGAAAATTTACGGGCAGTTGGTTTCACCGGTGGTTCTTACCAACATGGCCATTCGCCGGGTGGGGGCGGCGGCCGAAGCGTTTTCGTCCGATCGGGTCGATTTGCCGCAGGTTCAAACCAACGAGTGCCGGGTGGATATTCTGTCCGGCGAGACAGCGCAATATGTCTGTGTGAAAGGGGCGGAATCGGAAACGCTCATGGTACACACGGCGAATTTATTGAATCCGCAATGGGAGATCTACTCCTTTGGCTTCAATGGGGCGACGCAAGCCGTGGAACTGGAGGTGCCTTTCAGCACAACCTTCGCAGGGTGGAACCGGCACTTTTTCCACGGCTCCCGCGTGGCGTATCCGGTATTCAGTGCAATCCCACTGGAGGAGATGACCGGAATCACGTTTGCGGCCCAGTGGGGCACCGGGGAGGTTCAGCAGTACTGGCTGAATCTGGTGGCTGGCACGGGCTATTGGCAGAACGTCAGCACGACCGGCGCCGTCGTAAAAATCAACGACTGTCTGCAACGAACGCGCGGTGCAAATTGCACACAGCTCAATTTCATGGACCAGAACGGGAATATTTTTGATTACATACTGGGGTTCAATGCCAAAGGGGCTACGACAGGGCGGTATTATCTGTCGCTGACGTCGGTCTGGACGGGAGAATCGCTGGGCGTGGAGTGGGGGGAATGCGAATATGCGGTGTGGAGTCCGGGAGTGACCGCCAAACGGGCACTCGCCACGCCTGCAAGCCGAGTTTGGAAAGACACGGGGGCCGGACCAGTGCAGCCGAAAGGGATTCGTTTACTGAATCCGTGACGGGTGTGGGTCCCGCTAACTGCCGCGGCTCACTCCGCCACGAGCGGCCAAGCCGGAGAGTCGCTCTACCAACGGCATGCGATTTTAGCGCATATTCAATAATTCTATGGCCGCGCCCAACGGGCGCAGCTACAACCGATCCCGCCTTCTGTAGCTGCGCCCGCTGGGCGCGGAGGATGTGTGATGCGAGCCGAGCTGTTTTGAGCTAAATCTAGGGCCGCACCTGGGTCGGTGGGGCGGCCACGGTATAGATGCGTGTGGCCAGATGGGTGGGAACCCATTGGCCAATGGCTGGAACGAGGGTGTAGAGGACCGGATTGACCGACGCATTTAGCTTTTCGTCATAGTGGAGCCACGGGGGAATTTCCGTGCCAATGCCGGTGAGGGCACCGCCGACCGTCTGCGACGCTCGCAACTGATCGCTGGAGCCGGTATGCAAATCATAGAACATCAGCGCATCCTGGGCGCCTTCGTTCATGATGACATGGGTGATCTGGCGTTTGTCGGCAATGTCGCGTGCCCGTTTTCCGGGGAGCGGATCGGCATAGAATTCGGCCGCCGCTTCCAGCCCGGCTACGTTTTCCCAATAGAGCGACCCGATGCCATCGCCGACACCG